>JAJTCK010000123.1 GCA_021323175.1 Solirubrobacterales bacterium | reverse complement strand
CGGCTGGGTGCGCCTGGAGTACCTGGTCCCGGCGCGCGGGCTGATCGGCTTCCGCACCGAGTTCCTGACCGAGACCCGCGGCACCGGCCTGATGCACCACGTCTTCGACCGCTGGGAACCGTGGGCGGGAGAGCTGACGGTCCGCCCCACCGGCTCCCTGGTCGCTGATCGCGTCGGCCGCACGGCGTCCTTCGCGCTCTTCGGGCTGCAGGAGCGCGGGACGCTCTTCGTCGGCCCCGGCGGACCGCGTCCTTCGCGCTCTTCGGGCTGCAGGAGCGCGGAACGCTCTTCGTCGGCCCCGGCGAGGAGGTCTACGAGGGGATGGTGATCGGCGAGAACGCGCGCAACACCGACCTCGACGTGAACGCGATCAAGGAGAAGCAGCAGACGAACGTGCGCGCTGCTTCCGCCGACGAGACCGTTCGGCTCGTACCCGCGAGGCGGCTCTCTTTAGAGCAGTCCCTGGAGTTCCTGCGCGAGGACGAGTGCGTCGAGGTGACGCCGGACGCGGTCCGCCTGCGGAAGGTCGAGCTGAGCCAGACCGACCGCGTGCGAACCGCGCGCCGACGCGCGAAGTCCGGCGCTTAACGGCTGCGCCGCCTGCGGCCGCGGCTGCCGCCGCCCCGCCCGCCGCCCACGGACCCGTAGGTCTTGCTGAAGCTCTTGCCGCTCGCGCCTCCGTGGCGAGAGCCTCCGCTGCGTGAGTTCCCGCCGTTGCGGGAGCCCCCTCCGGAGTGCTTGCGAGCGGCGTGTCCATTCCTCTGCCCCTGGGGCGCGGGGCGTCCAGCCGGACGCCCTTCCGCGAACTCGCGGTGCAGTCCCAGGTCCTTTGCGACCTTGGCCATCTCGTGGTCCTGGTCGGGGAGGATGAAGCTTGCTGCGACGCCCGAGGCTCCGGCGCGGCCTGTGCGGCCGGTCCGGTGCACGTAGGAGTCGCGGTCCTCCGGGGCGTCGAAGTTGATGACGTGGGTGATGTCCTCGACGTCGATCCCGCGCGCGGCCACGTCGGTCGCGACGAGCGTCTGGGAGTCGCCGCGCTCGAAGTTCGCGAGCGCCCGGCGGCGCTGGTTCTGCGACTTGTTGCCGTGCATCGCCTCGGCGCGGATCGAGTGGCGGCTGAGCTTCTTGACCAGCCGGTCGGCGCCGCGCTTGGTGCGGACGAAGACCAGGGTGCGGCCTCGCTCTGCCTCCTTCAGCTCGCCGACCAGCGCGTCCAGCTTCGCGTCGTGACTGGTGTGGATGAAGCGGTGCTTGACGACGATCGACTTGTCGACCTTCGGCGCATGCACGTGGCGAACGGCGTCGCGGGTGTAGCTCTTGGCGAGCTGGCCCGCCGCTCCCTCCAGCGTGGCGCTGAAGAACAGCGTCTGGCGGTCCTTCGGCATCTGGCTGACGATGCGGTCGACGGGGGGCTTGAAGCCCATGTCGAGCATGCGGTCGGCCTCGTCGAGGACCAGGATCCGGATGTGCCCGAGCGTGATGTCGCCCCGTTGCATCAGGTCCTCGAGGCGGCCGGGCGTGGCCACCACGATGTGGGCCTTGGCGGCCTTGCGGGCCTGAGCCGGGATTCCGACCCCTCCGAAGACCGGTGCGACCTTGATCGCGCGCGAATGGGCGATCTCGGTCATCTCGTCGACGATCTGCTCGGCCAGCTCCCTGGTGGGGGCGAGGACGAGCGCCGCGGGGCGGCGGGCCTCGGCTGCGATCAGGTCGACCATGGGTACGCCGAAGGCCAGGGTCTTGCCCGATCCCGTCGGCGACTGGACCAGGACGTCTCGTCCGGCCAGGACATCTTCGATTGCGAGTCGCTGGACTGCGAACGGCTCAGTGATTCCGCGCTTGGCGAGCGCGCCCACGACGGGCTGCGTCACGCCGAGCTCGGCGAATGACTTCGATGACATGTAGTGCTTGCTCCTTATGAGTGATTCGGGGAGATTCAGAAACCCCCGACACTCTGCGAAGCACAGGGAGAAACCAGAACCTCTCGGGCGGCGGGACCGCGTGGCGGCGGCCACCCGACGCCGATGACGCTAGCAGCATCGCCCCCAGACGACGGCGCGGTCAGGCTCCTTGGGACTTTGCGGTCACTTTCGGGCTGCCGATCCGCTCCCTGGCGCGGCGCACCGCGACGACCGAGGTGCGGCAGACCTTGGCGATCTGCTGGTCGGGCCGCTCGGGGTCGCGGCCGATCTCGAAGGCGATCCGGGAATGGGAGTGCTGTTTGCGCCTGTCGTCGGCCGGAGCATCCTCGGGCAGCGACGCCACGCCGTCCTCGCCGGCGAGCTCGCGCTGGCACCCCAGGCAGTAGAGGACCCCTGAATGCTCGCTCCAGTTCGGCGGCAGCCGCGGGACCTCGACGCCCGGCATCCAACTGGTGGTGACTTCGCAGCGCTCGCAGGTCCAGCTCGTCACGGTGGCTCCGTTCCCCATGCCTCAGGCCTCCCCGCGAGCGCGGATCAGGCGCATCTGCGCGATCTCGGACTCCCGCTTCAGCTCGCGGAGCCGGCCCGGGCTGGTGGGCCTGGAGCTGTAGACCTTGGCCTTGTAGAGGTCGTACGCGCGACGCGCGTGCTCGGCCTCGGCGGTCAGCTCCTCGATCCGCCTGGTCTTGTGGGGGGTCTCGCTGGTGGGCATGTCTGCCTTTCCGGACCCTCTCGTCATGGCGGGTGCTGCCGTTCGCGTGAGGGGAGAGGGAAGGAGAGCCGACCGCGAATCTCACTCAAGGGTACTCGCTGGCCCAGAGGCCAGAGCCGCTCCTACACTCGCCGCATGGATTTGACGCTGCTTCGGAAGGAGCTGGCGGACGCCGGCGAGCCCTGCTACCGGGCCGAACAGGTCTGGGAGTGGGCGGCCAAGGGGGTGCGCGGCTACGGCGAGATGACGAACCTGCCGGCCGGGCTGCGCGAGCGGCTGGCAGAGCGCGTGCCGCTGTCGGCGCTGGCGCTCGCGACCGAGTCCACGGCCGACGACGGGACCCGCAAGGCGCTGTTCACGACCGCCGGGGGCAAGCCGCTGGAGGCGGTGCTGATGCGCTTCCGCGACGGGCGGCGCTCGGTCTGCGTCAGCTCGCAGTCGGGGTGCCCCCTCACCTGCAGCTTCTGCGCGACCGGGCAGATGAAGTTCGGCCGCAACCTGACCGCCTCGGAGATCCTGGACCAGGCGCTCCACTTCCGCCGCATCGAGCCGGTGGACCACTGCGTCTTCATGGGGATGGGCGAGCCGATGATGAACCTGGACGAGGTCCTCACCGCCTGCGAGCGGCTGCCCGACCTGGGCATCACCCACCGGCGCACCACCATCTCAACCGTCGGCTGGATCCCTGGCATCGAGGCGCTGACCGCACAAGAGATGCCGATCCGCCTGGCCTTCTCGCTACACGCCCCCGACGAGGCGCTGCGCTCGGAGCTGATGCCGGTCAACGACCGCTACCCGCTGCACGACGTGCTCGAGGCCTGCGTTGAGCACCACCGGGTGCGCCGCCGGAAGGTCTTCATCGAATACGTGATGCTCGGCGGTATCAACGACCGCCACGAGCACGCGGTCCGGCTGTCCGAGATCCTCGACCCGAAGGTCTTCAAGGTCAACCTGATCCCCTACAACCCCACCGCCTCGGGGTTCGAGGGATCCACGCCGAAGGCGATCGAGGCGTTTCGTGCCGCGCTCGCCGAGCGCGGTCAGCCGGTCACCGTCCGCCTGACCCGGGGCCGGGACATCGACGCGGCCTGCGGGCAGCTCGCGGCGACGGGGTAGCCACATCGTCATCGAAGTTGGTTAGGGTGACGACCGTAAACCGCCTAATCGAGCGCGCGCGAGCGCGCGAGAGCGGGGGAACCAGGAAGCACCGGGGCGAATCGGACCAGGCGGTCCGAGGCGCGGCCTCTTCGGCGCCAGCCCGTCAGCTAACCCCGCAGGCCTGAAGAAGAGGAGTCCCGAATGACCGCTCTGATCGAGCAGCTGGCCAGCGACAAGCTTGACCGCGGCACCATCGTGCTCGCCTACGCGTTGGGCATCGTGGTGGGCACCCTGGTGGTCGCCTTCCTGCTGGTCGCCGTCTCGTAGTCCGACAGGTCCAAATTTCAGCGCGGCGCCGCCCGCCGGCCCCCGGGGGAAAGGGGCCGGCGGGTCCTCGCGCCGGAGGGAGATGGTGCGGGGTCAGCCTGCAGCGACCGGCTGCTCGGAGCCCTCGCCCTGGTCCAGCTCCATGTGGGCACGGCTGTCGCTGCCGCGGATCAGCGTCAGCGTCAG
>JAJTCK010000003.1 GCA_021323175.1 Solirubrobacterales bacterium | reverse complement strand
CATGCATGCTCGTGTAACCCGCTACGAGGGCGCGGCGCCCGAGGCGATAGATCAGGCCCTGGAGGAAAAGAAGCAGGTCCTGCCGACCGAGTTCGGGCAGACCGAAGACATGAAGGGCGTCGCGCTTCTCGCCGACCGGCAGAGTGGAACGATCGTCGTAATCTCGCTCTGGGCAGACGAGGAGGCGTTGCAGGCGGGCGAGGGGGAGGCGACGCGCGTGCGCGAGGAGGTAACCGGGCCCGGCGAGACGGCTTCGGTGGAGCGCTATGAGGTGGCGCTCCTGGCCGTCGAGCAGGCCGGCGAGGGCGGTTGAGGCCGGAATCAGCGCAGGCGTCATTACTCGCGTCGTGATTTAGTACGGCGTATGGGAGAAGGGGATGTCGACCTGGTTCGGCGCATCTACGGCTTCGATTGGGCGGCGGTGGGTAGCCGGCGCATGGGCTTCGACGAGCTCATGGAGCTGGTAACCGACGACTTCACCTCACAGCCCTCGCCCGAGCTGCGGGGCCGCGCGGTGGCGGCCTATCGGGCCCAGGAGACCGCGAAGCGTGAGGCGGGGCTGTGAGCCCGCGTCGCTCCATCCGGAGCCTGTGAACGGTGGTATCAAGGGGCCGAACCAGCGCCTACGGGAAGCTGCTCGCTGTGGTCGGCCTCGCGTCTGCCGCCATCGCGATCGCGTGCTACGCGGCGGGTGTGATGGGGGAGACGGAGCTGAACACGGTCGATGCCCGTTTCTCGATTCGCGGGGACGATCAGCCCCGAGACGACATCGTCCTGGTGCTTATCGACGACACCACGGCTCAGGAGCTGGACATCCGCTTTCCCTATCCGCGTTCGCTTCACGGACAGGTGATCGACGCGATCAGCCGTGATGAGCCGAAGGCGATCGCCTATGACGTCGAGTTCCGCGAGCGGACCAAGCTGGCTGAGGACAACGCGCTGGTCAGCGCCGTCGCGAGGGCCGGGCCGGGCACGGTGGTGCTAGCGGACACCCAGCCGAACCAGTTCGGTGAGAGCGGGGCCCTCGGCGGTGAGGACCTGCTCGACGACATCGGCGCACGCGGCGCAAACACCCAGCTCGGAGAGGACTCCGACGGGGTCATCCGGCGCTTCCCGTTCTCGGTCGGTGGACTCGAGACGTTCCCCATCGCCTCCACCGAGACCGCCGAGGGCGAGGAGATCACAGAGGGAGACATGGGTGGCCCGAAGGCTTGGATCGATTTCGCCGGCGGCCCCGAGACCTATCCGTCGGTCCCCTTCTCCCGCGTGCTCAACGGGCAGGTGGACCCCGGAACCTTCAGCGACAAGATCGTGGTGATCGGTGCCTCGGACCCCAGCCTGAAGGACGTCAAGCCGACGGCGACGACGGGAGAGGACGAGCTGATGGCCGGGCCCGAGATCCAGGCGAACGGCATCGCGACCGCGCTGGAGGGATTCCCGCTGCAGTCCCTCTCGCTGGGCTGGGACATCCTCTTGATCGGGATCATGGGACTCGTCGCTCCCGTCGCCAGCTACCGGCTCTCACCCCTCCGAGGCCTCGGCCTGGCCCTCGGCGGCGGGATCGTCTACTTGATCCTCAACCAGATCGCCTTTAACTCCGGCCTGATCATGCCGGTCGTTTACCCGATGCTGGCCCTGGGCCTATCGGTCGTCGGCTCCGTGGTCGTCTACTACCTCCTGGAGACCTACGAGCGGCAACGGGTCAGGGACACGTTCGCGCGCTTCGTGCCCGAAGCGGTCGTCGGCCAGGTCCTGGCACGCACCGACGAGGACCTGCGCCTCGGCGGCCAGCGGGTGACCGTGACCGTGATGTTCAGCGACATCCGCGGGTTCACCACCTTCTCGGAGGTGCGCGACCCAGGGGAAGTCCTCGAAATCCTCAACCGCTACCACGAGGAGATGACCGATGCCGTGATGGAGCACGGCGGCACGCTGATCGCCTATATGGGCGACGGGATCATGGCTGTCTTCGGCGCCCCGATCGAGTACGAGGACCACGCCGAAAGGGCATTCGCGTCGGCGCAGGAGATGCTCGCCGTGCGACTCCCTCGCGTCAACGAGTGGATGCGCGAGCACGAAATCGACGAGCAGTTTCAGATCGGGATCGGGCTGAACAGCGGGCCCGGCATGGCCGGAAACCTGGGCTCGAGCAAGCGGCTCGACTACACCGTTATCGGGGACACGGTCAACACCGCCGCCCGGCTTGAGGGGATGACCAAGGGCACCGGGCACCAGCTCTTCGTATCGGACTCGACGCGGGCGCTGCTGGCCGACGACTCAGTCTTGGAGTTCGTCGACTCGATGGCGGTTCGCGGAAGAGCGGATGAGATCAGGGTCTGGGCGCCGACCGCGACGAGGCCGCCCGCGGATCAGGGCGCTTTCGCGAAGTAACTCTCGCCGGGAGCGAGGAAGATCGGCTTCTTCTTGCCCTTGGGGTCGACGCTGATCCCGTGACCCTCGCCAGGCTGGGGCGGAACCTTGAACAGGGTGCCCCCGCACTTCTCGACCGTCAGGTATTTGGTGCCGACGACGCTTCCGGTGCCGCCCTTACCGCGCGTCCCATAGCGGCCTCTGCCGCTGCCCCAGAGCCGCCGCCGCCGCCGCTTGCGCGAGGTCGTCGCTAGCGCCTCCGAGGCCTTCTTGCCGCCCTTGCCCTTGGACTTGCAGCCCAGCTTCCCGATCAGCTTGGCGATCGCGAGTGAGTTGGCGGCGGGCGTCTGCAGCACCTTGAACAGGCCCTTGGAGTACTTGAACTTCTGGTCCTTAGTCGTGTCGCCGAGGGCGCCGGTAGCGGCGGTGACGCTGATAACGCCCTTGCGAGCGTCGACGATCGAGCCGACGGGGATCGGCGTCGTCTCTGTGAGTGGGTTGAAGCCAGTCTGCCCGGGGGGCTTGAAGCGGATGCTTCCGCCCGTGAGCTCGGCGATCACCTGGACGCCGTGCTGCGGCACGTCCTCCTCGGCGGGAGGCTCGACGACGCCGAACACAGGTCCCACGGACGCCGAGGCCGAGAACTGCGTCCCGAGTTTCGTGTCCTTGGAGAGCACCCGGATCAGGAAGCCGTGATCCGCGGCGGGGATCGTGTAGCTCTTGGCGTCGGCGCCGTTGATGTCGACCCAATCGGGGTCATTTCTGTCCCCGTCCGCGCAGGCCGCGGCGTCGGGATCGCAGCGCTGCCATCTGTAGCGGCCGTTGTCGCCGGGGGCGCTGGAGGTCAGCGTGCTGCCGACCTCCGCAACGCCCGTGATCACGGGAGGCTCACCCAGGCGCGCTGACGAGGCCGAGGACGCAGCGACGAGGCTCACCGCCATCACCGCGACTGCGACCAACACTCGTCCAGCTCTCATGCCGCCCCCACCTCGCCATTCGCGATCCTTGCGTTCCATCCCCGAGCCCCGCTTTCTTCCGATCTAGCCGTTTGTACCGCCCCGTCGTGCATTGAATAGTGGCAGAACCGGCCCGTGTGTGACTTTCAGCGCACATGTACGCCGACGGAGCGCGGTTTCTGGCGCCGCGGCTTAGGAGCAAACCCCCGCCGGTAGGGACCGGCCGCGGTGTCCCCGAAGCCCCGAATGAGATAGACACCCCGGTGATGGAGGCCGGTCATCTGACCGACGCCGCGCCCACCGCGATGCGGGGGCGGCTGGAGGAGAGACTCAGGCAGAGCCCGGCTCTGGCGGCGAGCCTGATCCTCATCGCGATCTTCATCGCCCTCGTGATCGGCGAAGGGCTGCACGACGTCCTCCAGACCACCGTCAACGGGCTCTCCCTTGGCGCTATCTACGCGCTGGGCGCGGTCGGCTTGACCCTCGTCTACGGGATCCTCAAGCTGACCAACTTCGCCCACGGGGACTTCCTCACCTTCGGGGCCTACATGGCCTACCTGGTCAACGTGACCTGGGGCGCGCCCTTGGTGGTCGCGGTCTTCTGGGCGATGGCGGCGACCGCGCTGCTCGGGCTGCTGTTCGAGCGCACGCTGTGGGGCCCGATGCGCAGGCGCCGGGCCGGCTTCCTGCAGCTGATTCTGATGTCGATCGGCCTCGCCTTCCTTCTGCGCGCGGTCATCCAATGGTTCTGGGGCACCGAGATCCGCTCGCTCGACGTCGACAACACCTCGAGCGTGGAATTCCTGGGACTGCGGGTGGGAGAGACCGAGCTGATCGTGATCGTCGTCGGCATCGTCGTGATCGCGGCCGTCGGCCTGATGCTCCGGTATTCGCTGCTGGGAAAGCGGATGAGGGCTCTCTCGGATGACCTCGATCTTGCGGAGACGTCCGGAATCGACACCAAGCGGGTGATCCTCTACACCTGGATCTTCTCAGGCGCCCTGGCCGGCCTGGCGGGCGTGATGGCCGCCGCGACGACCAATATCCGGCCGGAGCTCGGATTCGAGCTGCTCCTGCCCATCTTCGCGGCGGTGATCCTGGGAGGGATCGGTGACGCCTTTGGAGCGCTGGCGGCCGGCATGGTGCTCGGAGTCATGACCGAGTGGTCGACCCTGCTGATCGACGCACGCTGGAAGGTCGCGGTCGGGTTCGTCGTGCTGGTGGTCGTGCTCATCATCAGGCCGCAAGGAATCTTCGGGAAGGCGAAAGCCATATGAGCGTGGATCCGACCTCGGTCGCGCCCCTCGCCGTCACCTTCGAGGCCCTCACCGAGCCGGCGTTCTGGATTGGCGTCGGCGTGATCGCCGGGATCTACACGCTCCTCGCCCTTGGGCTGCAGGTCAACGTCGGGTTCACCGGCATCGTCAACTTCGGCCAGGCCGCGTTCATGGCGGTGGGCGCTTACGCAATGGCCATCTTGACCGTCAAGGCCGAGATCAACTTCTGGCTTGCACTGCCGCTCGCGGTGCTGATCACGATCGCCTTCGGATTGCTAGTCGGCCTGCCGGCCCTGCGCCTGCGGGCCGATTACTTTGCGATCGCGACCATCGCCATGGCGGAGGTGGTGCGAATCTTCGCGCAGAACGCTCGTGGACTCACCGGCGGCAACCAGGGCATCTCCTGCGCGGAGGACGATCCGACGCTGTGCTACTTCAACGAGTGGCGCGAGGCCTCGGACTGGATCAACGACAACCTCGTCTTCTTCTGGAGCGACCCGGAGGACCTTTTCCCGCTGCTGCTCGTCGTGTGGGCCACGGCGATCGCGGCCACATTCGCGCTGACCTACTTCACCAACACTCCGTGGGGAAGGGTCCTACGCGCGGTCCGAGAGGACGAGGATGCCGCCATGGCGCTCGGCAAGCGCACGCTCCGCTTCAAGCTTCAGTCTCTGGCCCTCTCGGCGACCCTCGGGGCGATCGGGGGCTTCTTCTTCGCCCTGAACCTGGCCGCCGTCTACCCGATCAATTTCGAGCCCCTAGTCACCTTCTTCGCATTCAGCGTGCTGATCCTCGGCGGTCTCGCCAACTACAAGGGAGTCGCGGTCGGCGCAATCCTGTTCTGGTTCGTGCTCGAGGGAACCCGCTTCATCGACCTCCCGGACCCGCCCTTCACCGAGACCAGGATCGCCGCTCTGCGACTGGCGATCACCGGGCTACTGCTTATCGGGCTGATGGCGTTCCGCCCGCAGGGGCTGTTCGGGAAGAAGGAGGAGATGGTGCTCGGTGAGTAGCCCGGCCGCCAAGAGCGCACCCGCCCAAGCCCGCAACGGCGCGCTCTTGGACGTGGACGGCGTCTTCAAGCACTTCGGCGGGATTCAGGCGGTGAACGGGGCGACCTTCGGGATCGCGCCGGGTTCGATCACGGCGCTGATCGGGCCCAACGGCGCGGGCAAGACGACGCTGTTCAACGTCGTCACCGGCTTCTACAAGGGCGACCGCGGCGCGGTCACCTTCGACGGAAATTCGATCTTCCGACACGCCCCGTACGAGATCGCCCAGCGGGGGATGGTCCGGACCTTCCAGATCACCAAGTCGCTGGCGGCGATGCCCGTGATCGACAACATGATGTTGGCGGCGCCCGACCAGCCCGGCGAGCGGTTCATGAACCTGATCGTCAGGCCCGGCGCCGTGCGATCGCGCGAGAGCGAGGTGCGCGAGCAGTCCATGGAGCTGCTCGAGGTCTTCAATCTGACCCAGCTCGCGAACGCCTACGCCGGGACGCTGTCAGGAGGGCAGCGAAAGCTGCTGGAGCTGGCCCGTGCGCTGATGGCGCGTCCCAAGCTGCTGCTGCTCGACGAGCCGATGGCCGGCATCAACCCGACACTGGGCAAGCGGCTGCTCGAACACATGCAGCGGCTCCGCAAGGAGCAGGGGGTGACGTTCCTCTTCATCGAACACGACATGGAGGTGGTCATGAACCACTCCGACCGTGTCGTGGTCATGGCGGAGGGCGCGGTGATCGCCGAGGGCGAGCCGCACGAGGTCCGCGGCGACCAGCGGGTGATCGATGCCTACCTGGGGGAGACACAGGAGGACTCGACGACGTGAGCTCAGCCTCGAAGAACGGCGCGCTGCTCAGCACCGAAGGGCTCACCGCGGGCTACGTGCCCGAAGTCGACATCCTGACTGACGTCGACCTGCGCGTGAACGAGGGCGAGATCGTCACCGTGATCGGCCCTAACGGGGCCGGGAAGTCGACCCTGATCAAGTCGATCTTCGGCCTGGTCGCTCCGCGGGAGGGACGAGTCGTACTGCGAGGCGAGGACCTGACCGGTCTGCCACCCCACTCGATCACCCGGCGCGGGATGAGCTACGTCCCCCAGCTCGACAACGTCTTCCAGAGCCTCACGGTCGAGGAGAACCTGGAGATGGGAGCGCTCGAGAGCGGCCGGGCGAAGGACCGGATTCGGGCCATATACGAGATCTTTCCCAGGCTGGGCGAGCGCCATACCCAGGCCGCCGGGACGATGAGCGGCGGCGAGCGCCAGATGCTCGCCATGGGCCGGGCCCTGATGCCGGAGCCGAGCGTGCTGCTGCTCGACGAGCCCTCGGCCGGCCTCGCCCCGGCGTTCGTCGAGGCCATCTTCGAGAAGGTGAACGAGATCAACAATGCCGGCGTGACGATCGTGATGGTCGAGCAGAACGCGCGCCGAGCGCTGGGGATGTCCGACAGGGGTTACGTCCTGGACCTGGGCAGCAATCGATTCGAGGGCCCGGGCCGGGAGCTGCTCGACGACCCCAAGGTCGCCGAGCTCTATCTGGGCGGAACCGCCCGACTCGACATCTCCTGATCGCCTTGGGGTGCGAAAGGATCTGAAACGAAACGGCCGGGGCGGTGAGCCCCGGCCGTTCTCGCTGCGCTTTTCGCTTGCTGCGTTACTCGGGGAGGACCACCTTGGCCTCGCCGGTCACGTCAGCGCTGCCACCCTTGAACGTGTAGAGGTCGTAGACCTCGCCGGTGGCGTCGCCATCCTCGTTCAGGTCGATCGAGCCGGCGGCTCCCTGATAGTCGATGTCGTCTCCATTCTGAAGCGCATCGATCGCCTCGGGGAGCTGCTCCCAGGTGTACTCGGTACCGCCCGGAGCACTCAGGTCCACCACCGCGTCCGCCATCTCCTGTCCGTCCGTGGATCCAGCGGCCACGGCTGCCAGGTAGCAGAGCATCACGGCGTCGAACTGCTGGGCATCGAACGCCAGGCGCTCGACGTCCCTCGGCTCCGACTCGTTCCACAACTCGTCGAAGGCAGCAGCCTGCTCCACACCCTCGGGAGCACCGGGGAACGTCCCGCGGAATCCCTCGCCTGAGGCGCCGATGTCAGCCGCCAGGTCACCCGAGTACAGGCCGTCCGTGCCCCATGCCTTGGTCGGATCCCAGTTGCCGGTTCGCTCGAGAGCCGGCGCGACCTTGATGAAGGTCTCCGGGAAATCGATGATCACGATTACATCGGGATTGCCGGAGGTGATCTCCGCAGCCTCGGAGTTGTAGCTTGGCTGCTCGGGCTCGTAGAGGACTTCAGCTCCGATTGTTCCCCCCAGCTCCTCCCAGGCATCGCTGAAGGTGCCGGCGAGGCCCTCGCCGTATGGATCGTTGCGGGCTCCGATGTTCACCACCTTGCCCTCCGCGCTACCCAGGTCGTCTCCGATGACCTGCGCGAGCGTCGGACCCTGGAACCTGTCCGGCGGGCTGGTGCGGTTGAGCAGCCCGTCGTCATCGATGTCGGTGATCTCATCGGCGGTCGAGGCCGGCGTGATCTGCAGGACGCCGCCAGGGATCGAAACGGACTGAGCCGTCGGGATCGTGTCGGCGGATGCCCAGGCGCCGGCAAGGCATGAGGCCCCGTCGGAGTCGACGAGCTTCCGGGCCGCCTGCACCGCCGCCTGCGGGTTGGTTTCGTTGTCCTCGTGCACGATGTTGACGGTGTGATCCACACCCGCTTGATCGATTGCCTTATTGATCTCGACGATGGCCATGTCAGCGGCCTTTTGGCCCGGGGGCCCGAAGTCAGAAAGGTCGCCCGTGAGCGGGATCGAGTCCCCGATCGTCAGGTCGAGCGTCGCCTCTCCACCGCCTCCACCACCGTCGTCATCGTCATCGTCTCCGCAGGCCGCGACGCCGAGAACGAGAACCAGACCGGCGCTGGCGGCGAGGAACCTCTTGGTCATGAGACCTCGCATTCGTATGTCTCCTCTCAATCCGTCAGTCGGGGGCCCTCTAGGAAGCATCAAGGCCCGCTGTCAAGCCGTATCTATAGCCCTTTCACAAGATCTGTAGCGTCCGGTCGCTGTACAAATGCGTCTGCTCGGTAGGCTGCTCGGCGTGACCGCCGTGCAGGTAGAGGGGATCGAGGGGCTCAAGGGACTCGTCGGAGAGACGATCGGGCCCGGCGAGTGGCGGCAGGTCACCCAGAAGGACATAGACGCCTTCGCCGAGCTGTCAGGAGACGACCAGTGGATCCACGTGGACGTCGAGCGCGCCAAAGCCGAGAGCCCGTTCGGGACGACGGTCGCGCACGGCAACCTGACGCTGTCGCTGATCGACGGGTTCCGAAAGGACCTGCTGCAGTCGACCGGCTTCAAGCTCGGCGTCAACTATGGCTGGAACAAGGTGCGCTTCCCGGCTCCGGTCCCTGCCGGCGCGAAGGTCAGGGCCAGCGCCGAGGTCGTCGAGGTCGAGGACGTCGGCGGCGGCTGGTGGCAGATAGTCACCCGTTTCACGCTGGAAGTCGAGGACAACGAGAAGCCCTGCTGCGTCGCCGACTCGGTCGGCCGAGCGCTGCCCGAGTAAGGCAGAAGGGCAGGCGCGCGGGCAGGACCCGCGCGCCTTCGCCGTCGCTAGTTGACCGTGATCGTCCCTTCCATGCCCTGTTCGCGGTGCCCGTCAACGGTGCAGAAGAACGTGTAGTTCCCCGGCTGCAGGTCCACGGTCGTTGAGGCCGTCGACTCGGAGATCACGTCGGTCTTGCCGATCTGGCTGCCGCTCTCGTCCTCGACCGCCACGTCGTGCGGGGTCGCCGCGGGGTTGTCGAAATTGACCGTCACGGTGCCGGCAGCGGCGTCGACCGCATCCTGGTCGTATGCGATGCCCTCGGCCGCCGCTGAGATGTCGATCGTCCCGCCGCCCCCGCCGCCGCCCCCGGCGGCCTCCTCGGTGGTCGTCTCCTCGGCCGCCGTGGTGGCGTCGTCGTCATCGTCGTCTCCGCACGCAGTCAGGCCGAACAGCGCGAGCGCGACGGCGACGAGCACAACTGAGGCTCTCTTCATCGCAGTTCCTTTCCGGGTAGTTCCGATCGGACTCTAGTCAAGACGCTCCAGCGGCCCGGATATTCCCGGGGAATCGCACGCTCCGGGCGCCGTGTCGTCAGTCGCCCTTGAACTCGGGCGACTCGCCGGCCTTGAACGCGGTCACGCCCCGGCGCAGGTCCTCGGTCCCCATGCTGTCTGCGATCCCGTGGCGCTCCAGCTGCAGGTGGTCGGTGAGCGAGTGCTCGATGCTCTCGTTGATCAGACGCTTGGCCATCCGCATGTAATGGGGGGCCTTCTGCGCCAGCTCCTCGGCCTTGGCGTGAGCGGCGTCGAGCAGCTCCTCGCCAGGCACCACCCGGCTCACCAGTCCCAACTCGAGCGCAGCGTTCGCGTCGATGACTGGATCCTCGAAGGCCAGCTGCAGCGCCCTGGCCGGGCCGACCACGCGCGGGAGGAAGTAGGTCATTCCACCGTCGGGCGAGGCCCCGATCCGGCCGTAGGCGACCACGAAGACCGCCTCGGCCGCGGCGATGCGCAGGTCACACATCAGGGCGAGCGAGAAACCCGCTCCGGCCGCCGCGCCGTTGACGGCGGCGATCACCGGGTACGGGATCCGGCGCAGGTCGACGATCGCCTGGTGCAGTACCTCGGCGCCCCGGCGCACGTCGGCGGGCAGGTCGTGCTCGGGGTCCTCGAGGCCCTTCATGAACCAGTTGACGTCGCCCCCGGCCGAGAAGGCCCGGCCGGCGCCAGTGACGATCAGCGCCCGGAACGGGGCGCGGTCCGCCAGCCAGGCGGCGGCCACCGTCAGCTCCCCGATCAGCACGGGGTCCATGGCGTTCATCTCCTCGGGGCGGTCGAGGGTAAGCGTCCCGATCGGGCCGTCCGCGGTGATCTTCAGCCGCTGAAGCTCAGGGGGAGTGGCCATGGAGCGCGGAGCCTACCCTTGTCTCATGCCTGACGACGCTGCACAGAGACGCGAGAAGGTGGACCAGCAGCGCCGTGAGCTGCCCGATTCCCCGGGGGTCTACGTCTTCCGGGACGGCGACGGCGCGGCGCTATACGTCGGCAAGGCGAACTCGATCCGCAAGCGGGTCGCGAGCCACTTCTCGGGCAAGGGAGGCGGCCTCGGGGCCGGTCTGGGCGGCACGACCGGGATGCTCGCCCAGGTCGACTCGATCGAGACGCTGGTCACCCAGACGGAGGCCGAGGCCCTGCTGGCCGAGCAGAGCTTCATCAAGCGGCTGCGTCCGCGGTTCAACATCAGGCTGCGGGACGACAAGTCCTATCCGTACATCGGGATCAGCCTTGACGAGGACTTTCCGCGCGTCTACTTCACGCGTGAGCGTCACAGGCCCAATCGCGCCTACTTCGGGCCGTTCTCCTCGGCCAAGCGGGTTCGCGAGACGCTCGACCTGCTGGGCAAGCTCTTTCAGTACCGGACATGCGAAGGGCCGGAGCCCGGCCGCCGCTCGGGCGTGCCCTGCCTCGACTACTACATCAAGCGCTGCCAGGCGCCGTGCGTCGGGTACATCGACCGCGAGGAGTACCGGGCCAACATCGACGGGATCGTGGACTTCCTCTCGGGGCGCTACCGCGAGATCGCGAACGACCTGGAGTCCCGGATGGCCCAGGCCTCCGAGGCCCAGGACTTCGAGCGCGCCGTGCTCTTTCGCGACCGCCTGGCGGCCGTCAACAGCCTGATGGAGCGCCAGCGGGTGGCCGGGAGCTCCATGGGCAGCGCCGATCTGATCGGCGTGGCGGTCGAGGGGACCGACGCGAACGCGCAGGTCTTCCAGGTGCGCGATGGGGTGCTGGCCGAGCGACAGGGCTTCTACCTGGCGGGCGGCGAGGAGCGGGAGGCTGGTGAGGTCGCGGAGAGCTTCCTGCTCCAGTACTACACCGCCGCTCCGTCCGTACCACCGAGGGTGGTGGTCGGCCCGGAGCTCAAGGGCCGCACGGACGTCCTGGCCGAGGCCCTTGGCAGCGAACGCGACTCGTCGGTCGAGGTGCGGATGGCCGAGCGCGGCGACCTGCGCCGCCTGCGCGAGCTGGCCGAGCGCAACGCCCAGCTGGCTCTGGCCCAGGACCGCCTGCGACGCGAGCATGGCCGCCAGCGGCGCGCGGAGGCCCTGAACTCGCTGCAGTCGGAGCTGAGCCTGGAAAGGCTGCCGGTCAGGATCGAGGCCTACGACATCTCGAACCTGGGGGAGACCCACACGGTCGCGGCGATGGTCGTCTTCGAGGGCGGGGTAGCCAAGAAGTCCGACTACCGCAAGTTCAAGATTCGCGGGGACGGCGAACGTGAAAACGGCGGCCCGGACGACTTCGCCGCCATGCGCGAGGTGCTGACCCGCAGGCTCGGCCGCTATCTGGAGCAGGCGGACCTGTCCCCGCACGACGCGAATCGCGATGACAGCTTCGCGGCGCTGCCCGACCTCATCGTGATTGACGGCGGCAAGGGCCAACTCTCGGCGGGCCTCGGGGTCCTCGAGCCGCTGACCGAACGGGGTGTCTCGGTGATCAGCCTCGCGAAACGGATCGAGGAGATCTTCGTGCCGGGGCGCTCGGCGCCGGTGCTGCTTGCGCGCGACTCCGAGGCGCTCAGGACGCTCCAACGGATCCGCGACGAGGCACACCGCTTCGCGATCACGTTCCATCGCAACCGTCGCGATCAGGCGATGACCGCATCGGTCCTGGACGGAGTGCGCGGCGTCGGCCCCGCCCGCAAGCGGGCCCTGCTGCGGCATTTCGGCTCACCGGACCGCCTGCTGAGCGCCAGCAGGGAGGAGCTCGAAGCGGTGCCCGGGGTCCCCGGTAAGCTCGCTCGCGAGATCCATCGCCAACTCAACAGAGCCGGTTGATGTCGCCCAGGACCGCTTCATCGGATCCCGCTTCGAGGCACGGCGACCCGGGCGAAGGAGCGACGCAGGCCACCCCCGGCGGGGACGGCAACGGCACCTCCCCGAAGGGCAAGAGCGTGGAGATGGTGGTCATCACCGGTCACTCCGGCGCGGGCAAGTCCGAGGCGATCGCCGCGTTCGAGGACGGCGGCTATTTCTGCGTCGACAACCTGCCCCCCCGCATGATCGGCGCCCTCGGCGAGCTGTTCAGCTTCGACGGCAGCGGGGTCGAGAGGGCCGCGGTGGTCACCGACGTCCGCGGCGGAGAATACTTCGATGACCTGATCGCCGTGCTGGGCGAGTTGCGCGGCAGCGCCCTTGACCTGAAGGTTCTGTTCCTGGAGGCCGACGAGGAGACGCTGCTGCACCGCTACAAGGAGACGCGCCGCCGCCATCCGCTGGCGCGGAGCGGCCGTATCGTGGACGGAGTCCGCGAGGACCGCAGCATGCTGGCCCCCCTGCGCGAGTTGGCAGACGTGGTCATAGACACGACGGACCTGACCGGCGGGGCGCTGCGCCGGCGCATCGCCACGGAGCTGATCGGGCGCGAGCGGGAGGAGAACCAGCTTGCGCTGACGCTGCTCACCTTCGGCTTCAAGAACGGCCCGCCCAGGGATGCCGACCTGACCTTGGACGTGCGCTTCCTGCCGAACCCCTACTACAACCAGCGCCTGCGGCCGATGACGGGTCAGGACGCCGAGGTCGTCCAGTACGTCGAGTCAGGTACCCAGGCCGGTGAGTTCTATGGCCGCCTGATGCCGCTGTTGGAGTTTTTGGTGCCCGCATACGTGGCCGAGGGAAAGCAGCATCTGACGATCGCGGTGGGTTGCACCGGCGGCCGGCACCGCTCGATCACCGTCGCCGACCGCATCGCCCGCGAGATCGGCGTACGCGACGACGTCAAGCTCCGCGTCGTCCACAGGGACCTCGACATCGCCTGATGGGCTCGGGCGCCGCGCTCTCGCTCAAGGACCCACAGGGCCTCTATCTGGACTGGGAGACTGCGCACTGGGCAGCGCAGGACATCGACCTCGCGGGCGACCCGGCGGACTGGGCTGCTCTCGACGACGGCGAGCGGCAACTGCTGCAGTTCGCGCTCAGCTCGCTGATGGTGGCCGAGGAGCGGATCTCGACCCAGTTCTGCGGGCTGGTCCTGGCCCAGGACGACGAGGAGGAGGGGAGCTACCTCGCGACCCAGCTCGTTGACGAGGTCCGGCACATGCAGTTCTACGCGCGCTTCCAGAACGAGGTGATCGCCGATCCCGCGGCGATCGCCGCCCACGTCGAGCGCGCCCGCACGGTCCTCAGCGACCCGTTCAGGCGCATCTTCGACGAGGCGCTCGTCGAGGCGCACGAGCGGTTGCGGCTCGATCCCTCCGATCGCGAGGCGAAGGTCGGGTTCGTGACGATCTACCACATGGTGATCGAGGGGACTCTCGGACTCGTCACCTCCCACTTCCTGCTGGGCCTGCTGCGCGAGCGTGGGCTGCTGCCGGGCTTCGCTGACGGATACGGTCGCATCGCCGCCGACGAGCAGCGACACATTGCCTACGGGACGTGGTTCCTCCGCGAAGCGGTCGCAGAAGAGCCGGCCCTGGCCCAGGTGGTGCGTGACCGGCTGATCGAGCTGTTGCCCGCCGTCGCCGAGTCATTGTCGCCGCCGGGGGACGTGGCGTTCGAAGCCCTCGGGATCGACCAGGGCGCGCTGTCGGAATTCGGCCTGAACGCGCTGAACCGCCGCCTCGCGATCATCGGGGTATCGCTGCAGGACTGACGGGGGCCCGCGCGCCGGCGCCCGCTCGGTCGCAGCGGCCCGAGCCCCCTCCCTAGACTCCGCCGCCGTGGCTGAGCCGGTGATCAGCGCGACCGGCCTGAGCAAGTCGTACGGCGACTTCCAGGCGGTACGCGGAATCGACCTCCGCGTCGAGCCTGGGGAGGTCTTCGCGTTCCTGGGTCCGAACGGCGCAGGCAAGACGACCACCGTCGAGATCCTCGAGGGCTACCGCGAGCGGTCCGGGGGAGAGGTCCGGGTCCTGGGGGAGGACCCGGCGCGGATCGACCGCGCCTGGCGCGAACGCGTCGGCGTCGTCCTCCAGGAGTGCAGGCTGACGCCGGAGCTGACCGTGCGGGAGGCGGTGGCCCAGTACGCGGGGTACTACCCGTCGCCGCGCGCCGTGGACGAGACCGTGAGCCTGGTCGGCCTGGAGGGTCGGGCGGACGTCCGCACCTCGAAGCTGTCGGGGGGCCAGCAGCGACGTCTGGACGTCGCGTTGGCGCTGGTGGGCGACCCGGAGCTGCTCTTCCTGGACGAACCGACGACAGGCTTCGATCCGTCCGCGCGCAGGCAGGCGTGGGAGGTGATCGGAACCCTCCGGGACCTGGGCAAGACGATCATCCTGACCACCCACTACATGGACGAGGCGCAGGCCCTGGCCGACCGCGTGGCGATCCTGGCGGCGGGGGAGATCGTCGCCCAGGGGCCTCCCGGCCGGCTCGGGGACCGCGACGAGCGCGCCACCCGGATCAGCTTCAGGCTCGGCGCGGGCCGGAGCCCCGACGAGCTGCCGGCGACAGCCCGCGAGCTTGCCCGGGTCGATGGGCACGAGGTCTCGATCGAGGCCCAGGACCCCGTGCCCGTACTGCTCGAGCTGACCCGCTGGGCCACGGACGCCGGCCTGCTGCTGGACGGTCTCGAGGTGCGCCAGCCGAGCCTGGAGGACGTCTACCTGGAGCTGACCTCGCCCGCCGCCCCCGCTGACGCGGGTCACGGCGAGAGGCCCCGGAGGGACTCCGGATGAGCGCAGCGCGCCTGTCGCTTCACCAGTTCCGCTACGACCAGAAGGTCTTCTGGCGCAACCCGGCGTCCGTGTTCTTCACGGTGATGCTGCCGCTGATCTTCCTGTTCATCTTCGCAACGATCTTCGGCAACGACGAGATCGAGGACAGGGGGGTCAAGACCACGACCTACTACGTGCCAGCGATCATCTCGCTGGCCGTGATCTCGGCGACGATGCAGAGCCTCGCGATCAACCTCACCCAGGACCGCGAGCGGGGGCTGCTGAAGCGGGTGCGCGGCACGCCGCTGCCGGCCCAGGTCTTCGTCGCGGGCCGGGTCGGGAACTCGCTCGTGGTCTCGCTGCTGATGGTCGCGCTGGTCGCGCTCATCGGCCGTCTGGTCTACGACGTCGAGATCCCCGTCAACACCCTGCCGGCCGTGGCGGTGACGCTCGCAGTCGGGGCCTTCACCTTCTGCTGCCTGGGCTTCGCGCTGACGGCGGCGATCCCCTCCGAGGATGCCGCCCCGGCGATCAGCAACGCCGTGGTGCTCCCGCTGTACTTCATCTCCGGCATCTTCATTCCGGACAACGAGATCCCGGACGGCGTCCTCAGCTTCGCCGACCTGTTCCCGATCCGGCACTTCTTCGAGGCCTTCTTCACGGCATGGGACCCCGGCACGGCCGGGGCCGGGTTCGAGTGGGGCGACCTGGCGATCGTCGCGGGCTGGGGGCTCGCCGGGCTAGTGATCGCCCTCACGAGCTTCCGCTGGGAGCCCCGCAGGTAGCGTGGGCGGCCGGGCCGGGCCCCGGGGTTACGCCCGCCCCTCGCGGAACCCCTAATCTGTCTAATCGGTTTTCGCGACCCCTTGGCGTCGCGAAGAACGCTGAAGAGCCAGTCCATCCAACTTGACACCCGGGGTGCCTGAAGATCGTGATGCTCCACTACGTAAGCCTGAACGTCTCCGACATCGAGCGCAGCGGGAGCTTCTATGACGCGATCCTGGCGCCTCTCGGCTGGCGCCGCCAGGAGGAGAGCTCAACCGTCGTCTCCTGGGGCATGAACCGCCCCGCGCTCTTCATCACGCAGGGCGACGGACAGCAGGCATCCGGCTTCGGAAGGGTCTCGTTCCCCGCCAAGAGCATCCCTGCCGTCAAGGCTGCCTTCGAGTCCGGGAGCCGCAGCGGGGGCGAGCCGGTCGCGGAGCCCGGGAGCTCGCCGGCGCACGGCGGCCACACATACGCGGCCCGTCTCCGCGATCCGGACGGCTACGAAGTAGAGATCGTCTCCGCCCCTGAGTGAGGCGGGCGGTGCACCGCCCGGTGTACTAGCTTGAACGCAGCGGTCGGCGCATCCACCCAACCAGGAGGGCATCAATGGCAGTGAAGGTCGGGATCAACGGCTTCGGGCGCATCGGGCGAAATCTCTTTCGTGCGGCCAAGGCCGCCGGGGCCGACCTGGACTTCGTCGCCGTCAACGACCTGACGGACGCCGAGAGCCTGGCTCACCTGCTCAAGTACGACTCGATTCTGGGCCCCTACAAGGGCGACGTCGGGGTCTCAGAGGATGGAATCAGCGTCGACGGGGACCAGCTGCGCGTTCTCTCGGAGAAGGACCCGGGAAGCCTGCCTTGGGGCGACCTGGGCGCCGACGTCGTGATCGAGTCCACCGGGTTCTTCACCAAGCGTGAGGACGCAAGCAAGCATCTGGACGCAGGCGCCAAGAAGGTGATCATCTCCGCGCCCGCGACGGACCCGGACATCACGGTCGCGCTGGGGGTCAACTTCGACGATTACGACCCGGCTGAGCACGACATCATCTCCAACGCCTCGTGCACCACCAACTGCCTGGCGCCGGTCGCCAAGGTCCTGCACGATGCCGTCGGGATCGATCACGGCCTGATGACGACGATCCACGCGTACACGGCCGATCAGCGCCTCCAGGACATGCCTCACAAGGACCCCCGCCGCGCCCGCGCCGCCGCCGTCAACCTGATCCCGACCTCGACCGGGGCGGCCAAGGCCGTCGGCCTTGTGCTGCCGGACCTGAACGGACGGCTGAACGGCATGGCGGTCCGCGCGCCTGTGATCACGGGTTCCGTGGTGGACCTGACCTTCGTCGCCTCCAAGGACACGAGCGTCGATGAGGTCAACGGCGCGATCAGGTCCGCCGCCGACGGGGACCTGAAGGGAATCCTCAAGTACACCGAGGACCCGATCGTCTCGACCGACATCGTCAGCGACCCACACAGCTCGATCTTCGACGCAGAGCAGACGATGGTCCTGGAGGGGGACATGGTCAAGGTCTTTTCCTGGTACGACAACGAGTGGGGCTACTCGAACCGGTGCGTCGAGTTGGCCGCGAAGGTCTTGGAGCCGGCGGCCGTAGGCGCCTAGGGCGCTTGCACCCGGCGGGCGGTGGCGCGGCGTTGGGAATCGGCAAGGCAAGCGTCCGCGATGCCGAGGTCAAAGGCAGGCGCGTGCTGGTGCGCGCGGACCTGAACGTGCCGCTCGAGGATGGGAAGGTGGCAGACGACACTCGGATCGGGGCAAGCCTGCCGACGCTCGAGCTCCTGCTGGAGGGGGGCGCGTCGGTCGTGCTCGTCTCCCACCTGGGCCGCCCGAAGGACCGCGACCCGAAGCTGTCCATGGCCCCGGTGGCAGCCCGCCTGGACGAGCTGCTCGACGCCGAGGTGAAGCTCGCTCCCGCCGTCGTCGGCGACGAGGTTCGGTCGCTGGCCGAGAAGCTCGAGCCGGGGCAGGTCCTGCTGCTCGAGAACAGCCGCTACGAGCCCGGCGAGACCGGGGATGATCCCGAGCTGGCCGACGCGCTCGCGTCGCTGGCGGACCTGTACGTGAACGACGCCTTCGGGGCGGCCCACCGGGCTCATGCGAGCACCCATGGTGTCGCTCGCCGGCTACCTTCCTGCGCGGGGCTGCTCCTGGAGCGCGAGGTCTCCGAGCTCACGAAGGTCCGCGATCATCCTGAGCCGCCGCTGGTGACGGTGCTGGGCGGCGCCAAGGTAACCGACAAGATCGGCGTGATCGAGCGCTTCCTGGATCGCGCCGACGAGATCCTGATCGGCGGGGCCATGTGCTTCAGCTTCTTCAAGGCCGAGGGGCGCGACACAGGCGATTCCCTGCTGGATGACGCGAGCGTGGAGGCTGCGCGTGAGGTGCTCCCGCGTGCGAAGCGGGCCAAGGCCCGGCTCCACCTGCCCGAGGACCTGGTGCTCGGCCGCGAGCTGAGCGTCAACACGGAGGTGCAGGAGCTGAACGGCGTGGACGTTCCCGAGGGCTGGATGGGTCTGGACATCGGCTCCAACACGGCCGCCAAGTACGGGAAGCTGGTCGCCGGAGGCGGGACGGTGCTGTGGAACGGGCCCATGGGCGCATTCGAGCTGGCGCCGTTCGCCTTCGGCACCCGGGCGGTGGCCGAAGCCGTCGCCCACGCGTCCGGCCACACCGTGGTCGGCGGCGGCGACTCCGCGGCCGCGATGGCGGAGTTCGGCCTGGCGGACCGGGTGGACTGGCTCTCGACCGGGGGCGGCGCCTCGCTGGAGCTGCTGGAGGGCGCGGAGCTGCCCGGGGTGGAGGCCCTGAACGATGCCTAGGCACGCCCGAGTAGGAGCCGCCGGGTGAGGACTCCGATCCTGGCGGCCAACTGGAAGATGCACAAGACGGTCGCCGAAGCCGAGGAGTTCCTGAACGCCTTCCTGCCCTCGTTACCGGCCGACGGTGAGCCTGAGGTCGTGATCTGCCCTCCTTACACGGCACTGGCCCCGGTGGTCGAGCTGTGCAAGGGCGGCCCTGTCCGCGTCGCCGCCCAGAACATGCACGAGGAGCGCAGCGGCGCCTACACCGGCGAGGTCTCGGCGCCGATGCTGCTGGAGCTCGGGGTGCAGGGAGTCGTCCTGGGCCACTCCGAGCGACGCAAGCTCTTCGGAGAGACCGACGAGGCCCTTGCCCGGAAGGTCCCCGCGGCGCTGGCCGCCGGCCTGGAGCCGATTCTCTGTGTCGGCGAGGACGAGGGCCAGAGGGACGCGGACGAGACTGCCGCGATCCTTACCCGCCAAATCGACGCTGACCTGGCAGACGTCCCGGGAGAGGACCTGGAGCGCGTCGTCATCGCCTACGAGCCGGTCTGGGCGATCGGCACCGGCAGGACAGCGAGCCCCGAACAGGCTCAGGAGGCAGCGGCCCTGATCCGCGAGCGGCTCGCCGCGCGGGACTCGTCCGCCGCCGAACGCGTGAGAATCCTCTATGGCGGCTCGGTCAAGCCGGAAAATGCCTCCGAGCTGATGCGGCAGCCTGACGCGGACGGGGCCCTCGTCGGGGGCGCCAGCCTGGAAGCCCAAGACTTCGCGGCGATCGTGCGCGCCGCCGGCTCGGAGTAGGGTGGGGTCCGGACCGGCGTTACCGGGGGCGGCCCCTTGAGTCTGCCGCAGGGGCCCGATTCCACGCCCGTGCCCTCGCTCGCGCTGGTCGTGCTCGACGGCTGGGGCCTGGCGCCGGCAGGGGCCGGCAACGCCGTTTCCCAGGCCCAGACTCCCACCTTCGACGAGCTTTGGGATGCCTATCCCCGCGCCACCCTCTCGACGTCGGGACGCGACGTGGGGCTGCCGCCGGGTCAGATGGGCAACTCCGAGGTGGGCCACCTGAACCTCGGCGCAGGTGCGGTCGTGAAGCAGGACCTGGCGCGCATAGACGAGTCCATCGCGGACGGCAGCTTCTACGAGAACGCCGCCCTGCGGGCCGCCTGCGCTCGGGCACGCGAGTCGAAGCGCGGGCGGCTGCACGCGATCGCATTGGTCTCGGACGGCGGCGTCCATTCTGGCTGGGAGCACATCGAGGCCGTGATCGAGATGGCGGCGGCCGAGGGCGTTCCGGACCTGATCGTCCACGCTCTCACCGACGGACGCGACACGCTTCCGACCTCCGGCGCGGGCTACGTCCAGGAGGTCGAGCGGTGGCTGCGCCACGCGGGGCGGATCGGCACGGTGGGAGGGCGCTATTGGGGCATGGACCGCGATAGGCGCTGGGACAGGACCAAGAAGGCGTATGACGCCACCGTCCACGGCCGTGGCGAGCGGGCTGACGATGCGGTCGCGGCCGTCACTGCCTCGTACGAGGTCGGCCTTACCGATGAGTTCATCGAGCCGACCGTGATCGGCGACTACGAGGGGGTGTCCGCCGACGAGCCGGCGCTGTTCGTCAACTTCCGGCCCGACCGCGCTCGCCAGCTGACATTGGCTCTGGCCGACCCCGCGTTCTCCGAATTCGACCGGGAGGGCGGGCCCGTCCTGGAGCTGACCACGATGACCGAGTACAAGGATGGCTGGCCATACCCGGTCGCTTTCCCGCCGATGGAGCCCGAGACGACGCTGGCCGAGGTGATCGCCGAGGCCGGGGAGCGCCAGCTCCACGTCGCCGAGACCGAGAAGTACGCGCACGTCACCTACTTCTTCAACGGGGGGCGCGAGCAGATGTTGGCGGGGGAGGACCGTGCCCTTGTCGACTCCCCGCGCGATGTCCCGACTTACGATCGCAAGCCGGAGATGAGCGCACGCGCCGCGACCGAGGCCTTCACCTCGCGCTGGCGGGACGGGAGCTATCGGTTCGGCATCATCAACTTCGCCAATCCGGACATGGTGGGACATACGGGGGTAATCCCGGCCGCCGCGTCCGCGATCGAGGAGGTGGATCGCGACCTCGCGTCAGTGGTCTCCGCGGTGCACCGAGGCGGGGGCGCCTGCCTGATCACCGCGGACCACGGCAACGCCGAGCAGATGCTCGAGCCCGATGGGTCGCCGAACACCGCGCACTCCACGAACCCAGTGCCCTTCATCGTCACGGTCGCCGGGATCGCGCTGGAGGAGGGCGGCATCCTCGCTGACGTCGCCCCTACGGCGCTCGCGCTGCTCGGCGTCCCGCAGCCGCAGGCGATGACAGGGCGCTCGCTGCTCGCCTGACCGACCTTCATGACTTGACAGCAGCACACTCAGGTTTTATGATTACGGGCGGTCAACGCAGTACTCACACACTTCGCAGGAGGTGAAATCTGATGGCAATTGTGCGCTGGGACCCACTCCGCGACCTCGACTCGTTCCAGAGCGACATGAACCGGCTGTTCGACCGCTTCTTCGAGGGGCGGCCCGCGAACGGCGATCGTGGCCGTCGCTGGATCCCCGCCATGGACCTGGTCGAGACCGACGAGAACCTGGTCGTTCGCGCCGATCTCCCCGGCCTGAGCGAGGACGATGTCGAGATCGAGATCAAGGACAACGTGCTGACCGTCTCCGGTGAGCGCCAGGCCGAGCACGAGGAGAAGGGCGAGGGCTTCCACCGCGTGGAGCGCTCCTTCGGCCGCTTCGCCCGCTCACTCAGCCTGCCGCGCGGCGTGGACGCAGACAAGGTCCAGGCCGGCTTCTCAGACGGCGTGCTCGAGGTCCGGATCCCGAAGCCCGAGGAGACCAAGCCGACCCGCGTCCAGATCGGCACGGGCTCGGTCGAGGGCTCAGGGACCGAGAAGTAGGAACGGCATCGGCGCCGCCGGAATCTCCGGCGGCGCGCCCGTTCGTGCACGCTCGCGGCCTAGGCTTGGCGGGTGCGCAAGGACCCCGCCCGGCTCAGCTTCGAGATCAGGGCCCGCGACGGCGACGCCCGCGCGGGCCTTCTGCATACGGCCCACGGGCCGATCCCGACGCCCACCTTCATCCCGCTCGCGACGAAGGCGAGCGTGCGCTCGCTCTCGTCCATCGAGGTCGCCGGGATCGGTTACGAACTGGTGTTGGGCAACACGTTTCATCTGCACCTTTCTCCGGGAGAAGACCGGATCGCCGCGCACGGCGGAATGCACGGCTTCATGGGGTGGGAGGGAGCGATCATCACCGACTCCGGCGGCTTCCAGGTCTTCTCCCTGGCGCACGGCGGCGTCGCCGACGAGATCAAGGGCCGCCGCGGACCGCAGCAGGGGCGGGTGAAGGTGGAGATCTCCGAACGTGGAGTCGGCTTTCAGTCCCTGCTGGACGGCTCCGATCGCTTTCTTGGCCCGGAGGAGTCGATGGAGATCCAGGCGAAACTGGGCTCGGACATCGCGCTCGTCTTCGACGAGTGCACGCCGTCGCACGCAGACAGGGACTACACGGCGCGCTCGATGGAGCGCACCCATAGGTGGCTCGACCGCTGCCTCGACTGGCACGCCGAGCACGGACCCTCGGACCAGGCGATCTTCGGGATCATCCAAGGAGGCGTTCATGAGGATCTCCGCCGCGAGGCGGCCGAGAGGGTCGGCGCCGCCGCGGTGGATGGCATCTCGATCGGCGGGGCACTGGGGAAGGACAAGGAAGAGATGAACGGGGTCGTCGCCGTGACCGCCCCTCTGCTTCCCCCGGATGCCCCCGTTCATCTGCTGGGCATCGGCGAGATCGACGACCTCATGCACGGGATCGGAGTCGGCATCGACGTCTTCGACTGCTCGGTCCCGACCCGTCTCGCTCGTCATGGGGTCGCATTCGCCCCCGCGCCCGAGGGGCGATTTCGCATCGACCTTGCCAAGGCACGATATGCGGACGACGACACGCCCATCTCCGAGGGCTGCCCCTGTGAGGCCTGCCGCCGACACAGCCGCGCCTACCTGCACTACCTGGCCCGGGGAGACGAGCTGACGGGCGCCCGCCTGCTCACCCTCCATAACCTCACCTACATGGAGCGCCTCATGGCCGGCGCCCGCGAGGCGATCTCGGCGGGGGAGTATGCGTCATACGCGTCGGCGGTTCTGGGCGGGGCAGCGCCGTGGTCCGCCTCACCGTCCGCCGGCGCCTCCCAGGCGCGGTAGCCGCACAAGGCGCCGCCGGACTGATCACGCGCTACTCCGTTGCGTTGTCCTCGATCACGTTGCGGAGCTCGTCGATCTGGTCGTTGATGTCGTCCTTCACGACCTCCTCCAGGTTCACGCGGTCCGAGGGGCTCGAGGTGGTGAGGACGACGGCGCCGGCGACCACGGCGGCGAGCAACAGCAGGGCGATCAGGGCGAGGGCGTTCCGCGCGGCGTTGCCGGAGCGTCGTTGAGGGGGAGGTGCGGGCTCGCGCGCCGGGGGCCGCGGTGAGCGGCGGACGGGGCGGGTGGTGCGGGTGCTGGGCATGTGGCGGGTGGCCGCGGTAGGGGTATCTTCGGCCAGGACGCGGGTCGTACCGGTCTGGGTGGGCGATTCGCCGCCCAGGCCCCGGCGCAGGGCGTCGGCCAGCTCGCCCGCGGCGGCGAAGCGGTGGTTCGGATCGGAGTCAAGGGCGACCAGCACCGCGTCGCCCACGCTCTCCGGGACGGCGTCGTTGTAGGAGGAGGGGGGGAGGGCCTGCTCGGACTGCTGGCGGACGGCCAGCTCCGCGAGCGAGGCGCCTTCGTAGGGCAACCGTCCCGTCAGGAACTGGTAGAGCACTACGCCCAGGGAGTACACGTCGGAGGCCGGCGTCGCCTCTTCCCCTCGCGCCTGCTCGGGGGCCAAGTACGCGGCGGTCCCCACGACCGAGCCCACCTGGGTGATCCGGGTCTGCTCGCGGGCGCGGGCGATGCCGAAGTCCGCGAGCTTGACCGTCATGTCGCCGCCGCCCGAAGGCCCGCCGATGATCATCAGGTTTCCCGGTTTGACGTCGCGGTGGATGATCCCGTGGCGGTGCGCGTAGTCGAGGCCGGCGCATGCCTGGATCCCGATCTCCACGGCGGTCTCGGGATCCAGCGCGCCATGGGCCTGAAGCAGCTGGGCGCCGGACTTGCCCTTCACGTACTCCATGACGATGTAGTAGGAGCCGCCGTCGTTGCCGGTGTCGTAGACCTGGACGATGTTGGGGTGAACGAGCTTCGCGACCG
This sequence comes from Solirubrobacterales bacterium, assembly GCA_021323175.1. Taxonomy (GTDB): domain Bacteria; phylum Actinomycetota; class Thermoleophilia; order Solirubrobacterales; family 70-9; genus VGBV01. The sequence goes on along the minus strand of JAJTCK010000003.1, from coordinate 35,032 downwards.
CGAGCGCCTCACGGCGAAAGCGGGCGACGAAGCGCTCGTCGTCGGCCAGGTGCTCGGCCAGGATCTTGACGGCGACGGTCCGCTCGAGGATCGTGTCCGTGGCCCTGAACACGCTCGACATGCCGCCCGAGCCGAGGCGGTCCTCGATCCGGTAGCGGTCGGAGATCAGTTCGCCCTTGGGGCTGCGAGGGCTCACAGGCCGTCTCCGGGCGGGCTGATCCCGCCGTCGACGTCGGGCGGGGGCTCGGTCGTCTCGGTCGTCTCGGTCGTCGTGGTGGGCTGGGTCGGCGTGGTCGGCTCGGTCGGCTGCGTGGTCGTGGTCTCCTCGGTGGTGGTCGGCTCGTTCGTCGTCGTCTCGGTCGTGGTCTCCTCGGTGGTGGTCTCCGGTTCGTCCTCGCAGTCCTCCTCGAGCAGCCCAATCAGGTTTTGCGAGCCGCGCTGGAGGGCCTCGATCACGTCCTGGTTCACGTCGGAGGGCAGCGCGTCCAGCTCGGACTGGAACTGCTGCACCTCGCGCTCGGCGACCAGGCAGCTGCCGACGTCGACGTTGTCCTGTACCCGTTGCAGGGTCGAGACGAGCGTCGAGGCGCTGTCGGCCGGAATCGACGGCTCGGGCTCATCGTCCCCGCCGCATCCGGCCAGAACGAGACCGGCGATCACGGACGCGATCGCGATTGAAGAGGTCCGTCCCGGCATCGCGGCGATACTAGCTAGGGGTCGTTTTGCGGCTTCCGCGAGCGAATGCATGCCTACTGTCCCACCGAGAGCCTGTCCGCCAGCAGGTCAGGGAGCCCAGCCTCCCTGATCGCGTCGGCCGCCCTCCCGATGTCGTAATCGACCCGATGGTAGGTCGCGGTCCACGCCTCGGTGTCCAGTTCGAGCCAGGCGACGCGGGGGTCGCCGTCCCGAGGCTGGCCGGCCGAGCCGGGGTTGACCAGCCAGCGGCCCTCGGACAGGTCCAGCTGATGACCGCCGGGCGCCTGTCCGCCGGACCCCTGGGGCCCCGAGTCCGAGAAGAACAGGGCCACGTGGGAGTGGCCGATCAGGCTCACCCTGGCCGACTGCTCCTCCATGCACTCGCGCGCCTGGTCGATGGCCAACACGTACTCCCAGACCGGGTCGCGGGGGGAGGCGTGGTACAGGCCGACCTCGTGGTCGCTCGACTCCGGCTTCAGCGACTTCAGGAAGCTCATCGTCTTCTCCGAGCAGGTCCGGCGCGTCCACTCGACTGCGGCCGCCGCCGATGCCGAGAAGACACCGGTGTCGATCTCACCGGTCACAGCCAGGTCATGGTTGCCGACAAGGCACAGGTCGCAGTGCTCGCGGACCAGCGCGGTGCACTCGTCCGGCTGCGCGCCGTACCCGACCACATCCCCCAGGCACCAGGTCTGCTCGGGCGCGGCTGAGTCGATCGACTCGAGCACCGCCTCGAGCCCGGGCAGGTTGCTGTGGATGTCGGTGAGCACGGCGACTCTCATCGGACGGAGGGGGTCCCGGGGCCCGCCTCTGCGCCCGGGGCGCCCGCGGGAGGCGTCTATCGTAGGGCCCGATGCCCACGCCGAGGGTCCTGAGCCGCGGCGGCGGCGGGACGCCCGGGTGGGTGCGCCTCGGCGCCGCGGCCGTAGCCGCTGTGGTCGTCGCCGAGGCGGCCGTCTGGCTGCTGCGCCCGAGCGGCGTGATCGACCCGCTGGCCGTGGACGCGACGGACTTCTTCCGGGCCGACGAGATCGCGAGAGCCGAGGACTACCGCTCCGGACAGCGGCTGCTGTTCGTCGGTGGTGTCGTGGCCCAGGGCGCCGTGTTGCTGATCCTGGTCGCTGGGCGGCCCGAGCAGGCGAAGGAGGTGCTGCGCCGAGCGGGACGCAGGCCGGTGCTGGGCGGCGCGGCGGCCGCGGCAGGCCTGGCCGGAGTGCTCGCGGTGGTCGGGCTTCCGTTCGACGTCGCCGCTCACGAGCGCGCCGTGGACGTCGGGCTCTCGACCCAGGACCTGTGGGCCTGGGCGGGCGACTGGGCGAAGGCGAACGGGATCAACGCGGCGCTGATGGGAGTCCTCGGAACCGGCCTGCTGGCACTGATACGGCGCTACCCGCGCCGCTGGTGGGTCCCCGGCAGCGCTGCGGTCGTCGTGCTCGCGGCCGCGTTCACCTGGCTGGCGCCGGTCGTGCTGGCGCCGCTGTTCAACGACTTCGACCCCCTCGAGGGCGGCGAGGCGCGCGAGGACGTGCTGGAGCTGGGCGAGCGCTCGGGGGTGGAGATCGGCGAGGTCTACCGCGTGGACGCGAGCCGCCGCAGCACCGCTATCAACGCCTACGTCGGCGGCATCGGCCCGACCAAGCGTGTGGTCCTGTACGACACGCTGATCGACGATCTCGACCGGGGCGAGCGGCGATCGGTCGTCGCGCACGAGCTCGCGCACGTGGATCAGGACGACATCCCGCGCGGACTGCTGTTCGTCGCGATCTCGGCGCCGCTGGGCCTGCTGTTCGCGGCCGGCCTGACGCGCGCCCTTGCGCGCCGCAGTGGTGCCGATCCGGGGGAGCCGGCCTCGCTCCCTGCGCTAGCCGTGGCGCTCGCGGTCACGTCCTTCGGGATCGGAGTGGTGGGCAACCAGCTCTCGCGCGCGGTCGAGGCGAAGGCCGATACGTACGCGCTCGAGCTCACGCGGGACCCGGACGCGATGATCGGACTCCAGGAGCGTCTGGCAAGAAGGAACCTCTCCGACCCCGACCCGCCGGACGCGGTGAGCTTCCTGCTCGGCAGCCACCCCACGACGCTGGAGCGAATCGGCGCCGCGCAGGCGTGGCACGATCAGAACCCGGACGCGACTTCGCCTGGGGAGCCCGACCCGGACGCGGCGGCGCAGTGAAGGTCCGCGTGATCACGGTCGGCAAGGCGAAGGAGCCGTTCCTGGCGGCGGACGCTCACTACCGCAAGCTGCTGGGCCGCCACCAGCCCGTGGAGGTGGTCGAGGTCCGAGACGAGGCCAACATCGAAGGCCGGATCCCGGACCGCTCGCACGTCGTCGCCCTGGACCGCGACGGCAATGCGATGAGCTCCCCCGCCTGGGCGCACTGGCTCGAGGAGCGCCGCCTCGACTCTCGAGACGTCTGCTTCCTAATCGGGGGCCCTCGCGGCCTGCCGCCGGACGTGATGGATGTGTGCGCCGAGAGGGTCTCGCTGGGGCCGCAGACCCTCGCCCACCAGCTCGCCAGGGTCGTGCTGCTGGAGCAGCTGTTCCGGGCGACGAAGATCCTGGCGGGCGAGCCGTATCACCACTGAGAGGCGATCCCCGGCGCTGCACCCGTCCGACCCCTCGCCCTAGGGTTGTGGCGTGAGCGATCCCGTTACGAACCTCCGGTCGGCCGTCGAGGGGTCCGCTGCGGCCCTGCGCGGCGATGCGCACGACCCTCCAGCGTCCTCGCCAACGCTCGAGCGCCCGCCCAGGGCGGACTTCGGGGACTTTTCGACCAACGCGGCGATGCTGCTGGCGCCCGTGCTGGGCGAGCCGCCGCGCGAGATCGCGGCGAGGCTCGCCGAGGAGCTAGGCGGAAGGCTGGGGGAGGACGTCGAGAAGGTCGAGGTCGCCGGGCCCGGGTTTTTGAACCTGTTCCTGGCCGACGCCTGGTATCGGCGGGCCGCCGCGGCGATGCTCACCGCGGGTGAAGACCTGGGCAGGCCGCCGGCGCCCGAGGAGCCCGAAAGGGTCCTGGTCGAGTTCGTGTCGGCCAACCCGACGGGACCGCTCACGGCCGCCGGCGGCCGCCACGCCGCGTACGGCGACTCGGTGGCGCGTGCGCTCGAGTTCGCAGGTCACCCGGCCGCGCGGGAGTACTACGTGAACGACCGCGGCGGCCAGATCGAGCGCTTCGCCGAGTCGCTGGCTGCGCGCATGACCGGGGGCGAGACCCCCGAGGATGGGTATGAGGGCGAGTACGTGGCCGAGCTTTCGGAGCGGCTGCAGGCGGACGGCGTTGGCCCCGACGACCTCGATTGGCTCGCCAGGCAGGGCGCGGAGATGATGCGCGCGCACATCGAGGAGACCCTGCGGCGCTATGGAGTCGAGTTCGACACCTGGTCCTCGGAGCGGGAGCTGTACGACTCCGGGGCGGTCGAGCAGGTGCTCGCGGACCTGAGGGGTCACGGGCATGTCTACGAGAGCGAGGGTGCGGTCTGGCTGCGCACTTCTGATCTCGGGGACGACAAGGACCGGGTGCTGATCAGGTTCGGGGGAGAGGGCACCTATTACCTGGCCGACATCGCCTATCACCGCCAAAAGCTTGAGCGCTCGGGGGGCCGCATCCTCGACGTCCTCGGCGCCGACCACCACGGGTACATGGACCGCCTGAGGGCGGGGCTGGCCGCGCTCGGGCTTGAGCCCGAGCGCCTGGAGTTCGCGATCATCCAGCTGGTCCACGTGGTGGACGGCGGGGAGCGCGCCCAGATGTCGAAGCGCAAGGGCGAGTTCGTGACGCTCGACGAGCTGATCGACGACATCGGCGTGGACGCGACCCGGTTCTTCATGCTCCAGCGCAGCCACGACACGACCGTGGACCTGGACCTGGAGCTGGCGCGCCGGACTTCGAACGAGAACCCCGTCTACTACGTCCAGTACGCCCACGCCCGGATCGCGAGCATCCTGCGCAAGGCGGGCGGCGACGCCGAGACGCGCGCCGCGGCCGCCGACGTGACCGCGGTCTCCCCGCCCGCCGAGCCCGCCGAGCGCGCCCTGATCAAGCGGCTTTGCGAGCTGCCCGACGAGGTCTCCGAGGCGGCCGCCCGCCGGGCCCCACACCGGTTGTGCGCCTACGCGACCGCGACCGCGGCCGACTTCCACGCCTTCTATCGCGATTGCCAGGTGGTCGGCGCCGAGGGTGAGGGGGTCGAGGAGTCTCGCCTCGCGATCTGCCTGCTGACGAAGCGCACGATCGCCCGGACCCTGGGCCTGCTTGGAATCAGCGCTCCCGAGCGAATGTAGGGAAGCCGGAGCTACAGGTCGTAGGACTTCATGTCCCGGTCCAGTCGCTCTGACTGCCCCGGGTCGATGTCAGGGCCGGCGGGGGAGGGCCTGCGCCGGCTCATGCGGGCGAGCGCGAGCCCGATAGCGGCGGCCGCCAGGCCAATCCCCAAAGCCGGGATGACCCAGGCGGTCAGGTCGAAGCCCTTGGAGTCGGGAACGGCCAGGACGTCGTCGCCGTACTGAGCGACGAGCGCGTCCTTGATCTCTTCCTTCGAGCGCCCTTCATCGATCTGGTCGCGGATGAACTGCCGCTCGCGCTCGGCCTGGGGAGACTCCGAGAGCTCGAGCGTCGTCCCGCAGATCGGGCACATGACCTCGTCCTCTATGTCCGGCAGCGAGGCCTGCTGGGCAAGCGCGCCGCTGGGCGGGACCACGGCCAGCAGCAAGACCGCCGCAAAGGCCGCCGCCGGCCCCCGCCGGGCCCGCCCAGGCGCGCGCGCGATCAGGCTCACTGCGGCGCGACCTCGCCGGTGACCACGGGGACCACGTTCTCGGCCAGGAACTCCTCGTCCACCGGACCTCGCCGTATCAGGGCGATGCGGCCCTCGGGATCGATCAAGAAGGACTCCGGGAACCCGGTCATCCCATAGGCGTCGCGACGCTCCCGGCCGTCCCCGTCGCGAAGCTGGGGATAGGTGAGCCCGTACTGCCGCACGAACGCGCCGGCGTCCTCGGTGTTGTCGTCCAGGTTGATCCCCAGGACCGTGAACCCCCGCGCACCAAGGCGCCGATGGAGCTCCTGCAGCGCCGGCGCCTCGTCGCGGCAGGGGCCGCACCACGAGGCCCAGAAATTGAGGAGCACCCAGTCCCCGCGGAGGTCGGCGAGGCTGCCCGTGCCGCCCGCCGCCGAGTCCAGCCGGGCGTCCGGGGCCTGCGTGCCCACCTCCAGGACCGCCAGTTCCTTGTCGGGGGCGGGTTCGCCTACGGCGAGCGCGTCGGAGCCCTTGCTGAGCAGCCCGTAACCGAGCAGCCCAAGGACGGCAAGCACGAGCATGAAGACGACGAAGGTCCTGGCGCCCATATGGGAAGAGCCTAGACAGGCGTGGGCGCGCGCCGAAGCGGCAGACCGGGCTCGAACCGGCGACCCTCAGCTTGGGAAGCTGATGCTCTACCACCTGAGCTACTGCCGCAGCCCGGCCATTCTACGGTCATAGTCTTCCGGGCAATGGGACTGCTCACCGGGATGGCGCGGCTGTCCGGGCGCTTCGGGCGGAGGCTCGCCGTGCGCAGTCGCTGGCTCGCCAAGCGGCTCTGGGTCGTGATGCTTGCCGACGTCGCCCTTGCGACGCGCCGGCACTGGAAGCGCCTGGAGCCGGACGACCGCAGACGCCTGTTCGAACTGGCGAGGAAGTCCGAAGGGCGGCCGGGCAGGAACCTGACCGCGCGCGAGCGGCGGGAGGCCTCGGAGCTTCTGGACAAGCTGGGCCACATCGAGTACGCGGGAAGCGTCGCAGGCATCGTCCTGCCTTTCAGGCCGCTGAGCTCGCTCGCCACGAGGCTGCTGGAGCGGCGCAGACGCAAGGCGGGTACTTCCCTGCGGGCCGCCGACGGCCGGCTGGTGGCCGAGGAGGAGAAGGTGCCGCCCGGGTGAGCCGCGAGGGGCTGTCGCCCTGCCCGGGGCGGTCGCTCAGTCCTGCAGCACGCTGTTGATCTCGGTGATCGAGGAGTCGATCTCGGCGCCGATCCGGTTCGCCTCGGCGACGAACCGGCCGACCACGCCGAGCGCCGCCGCCGCCCCGCCCGACTTCACCTCGCCGGCCGCTTTCGTTGCCTCGTCCTCGAGCGTCTGCAGGTCGGTGACGATGTGGTCGTGCAGGGTCGCGACGTCCTCCGGCGGGTCTATCTCGGTGAGGTCGGTCGCCGCCGTCCCCACCTGGGACGCGACCTGATCCAGGGCCCTCGAGACCTGGCCCGGCTTGCCCCCGCTCGCCGGCAGGGAGCTGACGCTCGCAAGCAGATCGGAGCTGACCGCGTTCACCTCGTCCACGTACTCGTTGTTCTCGGCCGTGTCTTCGTCGCACGCGACGAGGCCGAGGGCCGCGACGGCGAGGAGTGCGATTGCGGCATGGCGAAGTCGGGGCATGGCTTCTTCGGGTCTGGGATCGACGCGGCGCCATCCTATTCGCCGCGCGGACCCCGGCGCGACCCGCTCACTCCGGCGAACGTGCCACCCGAACATCCTTCCGCACTCCGGCGACTACGTCGCCTGCCAGAACATCTCTTTCGCACTCCGGCGACTACGTCGCCTGACAGAACATCTCTTCCGCACTCCGGCGACTACGTCGCCTGACAGAACATCTCTTCCGCACTCCGGCGACTACGTCGCCTGCGTGCTCGGCCGGATCAGGATCTCGTTGACGTCCATGCCGGGCGGCTGCGCGAGCGCCCACAGGGCCGCCCGGGCGACGTCGTCGTCCTCGAGGGCCCGGTCGGTGCCGGGGCGGTTCTCGAAGAAGTTTGTATCCACCATCCCTGGGGCGAGCAGCGTGACGCGTATCGACGAGTTCTCGTGCATCTGGCGTAGCTCTTGGCGCAGCGATTCGGCGATCGCGGTGACTGCCCACTTGGTGGCCGAGTACAGCGAGCCCGGCAGGGCGCGTCGCCCGGCGACCGAGCCGGTGATCAGGAAGTGGCCGGCGTCCGCCTCGAGCAGCGTCGGCAGCGTGGCGCGGATCGTATATGCGACCCCCAGGACGTTCGTCAGGACCATCGAGCGCCAGTGGTCAGGCGTCTCCTCCAGGAAGCCGCGGGTAGCGCCGAAGCCGGCGTTCGCCGCCACCGCGTCGAGGCGGCCGAACGCGTCGGCGGCAGCGGCGGCCAGCCGCTCAGCGTCCTCCCACTCGGTCACGTCGGAGGAGACGGCGATGGCACGCTCGGAGCCGCCCAGCTCGTCCGCCAGTTCGCGCAGCGGCTGCTCGCGCCGGGCGCCCAGGACGAGCCGGTAGCCCGCCTCGGAGGCCCGCCTGGCCATCTGCGCGCCGATGCCGCTGGAGGCTCCGGTGATCAGCAGGACGGGAGCGTCGGCCACGGCGCGATTGTGGCACGCGCGCCGCGCGGTCCCGAGACCGTGATCACGCGAGGGCCGGGCCGGCGGGCGCCGGTTGCGATAATCGGTGTGGATGGATCCCGCCAAGAAGCGAAAGATCAGGCTCGTAGTGGCCCTCTCGGCCGCGGTCCTGTTGGCGTCGGCGCTCGTGTACACGTCTTTCAGCGCCTCTACCGAGGCGCGGGAGCCCTCGGACCTGATCGCCTCGGGGTCCGGCGACACATATGACCTGACCGGCAAGGTGGTGCCCGGGACGGTCCAGCGCAGCGACGAGAGCCTGCGCTTCGACATCGCTGACCGGGACGGCTCGGATGCCCTCCCGGTCACCTACACCGGGACTGTCCCGGACCCCTTCCGCGACGGTCGCGAGGTGATCGTCACAGGCAAGCTGACCGACGGCGTCTTCGTCGCCGAGCACGACAGCCTGATCACGAAGTGCCCGTCGAAGTTCCAGGAGGAGGCCGAGAAGGATCCGGAGCACGTGATCATCGAGGAGTGACCCTGTGATTGCGCTCGGCTCGGCAACCCTCGCCGCCGCGCTGCTCGTCGCCCTGTTCGCAGGCGGCGCCGCGGTGTATGGCGCGCTGTCGCGGGATCGCCGCTGGGTTGACGCGTCGCGGCGTGCGGTCTACGCGCTCGCGGCCCTGTTGACCACCGCGGTCGTTTTGCTGGAGTCGGCCTTCCTGCGAGATGACTTCTCCTTCGAGGTTGTCGCCGAGCACTCCTCGACGACCACGCCCACCTTCTACAAGCTGACCGCGATGTGGTCGAGCCAGGAGGGCTCGCTGCTGCTGTGGGGCTGGGTGCTCTCGCTGGCCGCCAGCGCGGTGCTCTACCTGACACGCCGCCGCCACCGCGAGCTGGCGCCCTGGGCCACTGGGGTCCTGATGGTCGTCGGGTCGTTCTTCATCGGGCTGATGATCTTCGCCGCCCCCCCCTTCCAGGAGCTCCGGCCTGCGCCGGCCGAGGGGGCCGGGTTGACCCCCCTGCTGCGCAACCCATACATGGTGATCCACCCCCCGATGCTCTACAGCGGCTACGTCCTGCTTTCGATCCCCTTCGCGTTCATGATCGCGGCGCTAATCACCCGGCGCGTGGACGCGAGCTGGATCCGGGTGACCCGGCGGTTCGCGTTGGCTGCGTGGCTGTTCCTGGGGCTGGGCCTCCTGCTCGGCTCGCGGTGGTCCTACGAGGAGCTGGGGTGGGGCGGTTACTGGGGCTGGGACCCGGTCGAGAACGCTGCGCTGATGCCGTGGCTTGTCACCACTGCGTTCATCCACTCCGTGATGGTCCAAGAACGCCGCGGGATGCTGAAAGTATGGAACGTCAGCCTGATCGCGATGGCGTTCCTGCTCGCGCTGCTAGGAACCTTCCTGGTCCGGTCCGGGATCCTGCAGTCCATCCACGCATTCGGGGCCTCGACGGTGGGCGGTCCACTGCTGGTACTGATCGCGATCCTCGCGGTCGGTTCCGCGGCGCTGATCGTGAGCCGGCTGGCCGACCTCCGGCCGGAGCGGCGCATCGAGTCGGCGCTCTCGCGCGAGGCGATCTTTCTGGTGAACAACCTGCTTCTGGTCGGACTCGCCGCCGTGATCTTCTGGGGGACGTTCTTCCCCTTGATTGCGGAGTTCTTCACCGGCACCCGCTCGTCGCTGGGCGGGCCCTGGTTCGACCGCTATGTCACCCCCATCGGCGTCGCCCTGGTCCTGTTCACCGGCATCGGCCCGCTGCTCGCTTGGGGTCGCCTGAGCGCTGAGGCCGCGAAGGGGCTCCTGCTATGGCCCTCGATGGCGGCCGGGGCCGCCGCGGTCGTGCTCGCGTTCTCCACGGACGCCGCCGACAGCCCCTGGGCGCTTTTCCTGTTCGCCTTCGCGGCCTTCACGCTGGTCGCGCTGGCCCAGGAGTTCTGGCGCGCGGGTATCGCGCGGCGGGCGCTGACCGGCGAGGCCCTGCCGGCCGCGATGGCCGGCGCGATCGCTCGCAACCGCAGGCGCTACGGCGGCTACATCGTGCACGCCGGCATCGCGATCCTGCTGGTCGGCATCGCCGCCTCCTCGAGCTTCCAGACGAACCGGGACCTGCGGCTGGACGTGGGGGAGTCAGCCCAGGTCGGCGATTACGAGGTCACCTACGAGCGGCTGGCGGCCGACCCTCAGAGCGAGCGAGTCGCCTTCATCGCGACCCTCGATGTGCGCAGGGACGGCGAGCAGTTCGCGCTGCTCGCTCCGGCTCGCAACTACTACCCAACCCAGAATCCGATGGCGGGCCCGATTGGCCGCTACTTCGAGGGCGAGGCGACCAGCGAGATCGGACTCCGCTCGGGTGCGAGCGAGGACTTCTGGGCGGCCTTCCAACCGGACCTCTCGGTCCTCGACGACGACATCGCCCGCGGAAACCGCCAGCTTGCCGACCTGCCGCCCGACGCACAGGGGATCGCGATCCTGGCGCTGGCGGAGCGCTACGCGCAGAACCCGCCGCCGGCGACCTTCAGGGTTATCGTCAACCCTCTGGTGATGTGGCTGTGGATCGGTGCCCTCGTCTCACTGGCGGGGGCGCTGCTGGCGCTTTGGCCGTCGGCCGAGGCGCGTCGTCGCGCACGTGCCGCCTACGCGGCCCGGGTCGGGCGCGAGGTACGCGCGCGGGCCTGACGCTGCTGCCGCACCCGGGACCGGGCCGCAGGGACCGCCGCCCTGACGCTGCCTCTAGCTTTCGCGCGGTGGAGTTTTTGCTGGCAATCGCGCTGCTCGCCCTGGTCGCGGCGTTCGTGGCCGCGCCACTGCGCCGTGACCCCGACGCCGTTCAGGTCGATCCCCTGGAGTCCGAGCGCGCGGAGCTCGAGGCCCGCAAGGAGGCGAAGTACCGCGAGATCCGGGACGCTGAGGCCGACCGGACCTCGGGGAAGCTCAGCGAGGAGGACTTCGGGCGCATCAACCGGGAGCTCCGCTCCGAGGCGATCGAGATCCTGAAGCGGCTCGACCGTCTGGAGCGTCGCTAGGGCGCTGCGCGTGCGCCCTGCTCTACACTCGCGCGCGATGGAGACGCTCCTGAACGTCGTGCAGGTCCTGCTCTCGGTGATCATCGTGTTCCTGGTCCTGCTGCATTCCGGCAAGGACTCGGGACTCTCCGGCATGGCCGGAATCGGCGGAGGCGGAAGCGCCTTCGGCGGCGGCTCCCTGGTGGAGCGGAACCTGACCCGCTGGACCATCTTCTTCTCGGTCCTCTGGGCGCTGAACGCCGTCGTCCTGATGCGCTTGTAGCCACGCGGCGCCTTCCTCCTCGGCCATCGGATCGCACGCTTTGCTTTCGCGGACCTTGTGGACTCCGTGCAGCGGCGACCGCCTTGGTGTCAGCGCTCCTGCTCACCGGGTGTGGCGGGGAGTTTGACTCGGGCACGGCGACCGGCGGTCTGCCCGCCGCCGGCGAAGCCGGTGGGATCGCTTACGCACTGCCGTCGCTGCCTCGAAGCCTTGACCCGCTCACGGCCGCCACCCTGCCGTCACGGGTGGTCACCGCGCAAGTCCACGAGCCGCTTGCGGCTGTCGTCTCGACGCCATACGGCGGCCCGCCCCGACCTGCGGGACTGGCCGTCGCGTTCCGGCCTTCCGGGGACGGAGCTCTCTGGACGCTCCAGCTGCGTCCGGGCGTGCGCTTCGCCGACGGGACGCCGTTCAATGCAGCGGCCGTGATCGCGAACTCGCGCCGGTGGACATCGAGCTCCGAGGGCAGGGCACTCCTGCCCGAGCTATTCGCGGTGGACTCGCCCAGGCCGGGAGAGGTTCGGTTCCTGCTGACCCGGCCCGTTCGGGACCTGCGCCGCAGGCTTTCCAATGTCAGGCTGTCGATCGTGTCGCCCGAGTCGCTCGATCCCCAGAGCGGGGAGGGGGCCAGTTACACCCAGTCCGCGGACAGCGGCACGGGGGCCTTCACGCTTTCGGGCGGTCTTCGCGGGGGAGAGCTCGCGCGCAACCCGTCCTGGTGGGGGACCGAGCTGGGACTGGGCCCCGCCCTTGACTCGGTCGGCTTCATGGCGGTCGCGTCCGCCGCCGGGCGTGCATCGGTCGTGCGCGCGCGCCGTGCCCAGATCGCCGGCCCGCTGCCCCGGCGGACGTTGGGGTCCCTCGGCGCGGACCCGCTCCTGAGGGCCGCTCCCGGTACGGGTGGCGGCGTCGCCATGGAGGCGTCGGTGCGCGGCTTAAGCGGAGGGGGCCCGGTCCCACGCATCTCCGCCGTGTGGCTGACCACGATCGACCGAGGCTGAGGCCAGGGGCGGAATGCAGTCGGCCGAGCCTCACACTCGGAGCCGCTGGGCTGACATAGGGTTACTCGCATCGCCAACGGTGAGACAGTCAAGCTCGAGGTCAAGAACGGGGCGGCGCGCATCACGCTCGACCTGCCCGACTCACTGAACGCCTGGAACGAGCAGCTGGGACGAGACCTGCTCGCCGCGGTGGAGAGTGCGTCATCCGACGACGCCGTCCGCGCGGTGATGATCACCGGCGCCGGCCGAGCGTTCTCCTCCGGTGCCGACCTGAAGGAGGACCGCGGCAGGGAGGAGGGATTGCCCGACCTGAGCGTCCGCCTGAAGGAGCTCTATCACCCGATCATCCTCGGGATCCGCGAGATGCCGAAGCCCGTGATCGCGGCCGTGAACGGGCCGGCGGTCGGCATCGGCTGCTCGCTGGCGCTCGACTGCGACCTGGTGCTGGCGGGCGAATCCTCGTACTTCCTGCTCGCCTTCGTGAACATCGGGCTGGTGCCGGACGGCGGCGTCACCGCGATCCTCCCGGCCCGCGCCGGCCTCGCCCGCACGATGGAGATGGGAATGCTCGGGGAGCGGGTGCCCGCCGCTCAGGCGCTGGAGTGGGGGATCGTCAACCGGGTCCTGCCGGACGAGCGCCTGATCGTGGACGCCGAGCAGCTGCTCGAGCACCTGGCCAAGGGACCGACCGCGTCGTACGCCAACTTCAAGCGGCTCGTGAACCGCCGCGTCTACGCCGGGATGGCCGACCAGCTCGAGGCCGAGGCGGACGCGCAGGCGGAGCAGGGCAGAACGGCGGACTTCACCGAGGGCGTCATGGCCTTCGTACAGAAGCGCCCGCCCGAGTTCAAGGGCAGCTGAGGCGCTCGCCGGGAACCCGTCCGAATCGCTGAGCCCGAAGTCGTGAAGCCCTTCACGCGGGCCCGACAGTGCGCCTGAGAGGAGTCGAACCTCCACGGCCCGTTAGGGCCACAAGGCCCTCAACCTTGCGCGTCTACCAGTTCCGCCACAGGCGCGTGACTGCGGGGCATCTTAGCCACGGCAGGGCGGGGGACTAGCAGCGGCACTCTCGCGGAACGCCGCCGGGAGCCACGGCAAAAGGGAGGCTGGTTCTGCTTCGAACGACGCTTGCAAGCGTCCGTGAGCCGCGCTACTGTTCCGAACGTGTGTTCGCCTGAGACAGTCCCAGCCACCGATTGGAAGCGCGACGGCGACGACGCCGCCAGCGGGGAGGAGCAGCGATGGACCTGAAGGACCTGAGCAAGCGCCAGCGCGAGATCTTCGACTACATCAGCCGCTACCTGAGCCGCCACGGGTATCCCCCGACGGTGCGCGAGATCGGCAAGGCCGTCGGACTGACCAGCTCCTCCACCGTGCACGCGCACCTCTCGAAGCTGGAGAGCCTGGGAGTGCTGCGGCGCGACCCGGCGAAGCCCCGCGCGATGGAGGTCCTCGTCCAGAGGGCCAAGCGCGCGGTGAAGCCCTCGGGCCTTCCCCTGGTGGGCCAGGTAGCCGCCGGCGAGCCGGTGCTGGCCGAGGAGAATGTGGAGGAGTACCTCGACGTCCCCGACGTGATCGGCGGGGAGGAGGGGGACTACATCCTCCGGGTTCGCGGCGAGAGCATGGTGGACGCCGGGATCCTCGAGGGCGACTTCGTCGTGGTGCGGCCGGCGGACGACGCTTCCAACGGCGAGATCGTCGTCGCGCTCGTGGGCGACGAGGAGGCCACCGTCAAGCGCTTCTTCCGCGAGCAGGACCAAGTTCGCCTGCAGCCGGAGAACAAGAGCATGAAGCCGCTTCGAACCCGGGACGCGGCCGTGATGGGGCGGGTCGTCGGGGTGTTCCGGAGGATCTCGTGAGCACGGCTCTGGCCACCGAGACCGCGGTCGCCGCGAGGCGCCCGCACGAGCAGTCGGCAGCCCGCCTGTTCGAGCCGTCGAGGTCGACGCTCGAGGACTCGATCCTCGGCGCCTGGGAGGACCTCACGGCCCGCGGGCACGCCGAATGCCCAGTCTGCGCCGGGGAGCTCGGAGCCGCCGGGTGCGACACCTGCGGCTCCGAGCTCTCCTGACGCAGGCGCCCCGCATGGCATCGGCATGGCGGATTCGCGAGGTCGCCAGGTCGGGAGTACCATCTGTGACGTGAGCTAGGCAGTCGCGGACATCACCGGGAGGTGATGCTTCGAGGAAAGTCCGGACACCAGATAGCAGGGCGGTGGGTAACTCCCACCCGGGGAAACCCGCGGGAAAGTGCCGCAGAGAGCAGACCGCCGATGGCGCGGCCACACGTGAGCCGCGCACAGGCAAGGGTGAAAGGGTGCGGTAAGAGCGCACCGGCGTCGCGGTGACGCGGCGCGTCATGGCAAACCCCGCCCGGTGCAAGGCCAAGCAGGACCATCGACCCGGCTAGGCGAGGTCCAGGTAGGCCGCATAGATAGATGGCTGCCCATGACAGGATCCGGCTTACAGGCTCACTGCGGAGAGGGCCCCGAGAGGGGCCCTCTCTCATCCCGGGTCTTCGCGACCGGTCACGGGCGGCGGAAGACCGTCGTCTCGACGGCCTGGGGCCATCCGTCCTTCACGCCCGCGAACCGCTTGGCGCGCCAGCCCGAGAGCAGCTCGAAGGCCGGCGAATACGCGGGGCGATCGGAGTCGTCGAGGAGCAGGTGGCCGCGCGGCCTCACCTTCGTCAGTGAGGCGCGAACGGCCTCGACCCTGTCCGCGCGAGGTGACTCCAGGAAGTCGACCACGACCAGGTCGAAGGAGTCGTCGGGCAGCCGCGCGACCTCCGAAGCGAACCGCTCCACGGCCATCTCGCGCAACTCGACGTTCGTGGTTCCCAGCTGAGCCAGGCGTTCCCGCGTCCAGCCGAGCCAGAGCTGGTCGTCCTCGAAGGAAAGGACAGCACCGGCACGGCGCGCCAGCCACACGGTGGACCGCCCGGCGCCGAGCTCAAGCACACGCCAGTTCGGCCGGATCCGGCGCCGCAGCCAGCCGATCGCAGCGGGGACGATCCAGGGACGCTCCGGCGTCTGCCCGCGCCGCGCCCGGAGCCGCGCCGTGGGCAGGCGGATCCACGCCGACGGGGGCATCGGCCCGCGCGTCGTGTGGAAGCGAGACGCGCGCAGCCCGTCGTCGTCGCGGCCCCTGCCGCCCCAGGCTCCGGACTCGGCGCACGAGTCGCTCCCATAAGCCTCGCTCACGCTCGGCGACCACTCACGCCGCCTGGCGCTCGAGCTTGCGCTTGAAGCGCTGCTGGCGCCGGCGGGCGTCCTTCATCACCAGGGGGATCAGCCGGACCGCGAGGCTCGGGAAGGCATCGAAGACACGCACGAAGGCTCCTCTCCAGCGGGGGAAGGCCACGACGGGGCGCGGCTTGTCGAGGAGCCCGGAGACCCGTTCGGCCACCCGCTCGGGAGAAAGCATCGTCCCGGACCAGGACGCTGCCGCGTCGGGGTCGTCCAGCTTGCCCTCCAGCATCGGGCTCCAGATGCCGTCCGGACAGATCGCCGAGACATGGATCCCGGTGACTCCGGAGCGGCGCAGGTCGGCGAGCGTCCCGATCGAGAAAGCGATGGCGGCGTGCTTGCTCGCGGCATAGGCGACCTCGCCGGGCGCGGCGACCAGGCCGGCGAGCGAGACGACGTTGACGACATGACCGCGGCCGGCCGGCATCATCGCGTCCAGGGCGGCCCGTACGCCGTTGAAGGTCCCCAGCGCGTTGACCTCGAGCATGGCCCGCTGGGCGTCGAGATCCTGCTGATGGGCGAGCCCGGGGATGAGGATCCCGGCGTTGTTGACCCAGACGTCCAGGGCCCCTAAGCGCTCGGCGACCTCCCCGGCCGCCGCGGAGCAGTCCGCGGCGTCGGTCACGTCGAGCCGGCGCGACCAGGCGCCGGTCCCGATCGCGTGGGCCGCCCGACCGGCGGCTTCGCCGGCCAGGTCGGTGATGCAGACGTCGTAGCCGCGGCCGGCGAGCATGCGGCCGATCGCGAGGCCCAGCCCGCCTCCAGCTCCGGTGACCAGGGCTGCCGGCACGGTGGTGAGGATATGGGTCGTTCGGCAGCGAGCGATAAGCGGGGAAAGTTCCCCCCTCCTGTGTTAGGGTTGCGCCCGCTTCAGCCGAATCTCCGCACCCACATAGAGCGGAGATCGGGGGACCCAGATTTGGGGCGAGTCGCGGCGACCGCCGCGTAGCGCGATCTTTCAGCGCGAGCCCGTCAGCTAACCCCGTAGGCGACGAAAGAGGAAGGTTGCACGGACGACGCAGACAGAGGACGTTGCTGATCGCGGTTTGCGCTTTTGCGCTCGCCGGCAGCGTCTCCATGGCCCAGGCCCAGTCGGGTGGCATCGTGGCTCCCGGTGGGGACCCCGTCCCGGACGAGCCCCCGCCCGCCACCAGCGCCAACAGCTGGACGGTCTACAAGAAGGCCACCTGGTACGGCCCCGGCTTCTGGGGGAACCAGACGGCTTGTGGAATGAAGCTGACCCCGACCACGATCGGCACGGCGCACAAGAAGCTTCCCTGCGGCACGCAGGTGACCTTCAACCACCGGGGCCAGACGATCTACGCGACCGTGATCGACCGCGGGCCCTATCACAAGGGCTACGCCTGGGACCTGACCAAGAAGGCGGCCAAGCGGGTCGGCTTCCTCGAGGTCGGCTCGGGCAAGATCAAGGCGACGGTCACTCCCGCGCCCTAGCGTCGACTGCCGCCCCGTGCGGTGACGGAGTTCCCCTCCGCCTGCTTGGGGGAAGGATGATCGCGCTCCGCGCCTACGCGGCGCGGAGAACGGCCGGGTCCGAGCCCTCCCGCGGTAGCTCGGCCGCTGCCGCGAACAGGCTCTGGAACTGAGCCAGGGCCATTTCGGCAACGGCCTCGATGATCTGGGCGTCGCTCCAGCCGGCCTCGCGCGCCTCCTCGACCAGGTGCTGCGGGACCGGCTCGTCATAGGCGAGCGTGGCCTTCAGCATGGTCAGCAGGGCCTGCTCCTTCTCGTCCGAGGACTCGAACGCGCGCGCCCGCGCGACCTCGTCAAGTCCGAGACCAGCCGTCCGTGCGGTTCGTGCGTACTGGTTCAGGGTGTAGTGGTCTTCGCGGCGCTCGGCGACCGCCAGGCCGATTCGCTCGCGCGTGGCCTGCGGCAGCTCCCCTTTGTGAAGTTCGGCGCGCAGACGTGTGTAGGCCCGCAGCGTCGCGGGGGATTCGGCGATCACGCCCAGGAACTTCGAGACCGCGCCGCCCGCGGTCTGGATGCCCTTGATCAGCTTGGCCGAGTCATCCGGGGCGGTGAGCTCGTCGTGGATGTGGAAGCGACTCACTTCTGTCTTGACTGTCATCGGCGGCCTCGTGTATTCGGCGACTTTACTTTACTTTTAGCCTGTTACTTACCCGAGGTAAGTATAGACCCGATCTT
Organism: Solirubrobacterales bacterium; assembly: GCA_021323175.1. Taxonomy (GTDB): domain Bacteria; phylum Actinomycetota; class Thermoleophilia; order Solirubrobacterales; family 70-9; genus VGBV01. Next base: position 17,295 of record JAJTCK010000003.1, on the reverse strand, counting down.
CACTGTGCAAATAGGTATACGGGCGCGGAGCGCCGCCGGATGACCGAAATCCGCTCATCCGCCGCGCCCGCCGGCCCCCCGCGGGATGGGCGAAGCCCGCCCCCGGTAAGTTTCCGACCCATGCCTGATACCCCGAGCAGCGCGAAAGAGATCCTCGCCTACTGCGAATCCGAGGACGTTCGCTTCATCCGGCTGTGGTTCACCGACCTGCTGGGTCAGCTCAAGAGCTTCTCGATCAACTCCTCCGAGCTCGAGGACGCCTTCGAGGGAGGCATGGGATTCGACGGCTCCTCGATCACGGGGTTCAACCCGATCGAGGAGTCGGACATGATCGCCATGCCCGATCCGTCCACCTTCGACCTGATCCCCTGGAGGAGGGAGGAGGCGAACAAGGTCGCGCGCATGTTCTGCGACGTCCGCGTTCCGGGCGGGGATCCCTACGAGGGCGACCCGCGCTGGATCATGCGCCGGGCGCTCGACCGCGCGAAGGAGATGGGTTTCGACGACTACAACATCGGCCCGGAGCTCGAGTTCTTCTACTTCAAGTCGGCCAAGCCCCCAAACGGGGTGCCCGAGATCCTCGACGAGGGCGGCTACTTCGACCTGACGACCCTCGATGCCGGATCCGACGTGCGGCGCGAGACGATCCTGGCGCTGGAGCAGCTGGGGATCCACGTGGAGTACGCCCACCACGAGGTTGGGCCCTCCCAGCACGAGGTCGACATGCGTTACAAGGGCGCCCTCTCGATGTCGGACGACTGCATGACCTACCGGATCACGGTCAAGGAGTACGCGCTCAAGTACGGCTGGCACGCGACCTTCATGCCGAAGCCGCTCCAGGGCGAGAACGGGTCGGGTATGCACGTGCACCAGTCACTGAGCCGCGACGGGAAGAACGCCTTCTTCGACACGGACGACCAGTTCTTCCTGTCCGACACCGCCAAGGCCTTCATCGCCGGACAGCTGAAGCACGCGCGCGAGATCTCCCCGCTGTTCGCGCAGTGGGTCAACTCCTACAAGCGGCTGGTGCCGGGCTATGAGGCCCCCGTGTACCTGGCCTGGTCACGCCGGAATCGCTCTGCGCTCATCCGAGTGCCGCTCTATCACCCCGGCAAGGAGGGGGCGACCCGGGCGGAGCTGCGCTGCCCCGACCCGGCATGCAACCCGTACCTGTGCTTCGCCGGCATGCTCCATGCCGGGCTTGAGGGAATCGAGAAGGGCTACGAGCTGCCGGAGCCGATGGAGCAGAACCTCTACCACCTCACACCCGAGGATCGCCAGCGCCGCGGGATCGAGCAGCTGCCCGAGACATTGGGAGAGGCCATCGAGCTGGCTTCCGAGTCGGAGCTGATGCTGCGCGTCCTCGGCGAGCACACGTTCACGCGCTTCATCGAGATCAAGCGCAAGGAGTGGGAGGACTACCGCGTGCAGGTCACCCCGTACGAGATCGAGCAGTTCCTGCCGATTCTCTAGCGGCCGTCGGCCGCCCTACCGCTTCAGCGCCCTCGCGACCCGGGTCTTCGCGTTGAAGGCTCCCGCAATCGCCTTCTCGGCGCGAGAGCCCTGGGGCGGCAACGCGCCGATCTGGCGGGCCAGCTCCATGCCGTTGGTATAGGCCTGGTTGTCGACGAGCTTGCCGTCTTCGATCGTGAGCAGGTCTATGCCGACCATCTCGATCTCGGTGCCGTTGGGCTCGAAGCCCTCGAGCTTCGCCGTGCCGCTGAAGGTCCCGCGGGCGCGCCAGCGGACTGCAGCGCGGGTCTCGTCGGCGACGACCTCCTCGACCTCGAACCGCATGTCGGGGATCGCGGCGAACAGGTTCGCGAACCACGCCCGATAGCTGCCGGGAGCCACCAGCTCGGTCAGCCCATGGATGTTCGCGCCCCTGCCGGGCACCCAGAAGTCCATCATGCCGTCGGGATCGCGGGCCGAGACGCGGGCGAAATAGTCCCTCGCAATTCGCTCGACGTCCGCGGCGGTCTCAGACTCGGGGGGCACGGCGCAAGCCTATCGCCGCACGCCATTCAGCCCAGGGTCGCGCTGAGCTCCGATGGCTCGGTGACCGGCGCCCGGCACGCGAAGTTCTCGCACACGTAGGCGGCGGCACGGCCCTCGACCGCGCGCCGGTCGCGCATCAGCTCGGGCGCATTCGACCCCTCGGGTCCGCCGGCCAGCACCAGATGCGGCCTGAGCCGGGAGCGCACGACCGCTGCCAGTGCGTCGAGGCCGTCGGACCCGTCGCCGACGTCCGGGGTGACCAGCGCGACCTCGCGCGTGGGGGAGAGGTGGAAATCCAACGCGCGGAGGAGGTGCCCGAACGAGTCCGGGTGCTGGACGGCTGCTCGGGCGAAGAGCCTCAGGACCGTCACGGCCTGGTCCTCGTAGCGGCTCTCGCCGGTCAGGGCGGACAGGCGCAGCAGCCCGAGCGCCGCCGAGGAGTTCCCGGACGGGATCGGGTGGTCTCCGAAGTCTTTGCGTCGCGCAATCAGCTCCTCATGGTCGCTCGAGGTGGTGAAGAACCCGCCTCGCTCCGGATCGCCGAACCGCTCGATCATCGCCTCGGCCGTCTCGCGCGCGGCCTGGAACCAGCGCTCCTCGAAGGTGGACTCATACAGCGTCAGCAGCGCCTCGACCAGGAACGCGTGGTCCTCCAGGTAGGCGTTCAATCTACCCTTGCCGTCCTTCCAGGTCCTCAGCAGCGATCCGTCCTCGCCGCGAAGCTCGTCGAGGACGAAGCGCGCGGCGCTGCAGGCGGCGTCGAGGTAGTCCGCGCGGCCCAGGACCGCGCCGGCGTCGGCCAGGGCGGCGATCATCAGCGCGTTCCAGGAGCACAGGCGCTTGTCGTCCAGGCCGGGGCGCACCCGCTGGCCGCGCCTGGCGAGCAGCGCGCGCCGGGCATCTTCCAGGACCGGCGGGGGCGTCGCCGCCGCGCCAGCCGGGATGTGGAGCACGTTGCGGCCCTCGAAGTTCCCCGCCGGGCTGATGCCCCAGTAGCCGAGCAGGCGCTCGGCGTCGGCGTGCGGGAAGCCGGCCTCCTGGAGCACCGTGAGCATCTCGCCCTCCTCCCAGACGTAGTAGCGGCCCTCCTCGCCCTCGGAGTCGGCGTCGAGGGCCGAGTAGAAGCCGCCCTCGGGCCCCCGCATCTCGAGCAGGGCCCAGTCGAGCGTCTCGCGGCAGACGCGGGCGTAGCGCTCGGTGCCGGTGGCCTGCCAGGCGTGCAGGTACGCCTGCGCCAGCAGCGCGTTGTCGTAGAGCATCTTCTCGAAGTGCGGGACGAGCCAGATCGCGTCCACGGCGTAGCGCGCGAACCCGCCCCCGAGCTGGTCGTAGATTCCGCCCTGCATCATCGCGTCGAGCGTCTTGGAGACGTGCTCGGTGTCGCCGCGCGCCAGCAGGAACTCGAGCGCGCTCGCAGGGGGGAACTTCGGCGCCCCTCCGAATCCCCCGTGGCTGCGATCGGCGCGTGACAGCAGGGTTGCCTTGGCCCGGGTCAGCAGGTCGGGCGTCAAGGGGTCGTCGGACTGCTCGATGCGGCCGGCTGCCGCGAGGCCCTGGCGAACGCGGTCGGCCGCGCCCAGCAGCTCGTCGCGCTTCTGGACGTAGGCCTCGGAGGTGGCCTCGAGCACCTGGCGGAAGCTGGGCATGCCCTGGCGGGGCTCCGGCGGAAAGTAGGTGCCGCCGTAGAAGGGGACGCCCTCGGGGTCAAGGAAGGCCGACAGCGGCCAGCCGCCGTGCCCGGTCATCCCCTGGACTGCCTCCATGTAGATGTCGTCGACGTCCGGACGCTCCTCGCGGTCCACCTTGATCGGCACGAAGCGCTCGTTCAGCAGCGCGGCGGTCTCATGGTCCTCGAAGGACTCGCGCTCCATGACGTGGCACCAGTGGCAGGCCGAGTAGCCGATGGAGAGGAAGATCGGCTTGTCCTCGTCCTTGGCCTTCTGGATGGCGTCGGGACCCCACGGAAACCATTCCACGGGGTTGTCCTTGTGCTGAAGGAGGTAGGGACTGGTCTCGTCGGCAAGGCGGTTGGCCATCGTTCCAGGCTACCCGGCGACCTGCCGAGCATTCCTCGCCTTGGCGCCTTCCCAAGAGCGGCAAGGGGAGCGGCCGCTTCGGCTGGCGCTCCGTCGTTCGCGCTGCGGACCCGAACCCGGTCCGGGTCTAGGACCCCGTCACGTCCGAGGCGAAGGACTCGAAGGCCTCGACGTAGCGGTCGATGTGCTCGTCCTCGTGGGCGATCGAGAGCGTCCACTCCTCCTCGACGCCCGGAGTCATGAAGATCCCGTGGTTCATGTGGTAGAGCCATGCGAGGGTGGCCAGCTCCGCGTCGACCTTCGTCAGGTAGTCGCGGTAGCCGTAGATCCGCTCGGGGGCGAAGATCACGCAGCCCTTGGCGCCCATGCCCTCGGTGTAGGCGGGCAGCCCGTACTTGTCCACGATCTCCTGGCAGCGCTCCTTGAGCGACTCGTTCGTGCTCTCGAGCTTCTCGTAGGCATCCTGGGTCAGGACATCGGTCAAGGTCGCCTCGGCGGCGGCCATCACCAGCGGGTTGCCGTTGAAGGTGCCGATCTGGTGGACCTTGTCCGAGTAGACGACCTCGCCGAGCTCCTCGGTCATGCCGATGGCGCCTCCGGGGTAGCCGCCGGCGATCGCCTTGGCCAGGCAGACCATGTCGGGCTGCACGCCGAACCGCTGGGTGGCGCCCCCATGGGAGATGGTCGCCCCTGTCTTCACCTCGTCGAAGATCAGATGGGCGCCGTGTTCGGTGCAGAGCTCGCGCACGCGCTCCAGGTACCCCTCCTTGGGCGGGATGATGTTGATGTTCATCATCGCCGGCTCGATGATCATCCCGGCGATCTTGCCCTCGAACTCCTTGAAGATGCCTTCCAGGATCTCGGGCTCGTTGAAGGGGACCGGCCGGGTCAGCTCCACGAGGGCCTGGGGATACCCGGCTCCGAAGGCAATCGGGTTGGGACGCTCCAGGGGCCCCACCTCCTCGAGCCCCGGGTAGGAGGAAACCATCACGGCATCGTGGTGACCGTCGTAGGAGCCTTCCACCTTGATGATGTAGTCGCGGTCGGTTGCGCCGCGGGCCAGGTGGATCGCCGACATCGTGGACTCTGTGCCCGAGTTCGTGAAGCGCCACTGCGGCAGGTTGAAACGCCGCTTCAGGTTCTCGGCGACGACGATCGAGCCGTTGGTCGGGGCGGCGAAGTGGGTGCCGAGGTCGTGGCGCGCCTTGACCGCCTCGCCGACGACGGGGTTGGCGTGACCGATGCACATGACCCCGAAGCCGTTGTGAAAGTCCACGTACTCCTCGCCGTCAACGTCCCAGACCAAGGCGCCCTTGCCGCGGTCGATGTACACGGGCCATGGGTCGTTCAGCTGGAAGGAGGAGGGGACGCCGCCGGGCATGACCTTGCGCGCGCGATCGAAGTACTCGGCCGAGGCCGGCGTGTGCTCGCGGAAGCGAGCCATCTGCTGCTCGGTCAGCTTGTTGATGCGCTTGCGGTCGATCGGCGACTCGCCGGTGGCCGCCTGAGTTGCCTTTTGCGCCATTTACCCTCCGTCTGTTTCCTGAACGAGCGCGCAGGTTACCGAGGAGGGGCCGTCAGGCGGATTCGGGCTGGGGGGCCTCAATGAAAGTCGCCGAGAGCGCCGCGCACGCCAGCGCGCTGGCACAGGCGAGGTAGAAGGCGGCGCTGTATCCGCCGATCGCCGCGGCCGCGCCCACCGCCGGCGAGCCGACCAGCATTCCGAGGTCGAAGCTCGCGGTGAACGTTCCCATCGCGGCTCCGCGGCGCTCGGGCACCACCCGGTTGACGGCAAGCAGCGAGAGGGCCGGGAACAGCAGTGAGAACGCGGCGCCCATGGCCATCGCGCCCACGATCGCGACCGGGAGGGTCTGGGCGGCCCCCAGCAGGAACAGGCCGAGCGCCTCGATCAGGGCGGCTCCGACCGCGCTTCGCGCCGCCCCGATCCGGTCGGGCAGGCCGCCCCCGACAATTCGGGTCAGCACCACGGTGCCGGCGAAGACGCTGAAGACCAGGGCGCCGTGCCCGATCCCGCGGTCGTCGAGGCTGAGCACGATGAACGCCGAGACCGCGGCGAACCCGACCACGCCCAGCGCGAAGGTCCCGCCGGGCCCCGCTGCCTCGCGGGAGATGATCGGGCCGCGGGCGTCCGCGCTGCCCTCGGGCTGAACGCTCTCGGGGAGTCGAGACGCGATCACCGCCGCCAGGACGGGTGCACCGGTGGCGAACGCCCAGACAAGCTCGTAGCCCCCAAAATGCAGGAGCAGCTCGCCAACGGGGGGCCCGAGCGTCAATCCCGTCCAGATCGCCAGCCCGTACAGGCCGATCATGCGGCCGCGCCGCTCCGGCGGAGCCATGTCGACGTTCCATGCCGAGCCGGCCGTGAACACCGTGCCCTCTCCGGCTCCGAGGAACAGCCGCGAGACGATCAGGCCGGGGATGCTGGCGGGCAGGAACAGCAGGGCGCCGGCGATCACAGCCAGCGAGGCGCCGGCGATCACCGTGACGCGCCTGCCACGCCGGTCCGCTGCGTTGCCGGCCAGGGGCCGGCACAGGAATCCCGTGATCGCGAAGGCACCGGTTACGATCCCGACCTCCAGATCCGACCCGTTCAGCTCTTCGGTCACGAAGCGCGGGATCACGGGCAGCGTGGCGCCGACTGCCAGGAGCCCCAGGTTCGTGACGATGAAGATGCCCACGAACGACTGCCAGCCCGGACCGAGGTGCCGCTTCAGCGGGTCGATCACCACTCGGTCCAGGCTCGGCATCCCGCGAGCCTAGCCGCGGAACTTCGGGCGGGCGGGACTAGTCGCCGCGCAACCGTGCGCGCATGATCTTGCCGCTCGAGGTCTTGGGCAGCTCGTCTGCGAACTCGACGACGCGGGGATGCTTGTAGGGAGCGGTGACCCTCTTGACGTGCTCCTGGAGCTCGGCCGCGAGCCGCTCCGAGGGCTCCCCGTCGCGCAGGACGACGACCGCCCTGACCACCGATCCGCGTTCCGGGTCTGCGGCGGGGACTGCCGCGGCCTCGGCCACCGCGGGGTGGGAGACAAGTGCCGACTCGACCTCGAACGGCCCGACCCGGTAGCCGGCCGTGAGGATGATGTCGTCGTCGCGGCCCTGGAACCACAGGTAGCCCTCCTCGTCGAGCCGCGCGTGGTCGCCGGTCGGCCACCACTCGCCCGTGAACCGCTCGCCCCCCAGGTACTCGGTGAAGAAGGTCGGAAGCGACCGGGGCCGGACCTGCAGCTCGCCGGACTCCGCGGGCGCCCCGCGGTGATCGACGACGCGGGCATCAATCCCCGGCAGCGGGCGGCCCATCGAGCCGTCCCTTCTGGGGTCGTCCTCGCCGGGCCGCATCCCGCTGACCGCGCCCGTCTCGGTCTGGCCGTATCCGTCGCCGATCCCCATCCCCACCCGCTCGCGGAAATGCGCGATCACCTCGGGATTCAGGGGCTCGCCGGCCGAGACCATCCGGCGAAGCCCGGGCACCGGCCCGAGCTCGACCCGTGTCGCCAGCATCCGGTACTCGGTCGGTGCCTGGCAGAGCACGCTCACACCTTCTCGCCCCACCAGCCGCCATCGCTCCTCGGGATCGAAGCGGCCGTCGTGGATCACAGCGGCCGCGCCCCGCAGCCAGGCCGCGATGAAGACGTTGCGCGTCGACTTCGACCACCCCGGCGCCGCGGTGCACCAGGCGAGATCGCCTTCGGCAGCGCCGAACCAGTGCTCGGCCTGCAGCTCCTGTCCGGTCAGGTAGCGCTGCGGATAGAGCACACCGCGCGGATCGCCCGTGGTCCCGGAGGTGAAGATGATCACGGCCGGGTCCTCGGGCGCCAGGTCCACCGACTCGGCCGGAGGCTCCTGTCGGTGATCCTCGTCCAGGATCCGCTCGACGTCGTCCATGTCCAAGCATTCGACCCCGTCCGGCATCTCAGAGAGGAATTGCTCTTCTCCGATGCAGAGGGCCGGATCGGCGGCGTTGATCCGCAACTGCAGGTCCTTGCGCCGCAGCTGGGGGTTGCAGGGCATGGCGACAGCGCCCATCCGCCAGCAGGCGAGCATCGCCAGCACCCACTCCACGCGGCTGCCCGCGAGCGTCATCACGGCGTCTCCCCGCTCGACGCCCCGCGCCGCCATCGCCCCAGAGAGGCCGGCGCTCATCGCGAACAGCTCGCTGAAGTGCCAGACGCGGCGGCCGCCGTCGGCGTCCAGCGCGAGCAGCGCCGGCTTCCCGAACGGATACCGCTGGATGACGTCCTCGATGAAGTTCACGCGCGGGAGTCTGCCGGACGCGCCGCCGCCGGCGCGGCGTCTAGCGCTTTAGCTCGGTGCCGTCGTACAGCTTCTTGACGACGACCTTGCCCGGGGGCGCCGCCTGGATGCAGAGCTCACAGAGGACGCACTCGTCGACGTTTTCATCGACGATCTCCACCTTGCCGTCGGCGTCGGCGTAGATGTCGACGGGGCAGACCTCCTCGAGCTTGGAGGCCATCTCGGCATCGCCCGCGATCGAGTCGTCGACGACGATCCCGATGAAGATCGCATCGCGCTCGGGCATCAGGGCCTCACATTCCTCGCGCTCCGGCCGGAGCGCCCACCGCAAGCTTCACCTTGACGGCGCCGGGGATCTCGTCGATCCGCTCGACGACCGGGATGCCGGCGTCCTGCAGGCGGGCGATCTTCTGGGTGGCCGAGTCCTCGGCCCCCTCCACGATGGTCCCGGCGTGACCGAAGCTCATGCCCTTCATCTCCTCGTCGTCCATGAACTTGCCGGCCATGAAGGCGACGATGGGCAGCTCGGACCCGGCCTCACTGCGCCAGTCCACCAGCTCGGCCTCCATGCGGCCGCCCGGCTCGGTGTAGATCACGATCGCCTGCGTCTGGTCGTCCGCCTCGAACAGCGGCATCAGCTCGGCGTAGGTCGAGCCGATGATCGCGTCGCCGCCGATCGAGACAGCCGTGGAGACGCCCAGGCCCGCGGCTGTCAGGGTCGAGGAGATCTCGGTCGTCATCCCCCCCGAACGCGACATCACCCCGACGCTGCCCGGGCTGTAGGCCTTGGCGGCGTCCTTGGCGGGTCCGCCGATCCCCCCCATCTTGCAGACGCCGGGCGCGATCAGGCCAAGGCAGTTCGGCCCGACGATGCGCGCGCCGCGCTCGTCTGCGAGCTCGACCATCTGCGCGACGTCCAGGCGCGGAATCCTCTCGGTGACGACGACGATCAGTCCGATGCCGTTCTCGATCGCCTCGAACACGGCGTCCTTGGTGAAGGCGGGGGGAACGGTCACGACCGAGCCGTCGATCGGCGAGCCGTGGTTCTCGATGGCCTGCGCGACGGTGTCGAAGACGGAGACGCCGTGGACCTCGCGGCCCTTACGGCCCGGCGTGACGCCGCCGACCACCTTGGAGCCGTAGTCCAGGCACTCCCTGGTCAGGTTGACCGCCTCGCGGCCCGTGATGCCCTGCACGATGAAGGTGAAGTCCTTGTTCAGCAGGATCGACATCAGGAACCCGCGCCTCCCTGCACTTTCTCGACGGCCTCGCCGGCCGCCTCCCACATGGAGGTCCCCCGGTCGCGAAACTCGACGCCGTACTTGCCCAGGATCTTCGCTCCCTCCTCCTCCCAGGCGCCCGGGATGCGGAAGACCGCGATTGTCTCGGCGGGGTCCCTACCCATCTCCAGGCACGCTGCGATCACGCCTCGAGCGACGATGTCAACCCGAGTATTGGAGACGATGGACATCATTACCGCGATCTTTTCGACGCCGTCCTTCTTCAGGACCTCCATCGCGAGCCCCTTTGACTTGGCCACTGAGGGGTTGCCCCCGATCTCGGCGTAGTTGGCCGGCTTGCCGCCCTGGCTGCGGACCGCGTCGGTGAGGGTGAGCGAGCCGCCGCCGGCGCCGATCACCAGACCGAGGTCGCCGACGAAGCCGTGGTCCTTGCCCTGGATGACCCCGCGGTGATCGGCATCGTCGATCGCCTTGACGTTGCGCTCGAAGTCCGACGGCTCATACAGCTCGCGCGGCTGATCCAGTTCGACTCCGATCTCGGTCAGCACCCTCTGATGCCGCCCGACCGCCTCGTCCTCCATCTCCATGTGCGCGTCCAGGGCGACGAATGAGCCGTCCGAGAGGCGCGCGAGTGGGTTGATCTCGGCCAGGGTCATGTCGTAGTCGCGCTGAAGCCTGGCCAGGCTGGCCAGGATCGGGGTGGCGCGGGTGAGCTCGCGGCCGGTCAGCCCCCCGGCCGCGGCGATCACCTCCTTGGCGCGGAAGTCGGGGATGGGGTGGAGGTTCGAGAGATGCCCCCGGCCCACGTGGTCGGGGTGGTCCTCGGCCACCTGCTCGATGTCGATCCCGCCCATGTCGCTGAACAGCATCATCGGCCGCTTGGCGCGCCCGTCCCAGAGCACGGCGGCGTAGTACTCATGCTCGACTTCGGCTTTCGGGTCCACCAGCACGCCGACCGGCATGTGTCCGCCGATCTCGAGCTTCAGGATCTGCTCGGCGTGCGCCTCGGCCTCCTCGGGCGTGTCTGCGAATTTGACTCCTCCCGCCTTCATCCGTCCCCCCGTCAGCACCTGGGACTTGATGACGGTCGGCCCGCCGATTCGCCCCGCAGCTTCCCGCGCCTCGGTCCCCGTCTTCGCGAACCCGTACTCGGTGACCGGGATCCCGGCCTGCTCGACGATTCGGCGGCTCTCGTACTCGTAGAAGCGCATGGCGGCGGGGAAGGCTATTCAGTCCCCCTCTGCGGTGCAGCCTCCTCGACCCCCGTTGAGGAGTGCCGCAACCCCTTCCTCCGCGCGTTTCGGGGAGCCCGCAACTACGATCCCTGCATCTCCTGCCCGACCCAGTTCCTGAAGCTCCAGGCGGATCGGGGCTGACCCCTTGCGGCACTTCTTTCACCGGCCGGGCAGTCACCCTCCGATGGACCCCGCATTTCTGCACGATGAGCGGCTCTACCTGCAGCACGGCCGGGCCGAGTTGCATGTCATGGAGCGCCACCGCGACCACCTCGTCCAGGACATCGAGCACGCCCGCGAGCTGGCCGACCGGATCGGGATCCACGTGCCGCTTGAAGCCGAGAGGGCCGAGCGCAAGCGGCTGGCGCTGATCGGCGTCGGCAATCAGTTCAGGCGCGACGACGCGGCTGGACTCGAGGTCGCCCGCCGCCTGCGCCAGGCCGACCCCCCCGGCGTCATGATCGCCGAGCAGGAGGGGGAGCCCGCCTCGCTGCTCGAGGCATGGAGCGGGGCCGACGAGGCGCTGGTGATCGACGGGGTCAGCTCGGACGCCAAGCCAGGCACGCTCCATCGCTTCGAGGTGGGCAAGGACCCACTCCCCGCCGAGCTCTTCCGGCCCTCCACGCATGCGCTCGGGATCGCCGAGGCCGTCGAGCTGGCGCGCGAGCTCGGGCGGCTGCCGCGGCGCCTCGCCGTCTATGGGATCGAGGGCCGGGAGTTCTCGTCGGGCGAGGGCCTCAGCAAGCCCGTTCAGCTCACCGTCGACCGCCTCGTTGCCGAGCTCTACGAGGAGCTGGGTGGCACCTGAGTCTCACCTCCGAGCGGCGAGCCCTATGGGAGTCTGAGGCGGCGAGGAGGCTCCTACCAACCCCTCCGCTCACGGTCGCTGTGGTCGAGCTCCCGCGGAGGGTTCGCGCGCAGCTCTCGCCGCAGTCGGACCTCGTGGATCGCGAACATCACCAGCAGCACCAGGCAGACGATGCTGAGAGCGCCGAGCTGCAGCGGGCTGTAGATGCCCAAGAAGAGGCCGAAGAGATAGAGGCCCAGGACACCGGCCGTCAACGCCCAGAACACAACCCTGAACTTCTCGAAGGCTTCCCTCACCCAACGAACCTCGTCATGCTGCCGTCTTGTCCCCAGCCAAAGCGCCCAGCTCGGCGAGCGAATCGGCGATTCCCTCGGCCAGCACGTCGGCGTCGGTGCAGCTGTCGCGGTCCAGGTTCAGGCAGAAGAAGAGGGTGCCGTCGTAGCTGAAGACGGCTAGGCCGACCGCGTGCTCGGCGGCGATGGGGACCAGCGGCCAGATCTCGCGAACCCGCGATCCGAAGCAGTACAGCGGCGTCTGCGGCCCGGGGACGTTCGTGATCGTGACGTTGAACAGTCGGGTGGCGAACAGCGAGCGCGCCACGAAGCTGTGGAGAACGGGCGGCATGTGCTCGGTCAAGTCGAGGAGCGTGCTGGAGCCCATCGCCTGCGTTCCCGCCTTCATCCCCTCCGCCTCTTCCAGTTGCATCGAGTAGCGCTCCGCCGGGTCGTCGGCGCTGACCGGCAGGTGCACGAACAGCGATGAGATCCGGTTGCCGAGTGCCAGGCGCTCGCCCGCTTCGCGTACATTCATCGGCACCATGGCGCGCAGCCCCTGCTCGGGTAGCGGCTCTTCGCGGGCCAGCAGCAGGCGGCGCAGGCCGCCCGCCGCGGCGGCGAGCACGACGTCGTTGACGGTTCCTCCGAGCACGGACTTGATGCGGCGCAGGTCGTCAAGCTCCGCCTCCAAGACCAAGAGCCGCCGCTTCGCGCCGATCGGCTCATTGAGGCTGGTGGGCGGGGCGGGGATCACCTCGTCTTGCACCACCAGCTCCGCGAGGGCGCGGGCGCGCGATACCGCCTCGGCCGCACGGCGCGGGTGCGCGGCCATGCCGGCGGCGGACTCCGCTGCGTGCAGCCCCGTGCGTGCGAGGCGCAGGCCCGCGCGCGTGAGCCCCTCGGCCGGGCGCAGCAGCGACGGCAGGCGCGATCTCCCCCGCGGGGCGGTCGCTCCGGGGGGTCGCGGCGCAGCCTCGGGCGGCGGGCTGGGTTCAGGCTGGGTGTCGAGCAGGGTCTTGCCGATGTCGACGGAGCCGACGCCGTCGACCATGCAGTGGTGGGTCTTGGTGATCAGAGCCCAGTTGCCGTCGGCGAGCTCCACGATCACCAGCTCCCACAGGGGCCTGGTTCGGTCCAGCCGCTGGGAGTAGAACTCGCCAGCCCACTCGAGCAGCTCCCGGCGACCTCCGGGGGCCGGGAGACCCGCCGCGAAGACATGGCGCGAGACGTCGAAGTCGGGGTCGGCCTCCCAGCTCGGCCAGTGCAGTCCCCCGGTGGAGGGCGAGGAGAGGCGCTCGGAGAACCGCGGTAGCACCGGCAGGCGGGCGAGGACGTCGGCGCGGATACGCTCCAACGGCGGGGCGCCTCGGCCGTCGATCCCATCAATCAAGACCACGCCGCCGATGTGCATGTGGACGCTCTGGTCGGCCTCCTCCAGCTCGAGGAAGGTCGCGTCCAGCGCGGTGAGCTGCTCTCCCACTGCCTCAGACTATGCCGTCCGGCCTGGCTGTGCGGGGAGCGGAGGCGGGTGGGGCCCGCGGCGCCAGACTCCTGGCATGGGGCCCTGCGCCGCCCCCGTCGGCGTATGCCAACATCCGTGGCCGGCCCGGCAGGGAACCCCGAGAGAGCAAGGAGCCCACAAAGTGAGCGAAGACGCAGTCTCCGCCGAGACGCTGACCAAGCACGTCGAGCTGACCGCATGGGTCGAGCGGATCGCGGCGCTCACAGAGGCGGACCGGGTGCACTGGTGCGACGGCTCGGCGGAGGAGTACGACCAGCTCGCGCAGGAGCTGGTCGAGGCCGGGACGTTCACGAAGCTCGACGAGGCGAAGCGCCCGAACTCCTATTTGGCGCGCTCCTCGCCCTCCGATGTGGCGCGAGTCGAGGACCGGACCTTCATCTGCACCGCGGACGAGTCCGACGCCGGTCCCACGAACAACTGGCGGGAGCCGGCCGAGATGCGCTCGGCGCTCGACAAGCTCTTCGCAGGCGCGATGAAGGGCCGCACGATGTACGTGGTCCCGTTCTCGATGGGGCCGATCGGCTCGCCGATCTCCCACGTCGGGGTCCAGCTCACCGACTCCCCCTACGTCGTCGTGTCCATGCGGATCATGACCCGAATGGGCCAGAAGGCGCTCGACGCGCTCGGCACCGACGGCGAGTTCGTCCCTTGTGTGCACTCCGTCGGCATGCCCCTCACCGAAGGGGTCGAGGACGTCCCGTGGCCCTGCAACGACACCAAGTACATCGTCCACTACCCGGAGACGCGCGAGATCTGGTCGTTCGGCTCAGGCTACGGCGGCAACGCGCTGCTCGGCAAGAAGTGCTTCGCGCTCCGCATCGCGTCGGTCATGGCCCGCGACTACGGCTGGATGGCCGAGCACATGCTGATCCTGAAGCTGACCTCGCCGGAGGGGAAGGTCAAGTACGTAGCGGGTGCCTTTCCGTCGGCCTGCGGCAAGACCAACCTCGCGATGCTGGTGCCGACGCTCCCCGACTGGAAGGTCGAGACGGTCGGCGATGACATCGCGTGGATGAAGTTCGGGCAGGACGGCCGGCTCTACGCGGTCAACCCCGAGGCCGGCTTCTTCGGCGTCGCCCCGAACACGAGCTACAAGACGAACCCCAATGCGATGGCGACCATCGAGCGGAACACGATCTTCACCAACTGCGCCGAGACCGAGGGCGACATTTGGTGGGAGGGCATGACCGGCGAGCCGCCGGACAGGGCGGTCGACTGGAAGGGCAACAACTGGACCCCCGCGTCGGATGACCCCGCTGCACATCCCAACGCCCGCTTCACCACCCCGGCGTCCCAGTGTCCCTCGATCGCGCCCGAATGGGAGGACCCCGCCGGAGTGCCGATCGACGCCTTCCTGTTCGGAGGTCGCCGCTCATCGGTCGTCCCGCTCGTGTTCGAGTGCCGCGACTGGGAGCACGGCGTGTTCACCGGGGCAGTCATGGCCTCCGAGACCACGGCGGCCGCTGCCGGCGAGGTCGGGCAGCTGCGGTTCGATCCGATGGCGATGCTGCCCTTCTGCGGCTACAACATGGCCGACTACTTCGGCCACTGGCTCGACACGGGCCGCCGCGAGGACGCGGTGCTGCCCAAGGTATTCCACGTCAACTGGTTCCGGAAGGACGAGAACGGCAAGTTCCTGTGGCCCGGCTTCGGCGAGAACAGCCGGGTGCTCGAGTGGGTCTTCCGGCGCTGCGACGGCGAGGGGGGAGTAACCGACTCGCCCCTCGGATTGCTGCCCGCCGAGGGCGAGCTCAACACAGATGGCCTGGAGATCTCGCCCGAGGCGATGGCGGAGGTGCTCAGCGTCGATGACGATGCGCTGCACGCTCAGCTGCCCCAGCTCGAGGAGCATCTGGCCATGTTCGGGGACCGGCTTCCGGACGAGGTCCGCGCCCAGCTCGATTCGCTCAAGGCGCGCCTGAGCGTTTCCTGAGCCGGTTCGGTCAGCCCGGCCCCGGGCCGCGGCCCGCGCGCATAGAATCAGCCAAGTGGCCGAGGTCACCAAGTTCCTGCTCGGCGAGGACGAGATCCCCACGACCTGGGTCAATCTGCTTGCCGACCTGCCGGGAGACCCGCCACCGCCCCCACTCAACGCGCAGACCGGGGAGCCGGCGGGCCCTGACGACCTGAGCCCGATCTTCGCGATGGCCCTGATCGGCCAGGAGGTCTCGACCGAGCCCGAGATCGAGATCCCGGAAGAGGTCCGCGACATCTACCGGCTCTGGCGGCCCACGCCGCTGCTGCGTGCCAGGCGGCTGGAACGCGAGCTCGATACCCCGGCGCACATCTACTACAAGTACGAGGGGGTCTCCCCCGCGGGATCTCACAAGCCGAACTCGGCGGTGCCGCAGGCGTACTTCAACAAGCAGGAGGGTGTGCGCAAGCTCGTCACCGAGACGGGCGCCGGCCAGTGGGGATCCGCGCTGGCGCTCGCGTGTCGCATGTTCGAGATGGAGTGCGAGGTGTTCATGGTCGGGGTCAGCTACGACCAGAAGCCATATCGCCGGGCGATGATGGAGACCTGGGGGGCGACGGTCCACCGCAGCCCCTCCGACCTGACCGAGGCGGGTAGGTCACAAGCCGAGCATGAGTCCGGCAGCCTCGGCATCGCCATCTCCGAGGCCGTGGAAGTTGCCGCTGGGGCCGACGACGCCAACTACACGCTGGGCTCGGTCCTGAACCACGTCTGCCTGCACCAGACCGTGGTCGGGCAGGAGGCGATCCGGCAGATGGAGATGGCGGGCGAGGCTCCCGACGTCGTGGTCGGCTGCGTCGGGGGCGGCTCCAACTTCGCCGGCATCTCCTATCCGCTGCTGCGCCAGAAGCTCCGCACCGGCTCCGGCCCCAGGTTCGTCGCCGCCGAGCCGGCCGCCTGCCCGACGCTGACACGCGGGCGCTACGCCTACGACTACGGAGACACGGTGGGGATGACCCCCCTGATGCCCATGTACACGCTGGGACACGACTTCGTGCCGCCGTCGGTGCATGCCGGCGGGCTGCGCTACCACGGCGACGCTCCGAGCGTCAGCGCGCTCGTCAAGCAGGGAGCCGTCGAGGCGGTCGCCATCAGGCAGACGGCGGCCTTCGAGGCAGCGGTGCGGTTCGCAAGGTGCGAAGGGATCATCCCGGCGCCCGAGCCGGCGCATGCTCTGCGGGCGGCGTTCGACGAGGCCGAGGCCGCCAGGCGGGCGGGGGAGGAGCGCGTGCTCCTCATCAACCTCTGCGGCCACGGTCACTTCGACATGTCCGCCTACGACGCCTACCTGCGCGGGGACCTGGAGGACCTGGACATGCCCGAGCAGGAACTCGAGGACTCGCTGACGACCCTGCCCGAGGCGCCGGCGCTGACCTAGGCCGGCCGCGGCTCGTGTGCCTCACCGGCCGTTGAGGCCGCCGGCTCGGCCAGGAACGGCGCGAGCCCCGAGCGCACACCGTCGGGAATGGAGATCTTGTCGCCCTCGCCGGCGGTGACGAACACGTGCCGCAGCTCTCCCTCCGTCACGGTCTCGCCGTCGCGCTCCAGCGCGAGTGAGCTGGTCATCGAGCTCTGGCCCAGGCGAGTGACGGCGATCGTCACGTCGAACTCGTCATCGAACCTCAGGGGCGCCCGGTAGCTCACCTGCGCCTCCGCCACGACCATGTCCGTGCCGGCGGCGATCATCTCCTCGTAGCCGCCGACCTCGCGCCAGAGCTCGGTCATCCCGACGTCGAAGTACGCCAGGTAGTGGCCGTTGAAGACGACGCCCTGCGGGTCGCACTCGTGGTAGCGGACTCGCTGGCGGTAGCGGAAGCGCTCGGCCATCGCGGGCCCCTCAGCCCTTCAGCTCATAGGCCGAGGCCAGCTCGGGGTCCTTCTGAGCGAGCATCTCCGCCAGGTCGACCATCACCTTGCACTGCTTCCAGGT
>JAJTCK010000122.1 GCA_021323175.1 Solirubrobacterales bacterium | reverse complement strand
GGCGCTGGCCACCGCGCTGAACACATCCTTCTTCGCCGAGCAGGTGGCGAATTTCGGGATCGTGATGGGAATCGCGATGGTGCTGATCGGGATCGGCCTGCTGGTGCTGACCTTCGGGGCGCTGCGACCTACCCTGGCAAGCAGCGAGCGGACATAGCTGGGTTCTGCGCGTAGGCGTTTGTGCGCGCGCTAGCCAGGGAGCGGCCGCGGTTCGAGTCCCCGCCGCTACTTGCGCGACAGTCGCGGCCGGTAAATCCATGCCTGGCCGTGCGATGGTCTGCGCGATGGTTCTGTCTCGCCTAGCCCCCTGAACTGCGTTCATCTCAGAGGGTTGGGTAAATCCCGGGCCATGCCAGCGAACACACAGTATGCAGGCACTTCAGTCCGACCGATCAGCGCGCCCGACTGGACTCGAACCAGTGACCTTCGGTTTCGTAGCCTGACCTGGGTCTCGTCAACCGATAGCTCAGCCAGAGGCCCCGTCGGCTGGGAATGCCCGCGTCGAGCGCGTCGGGGGGCAGCAGCCTCTGAGCCAGCGGCGATGCCGTGGCCCCATGGGCGACGATCGAGACGATAACCACGGCGATCGCCGTCCATACGACCGCCTCGATCTCCCCTTCCGATAGGACC
This sequence comes from Solirubrobacterales bacterium, assembly GCA_021323175.1. Taxonomy (GTDB): domain Bacteria; phylum Actinomycetota; class Thermoleophilia; order Solirubrobacterales; family 70-9; genus VGBV01. The sequence goes on along the minus strand of JAJTCK010000122.1, from coordinate 3,967 downwards.
CCGGATCCCACGGCGATCGCCGCGTAATAGAGAGAGCCGATCCCCCGCACGCCGAACCAGCCGACGAACGCGCGCTCCGCCCTGAGCTGGGTCGAGAAGGCGAGCGCGAGGATGACCGCGGCGGGTCGAATCACGAGCAAGAGAACCGGCACCAGCAGCCAGCCCTCCGGACCTGGAGCGCCGAGTCCGGCAAAAGTGAGCATGCTCCCGAGGACGAGCACGACCGCGAGCTCCCCGAACTTCTCGACCGTCTCGGCGCCGTCGTGAACGCTGCGGTTGTAGCGGTGGCCGTGTTCGAATCGGCGGAAGGCGACGCCGCCGACGAAGGCGGCGACGAAGCCATAGGCGCCGGCCACCTCAGTCGCCCCGTAGATGCAGAGGACTGTCGGGATCGCAAGCCAGGCATCGAACGCCTTCGCCAGCAGGTCGCGATCGCGTAGGGCGACGGCCAGCGCAGCGGTCCCGTACCCGAACGCCGCTCCGATCGCGAATGCGACGGTCACCGCGTAGGCCACATCGGCCAGTACCCACTCCCCCGCCCAGCCGCTTCCTCCCTGGTCGGCGACGAAAAGGCCGAGGAACAGGAAGGGCAGGGCCATCCCGTCATTCAGGCCCGCCTCGCCGGTTATCGAGAAATTCGGCTCATGCTCCTCCTCGTCGCCTGGTGGGCCGACCCCGATGTCGCCGGCGAGGACGGGGTCGGTGGGGGCGAGGATCGCACCGAGGACGATCGCCGCGCCCAGGGAAAGGCCCATCACCTGGGTTCCGAACAGAGCGATGGCGGCAATCGTCAGCGGCATCGCGATCGCAATCAGGCGAATGACCCCCGCCCAGGAGCCGAGCGTGAGCGGCCGATCAAGCTTCAGGCCTGTGGCGAACAGGGCGATCACTACCGCGAACTCGGTCAGGTGCTCGAGAAGTTCATAGTCCTCCAGTGGGTCAACCCAACCCACGTCAACGAGCTGAATCACCACTGCCGCCCCGGCGCCCAACCCCAGATAGATAATGCTGGCCGAGAACGCGCGCTCGTGTTGATGGGAGAGCGAGCCGATCGCCGCGAATACCGCGAACCCGCAGAACACGAGCGCGATCGCAATCGGATCGGCAAAGTCGAAGCCGCGCTCGGCGGCGATCAGCGGGACCATTTCGGCAGGCTAGAACGAGTGGGATCAGGACGAGGCAGCGTTCATGGTCCTCAGAGTCGAGAAGCTCCCCAAGAAGATCGAACCCTTACCGCGTCCAAGCGACCGGCGCTTCCCTCGAATGGGTACGACGATGCGTCGTGGCGCGCGCTGGTCAGTGGGACAGTGAGCCGGGAGACCAACTCTAAAACGCCCGTTCTTTCCACACCGTGTGGAAAGCCAGCCGGCGTCGCTGACGCTCCCGGGGAACTGGGTTTTGGAAACGGGCGCGACGGCGAACTTGACACACGCCCGCCTCCTCGCGACCAGCACCTGATCCGCGTTCGTGCGTGCCGCCGTGGGCTGCGGCGAAGCGTCACCGCGACCCCGCGACCTCGCGGCAGGCCTGCCCGCTCCGGGCCTGGAAGAGAGGCCCACGCAAACCTCCCGAGCTAGAGTCGCCGGCGTGGAAGCTCGTCAGACCGCGAGACGACTGGAACGGAAAGAAACAGGGATGCCCGGCATTGATCCAAACAGCGGACCGTCGGGCTCGGCCGCCGCCGTCCTATTCAGGTCTCTCTCGCGTCTTCGCGGTCGCCGCATCGCTCACCCGCACGGAATCGGATTCGAGGCCGAGCTCTCGGTTGACGCTCCGCCCCTGCAAGACCCGGCCGCAGGCGTCTTGGCGGACCGAGCAGTACAACGGGCCGTCGTCCGATTCTCGCGGGCGCTGGGGCTACCCGAGACCCTGCCCGACATCCTGGGAATAGCGCTTCGCCTACCCGATTGCTACGGCCCAGGTGTTCATCAGGATCTGCTGGCCGTCACCTCTTGGCGAGCTCCGCTCGCCCGGCATACCCTGACTCCTGCACCAGGCGGATTCCTCGGCCACTTCTTCACGACTCTGGTGCCCTATCGCGTCGTAGACCGGCTCTTGATGGTCGGGCTCGAGGCGATCCCCCGCTCACGATCGCCGCATCGACTCGACCGCTTCGCTGCGCGGGCTCCCGGATGCGAGTTTGAACTGGTTACCGCGGGACTGGCAAAAGGCTGGAACCGAATCGGTGCTCTGCGAATCGGCCCCCGGATCGACGATGCAGAGATCAACGACGTTCGCTTTAACCCCTGGAACACCGCCCCCGGAGTGACTCCCGTCGGTCCCCTGCAGAAGGCGCGGGCGGAGGCGTACGCGGGAAGCCAGAAGGGCTGGGGCGGGTGAACCTTCGCCGGATCCCCAAGCGACTCCGCGAACGGAACGAGGAGGCGTGAGTGCGAGGCGGAGCTACCTCCTCGAGCGGCGCCAGCGCCTCGAAGTGCCCCGGATCGAGGGCTACTCGTAGAACCCGCGAGCCTAGAGGGGTCGGGGTCTCCAGCGTGAGCTCACAGAGGCCCGCGGTGATTCCTCCGTCAACCGATGACCGTTTCGGGCGCACTGATCTTCCTACCCTTCCGCGGGGCCGATTAGAACTTTGCCCCGCTCGGCTCGCCAGCCGCGCGCGACCAGCTGCGCGCGCAGGGTCAGCAGCGCAAGGTCCTTCCCCTTCGCCTCCAGCATCACGTCGAAGTCGCTGCGCGCGACAGCTCGCATGAAATGCTCGAATCCGATCGGGTCGATCATGTCTGCGTGCGCCCGCAGCGGCGGGAGAACCGGCGTGCGCTCGACACGGCGCCCGACCCGGCGGCGGCGCTCGCGCAGCTCAAGGCGCGGCGAGGAATAGTGGATCTTCGGAGTCTGCCCGGCCGGCCAGGTGGAGAGCCCGAGCCCCAGCGCCTCGGCGTCCCCAATCCTCTCGGGGTCGTTGCAGTGGTGGTGAAGCGCATCCCAAACCACGCGGAGATCGGCGCGCCGCGCGATCTCGATCACGTCCGCGAGCCCGAAGGAGCGATCGTCGTTCTCGACAACGAGACGGAGACGGGCCGCGGGGCTAAGGCGCTCGTAGCCTGCAAGGAAACGGTCGGCGGCCGCCCGCTTTCCTCCCGTGGCCCCCCCGACGTGTAGGACGACAACCGCGTCGGGATCGAGCGCCATTGCGTCGAGCAGCGCCGCGTGCACCTCCAGCTCGGCGATCGCGGCATCGACGACGGCGGGATTCGTCGAGTTCAGAACCGTGTACTGCCCCGGGTGCAGTGAGAGCCGGATCCTGCGCTCCCGCGCGAGCTCGCCGAGCTGGGCGAGCTCGAGCCCGCACTCGTCAACTTGCCCGTGAAACTGCGTCAGCTCCGGGTGGCTCGCATAAGGGGCGAGCGCGCTCGCCATCCGGTACATCCGGATGTCGTGGCGGTCTAGGTATTCCAGGATGCGCCGGAGCCGGTCGAGCGAATGGCGCAGGTGCGGGCCGGACTGCCACCGACGCGTGTCGTGAGACGGCAGTCCCCCCTCGCCGAGAACGCTGACGGCGAAGCCAAGGCGGTGGGACGTTTTTTGGTCAGTGCCCACTTAGAAGGGCTACCCAGGGTTGTCGATTCGATGACTGCCCTCTTAGCAGCGCTACTGCTTTCCACGCAAAGCAAAACTCCGAATCACCTAGATCGGCCTACTGGGTCCTGCGCGATAGTCGAAGCCGTATCGCCGTGCCTGGCCGTGCGATGGTCTGCGCGATGGTTTCTTGTCGCCCAAGACCGAGATCCCGAATTCGCCGCGCATCCAGGACTTCTGCGGGCGGGTCCTTAAATACGGCGTCTTGCAGCGCTTTGCCGCGATTCGAGTAGCGCGCCCGACTGGACTCGAACCAGTGACCTTCGGTTTCGTAGGGCGAAGGTCTGCGTGTCGTCACCGGGCGCGGAAGAGGCAGGATCGCAACTAGAGAGCCGATTTCCTGAGACCGCTTTGGACCGGCTTGGCCCTT
>JAJTCK010000121.1 GCA_021323175.1 Solirubrobacterales bacterium | reverse complement strand
CTTCTTGATCAGCAGCCACTGCTCGCGGTCGCCCGGGTCGCTGGTCCTGACCAGGGCGTAGGGCCCGCGGACCTTCTCGCCGAGCAGGAACACCTTCACATCGCCCTTCTCGATCGCCTCCTCGATCGTCAGCTCGCGTCCCGAGCGGGTCTTCGAGATGTTCTCGTAGACGCCGCGGTCCCAGACGATCATCTCGCCGCCCCCGTACTCCCCCTTCGGGATGACTCCCTCCCAGCTCAGGTAATCGAGGGGGTGGTCCTCGGTGCGCATCGCGAGTCGCTTATCGCGGGGGTCGAGCGAAGGGCCCTTTGGCACCGCCCAGGAGGCGAGCGCGTCCCCGACCTCCAGGCGCAGGTCGTAGTGAAGGGAGGTGGCGGAGTGCTTCTGGATCGCAAAGCGTGGATGGCGCCGCTTCGGACCGCCCTTCTTACCGCGCTTGGCCCGCTTGGCGCGCGGCTCGGAGGTCTTCGAGAAGTCACGCTTGCGCTCGTACTCGTCCAGCGGCGTCATCGGACCGCCTCTTCGAGCTCGTCCATCGACACCTCGATCGCGGCGGCCAAAGCGTCCAGGCCTTCGACGGCGTTGGGATCCGAGCACAGGCCGAACGCCAGGTCCCCGCCCAGCGAGATCACGCTCACGCGCAGCGCGTGCCGGTCCGCCGGCTCGGCGAATGAGACGAACTCGGTCAGCGGGCGGCCCAGGACCAGCGGCTTCTCGCGCGGGCCCGGGACGTTCGAGACCGACAGGGCGAACTCACGCGGCCCGGAGGTGATCCGGGTGATGCCCTTGTACAGGGGCCGGAAGCGACCGACGGCGTGGAAGAACGAGTAGAGCGTCTCGGCGTCGTGGTCAAGCTTGCGCTCGCTGGTCTCTGCGTTGATGGCGCGCAGGCGCACGGCGGCATCGGGTTCATGCAGGGGAAGGTCAACGTTCAGGAACGAGTCCTTGTTGCCGATCTCATCCCGCCCGGTGCCGCGCAGGTGCAGGCAGACCGGGATCTGGGCGCGGATGTCGCCACCGATCCGAGCCGGGCCGAGCCAGTCGCGGAGGCCTCCAGCCACCGCCGCCAGGATCACGTCGTTGACGGTCACGCCGTCGCCCGCCGCGTGGCCGATCGCCTTCAGGCGCTCGAGCGGAAATCCCGCGCGAGCGACCTCCCGCTGGGGGCCGATGTGCCGGTCGAGCACCGAGTCGGCCCCCGGGGTGAGCTCGCGGCGAAGGGCGCCGGGCACCTTCAGCAGCCCGCGCGTCCGGCCGCCCTGCGGCTCCTGCGCCCGCGCGGGTGGCTCGTGGACCGGGTCCACACGGTGCTCGTCGAACAGCAGGATGCTTGCGATCCTGATCGCGCTCACCCCGTCCGCCATCGCGTGATGGATGCGAGCGATCAACGCGGTGGCCCCTCCCTCCATCGGGGCGACGTCGATCCTCCACAGCGGCCGCTCGTGGTCGAGCTTCTGCGCCAGGAGCGCACCGGTCAAGGCGCGCAGGCCCCCCTCGTCGAGTAGCGCGGCCACGCCGGCGTCCGCGACGTGCCAGTCCAGGTCCACCTCGTCGGCCTCGACCCAGGCAGGCCTGCCGCGGCGGGGGATGTCCACCCGCTGGCGCAGGCGGGGAATGGACTCGATGCGCTCCGCGACCCTGGAGCGCAGCTCGGCCAGGTCGAGGGCGTTCCCGCCCTCGTCCGGGCCGACGACCAGGACCTTGCCGGTGTGCCCCTTGATCGCATCGGTTTCGAGGCGCAGGATCGCGGCGTCATCGACGCCGAGCTCTTCGCGCTGGGCCTCGGGCACAGGGCGAATCATCCCGTTTCCCAGGTTGTGCGTTGGGTAATCCGGCAGGGATGCCTCAAAAGACAGAAAGCAGGAGGTGAGTTCGAGATGGCTCGGACCGACAAGAGCAGGAGCAAGTGGCGTTTCTGGCGCAGCGCTCCCCAGCCTTCGATGACGCGTAGGAACCCGATCAGCCGGGCGAGCGCGGCGTTTCGCGGTAATGGGCGCAGCACGCCGCGCCGCCGATTCAGTGGCCGCCAGCAGACTCGCGGCCGATTCGCCGCTCGCCAGCACTCTCGCGGCCGATTCGCCGGCCGCCAGCGCTGAGGCCACCCGCTTGATCAGGACGTAGCACCGGCTGAACCGAACGGAAAGGAGGCAGCATGGGTGAGAAAGCTGATAAGGCCAAGGGCCGCACGAAGGAAGCGGCGGGCGACCTGACCGACAACGACCGCCTGAAGAACGAGGGCAAGGTCGATCGCGCGTCCGGGAACGTGAAGGAGAAGGTCGGCGACGGCGCGGACAAGGTCAAGGACGCGCTGCGGCGCGACGACAAGGACTGAGGCGAGCGCCGGCCGGGGCAATGCCCCGGCCGGCGACGCTCCCTACTCGATGTAGCCCGACTCCTGCAGGTACTCGGTCGCGACCTGCGCCGGGTCCTGCTGGTCGATGTCCACACGGGCATTCAGCTCCTGCATGACCTCCAGCGAGAGGCCCTCCTGGACCTTCTCGATCGTCTCCTGGAAGTCCGGGCCCGCCTGGTCGACAGCCTCCTGGCTGGCGACGAACACCGGGTTGCCGGCAGGGAACACGCCCTGGTCGTCATCGAGGATCACGTACTCGTCCGACTGGAGCTGCGGGTCGGTCGTGAACAGGATCGACAGGTCGGCCTGGCCGTCGTCGAGCACCGGGTAGCGCTGCTCGATGTCCACCGGGGTGAACTTCGAGAACTCCAGCCCGTAGCCGTCCTGCAGGCCGACCAGGCAGTCGACGCGCTGACGGCACTCGGGAGAGCCGAACAGCGTCAGGTCCTGCGACTTGCCCTCCAGGTCGGAGACCGTCTCGACGTCCAACTCCTCGGCCGTCTCGGCCAACAGGCCGACGGCGTTGGCGCTGTTGAACGGCGCCGGCTCGAACGCCACCAGGCCCTGCTTCTCGAACTCGGCCTGGGACTGCTCGGTCGCCTCCGCCGGGTCGTTCGGGACGTCCTCGGGCGCCAGCCCGAAGAACGAGGTGAGCGCGGTCGAGGTGTACTCCGGGTAGCCGCTGATCTCGCCGGCCTCCAGCGCTTGGAGCGCGACCTGCTCGGAGCCCAGGTTGAGGTCGGTGTTGACGGTGTAGCCGGCCGCCTCGAGCCCCTGGGCGTAGATCTCGCCCAGGATGAACTGCTCGGTGAAGTTCTTGGAGCCGACCGTCAGCTCAACTCCCTCGTTGTCGGAGTTGGACTCGATCAGCTCTCCGGACGCCTCACCGCCCCCATCTCCTTCATCGTCATCGTCGTCACCGCAGGCGGCGACGCCGAGCGCCAGCACGAACGCTGCCAACAGCGCGAACATCATGCGCCAGCGCGAGTCGCTGCTCATCACGAGTTCTCCTCTCTTCGGGGATCCCCACCGCACGGCAGGGGCGTCTGGGACGCGGATGATCCTACGCAGCCGCGCGTTCACGCGTCAGCTTCAACCCGCGGGGCGTGAGCAGCCGCTGGAGCCCTGCCAGGCCCAACTCGACCAGGATCGCGAGAACCGCGATCAGGATCGCGCCGGCCAGGACGCCCTCGTCCCCGTAGACGTTGCGGGCGATGATGAAGTCGCCCAGGGTGACCACGCCCGCGAGGGGCGCGATCGTGGCTGTGGCGATGATGTTGATCGCTCCCGTGCGAACCCCGCTCATGATCGTCGGCACGGCCAGGGGCAGCTCGACTCGCGTGATGACCTGGAGGTCGTTCAGGCCCACTCCCCGCGCCGCCTCCACCGCGCTGCGGTCCACCTGCCGGACCCCGACGTACGCGTTCGTGAGGATCGGTGGGATCCCCAGGACCATCAGCGCAATCGCGACGTTCACGAAGCCGAAGCCGACGAACGCCACGACCAGCGCGATCAGCGCCAGCTCGGGGATCGCCCGCCAGGAGTTGCCGAGCGTGATCGCGATCATCTCGCCCCTGCCGTAGTGGCCCAGGGCCACGCCCGCCGGCAGCGCGATCAGCAACGCGATCCCGAGCGCGAAGAAGCTGATCTCCAGGTGGGTCTGGGTGTACTCCCAGACCTGCTCGGGGCCGCCGACGGTCCGCCCGCCGGTGAACCGAGATTGCTGCGGCTCGAAGATGAACTCGATCGCGTCGCCGAAGGGCCC
>JAJTCK010000120.1 GCA_021323175.1 Solirubrobacterales bacterium | reverse complement strand
TGGACGCAGATGAAGATCAGCCGCCCCGCTGCGACCAGCTCGTCCATGTCCGTGGTGAAGGTGAGCCGCTCCGAGTTGCGCTCGATCAGGTCGGTCAAGCCGGGCTCGTAGAAGGGGAGCCGCCCGGTTCGCAGGGCATCGATCTTCCCGGAGACGATGTCCCGGGCAACCACCCGATGTCCCATCTCGGCGAAGCAGGCGGCGGTGACCAGACCCACCCAGCCGACTCCGACCACGCCTATGGGTTCTCGTTCGCTCACGGGTGAAGCATCTCAGGCAAGGCCACTGCCCATGCGGGGTTCAGTTGCGCCGGCCGAGCTTCGGCAGCTCGGTCATACCCTTTGCGATGTCGATCATCTCGCGGTCGGACAGCGACTGGATCAGGGTGTTCGAGACCCAGAACGAGCCGCTGTCGTCCTGCCAGGCGACCATCCGCAGGCGGTCCCCGTCGCGGTAGAGCTTGTAGGTGCGTCCGTCTATCTCCCGCTCGTCGTGGGTGGCGTCGAGGATGGGCGGGTCCTCCCAGCGGGTCGCCATGAAGCCGTAGTACTCCCCGAGCCCGGGGCGGGAGAACACCCACTTGTACGCGGAGCGCTCGCCGTTCGGCGGGCTGCCGCTACCGGTGCCGTTGATCTTGTAGACGCGCGGCTTCTGGGCGTAGTCGGTGCGGGTCTCAAGCACCGTCGGGTAGTAGATCGGCAGCTTCACCTTGCGGGCACGGATTCCCTTTGCGAGCTCCTTTCCGAAGCTCGTCGCGACCAACTGTGCTGGTTCGCCACCGCGGCTGCGGCCCCGCTTGCGCTTCGCCTTCTGGGCGGCGGACGAGTCCGAGAGCGTGTCGTCCGGCGCCGACTCGGGAGAGATCCGCTCCGGGTCCTCCGGAGCCGCGGAATCGCCCCGGGCACCTGGGGTGTCCTCGATCCCCAGGAACTGCGACACGGCCTTGTCGATCTCGGACGAGGTCGTGGTGACGAAAGACGGGCCGATTGTGCCCTCGAAGTGGATTTCCTTCACCGGGGCGTCGCGGGCCTCGATGAACAGCTTCAGGACCTCGAGCATGTCCTCCTTGTTGTCGATGTCCGAGGTCGTGTGCTCGGTGAAGATGTCGATCAGCTCCTTGCGCTGGGCGAATACGACCCCTGGCGGAACCTTGTGGCGCGCCTCGCGCAGGAAGTCCTGCTGGCGCGCGGCGCGGACCACGTCGTTGTCCAGGTGTCGGAACCGGGCGTAGTCGAGCGCGTCGAACCCGCATAGGGCCTGGTAGCCGGGCTGGATGTCGATCTCCTCGTACTGCTCCACCGTCTCCTCGTTTGAGTGGTAATAGCGGCGGTCGACGTCGATGTAGACGCAGTCGATCGCGTTGACCGCGCGGGCGAAGCCCTCGAAGTCGACGTTGACGATGTGATTGACCTCGAGGCCACGGTTGTCCGTCGCTGCGGTCTTCGTCAGCTGCTGGATTGTCTTCAGGGTCAGTTCGGGCCCACCCACCGCGTAGGCCTCGTTCAGCTTCGCCGTCCCATAGCCCGGAACCTCCACCTTCAGGTCGCGCGGCAGCGAGAAGAGCGCGATCGCGTTGCGGTCGGGATCCACGCGCAGCAGCATCGTGGTGTCGGACAGCCCGCGGAACTTGTCCTTCTTGAATTCCGGGCGCTTGTCGGAGCCGAGGATCATGATCGTCTGCGGTTCGCCGCCGTCCACCGTCGCGAGGCGGTCTTCGATGGCCTTGAACTCCGGATCTAGCTTCAGGTCCTCGGCGATGCCCCCGATGTAGAGCAGCAGGCTCGCCGCCGTGGCGGTTCCGACGGACGCGATGATCACGAAGGCGGCGGTCAAGAACCGCGCCCAGAGGGGGAAGCGGAGCCTGCCGCCGACCGCCTTGAAGCCCGACGTGAGCTTCTCGACGCTGACAGCCTCGAACCCGGACGTGATCGCCGACCGGGCGCGTGAGCCCGCCGTGCCCACGGCGCCGACCAGCGTTCTGCCCTCGGCGTCCTCCTCGCGGGCCTGCTGCTCGGCGGCCTCGATCCCCTCCCACTCCTGGGTTTCGGCGCTGATGATCTGCGTCAGTTCATCCTCGGCCTCGGCCAGCTCGTCCTCGGCCGGGTCGTCGTCTCCGGCCGCGGTCGCGCCGGCCGCGGCCGGCTCGGGCTCGGCCTCGGGCTCGGGGAGCTCCTCCTCGCCCAGCGGCTCGTCCGCGGCGGGGGGCTGCTCCTCGAGGGGGCGCTCCCCGGTGGCGTCCGGCGACTGCTCGGCGTCCGGATCGACCGGGCGGTCCTCGCCCAGCTGGTACTCCTGGGTCTCGTCGCCGGGCTGCTCGGGTTGCTTCGGGGGCTCACCGGACGGCGGCTTCGGCGAGCGCTCTCCCGAGCCGCCCTTCCCCTCCTCGGGCATCACCGCGGCCCCCTCACGCCGGTATCAGTCCCGGGAAGTCCCGCACGAAGTCTGCCAGCGCCTGCCGGTATCCGCGCAGCGAGGTCACCGACACCCACTCCTCGGGACCGTGGTGCCCGTCGCCGACCGGGCCGAACTCGACCGCCGGCACCCCGGCGTTCAGGAAGCTGACGGCGTCCGAGGCCCCGTCGCGCCCCACGCTCATCACGTGCTCGGGGTGATGCGGCGAGGTCGCCTGGCACAGGCCCTGTACGAAGGGAGACTCCGGCTCCACCACGGCGGGAGGCCGGCGGAACGTGGTGAGGATGCGCGTGTCCGGCAGGCCCTTGACCTGGGCCATGACCTCTTCGGGATCCTGCTCGGGCAGGAAGCGGATGTCGACGTCCATGACGCAGTTGTCGGGCACCTTGTTGAGCGCGTCCCCACCCCAGATGCGACCGAGGTTGATCGAGGGCCGGTCGAACAGCGCGGAGCTCTGCCGCGCAAACGGTAGCGACTCGATTGCCCGAAACACCTGCACCGCCTTGACAACGGCGTTGTCGCCCAGCCACGGAGTCGCCCCATGCGCCGAGCGGCCCTTGATCTCCATCCGCATGGCCAGCACGCCCTTGGCCTGAACCCCGACCTGGAGGTTCGTCGGCTCGCCCGTGATCGCGAAGTCTCCGATGAACCCGTGGCCCACCAGCGCGTCCGAGCCCCTGTTGTCCTCCTCCTCGGACTCCTCGTCCGAGACGATGCCCAAGCGCACCCGCACGGTCTCCTGCTCGCGCAGGTCGTGCAAGACGAGCAGCATGACGGCGAGGGCGCCCTTCATGTCGTACGTGCCGCGCCCGTAGAGCCTGTCGCCATCGCGGCGGGGCGTGAACATCTCGCGGTCGCCCGGGACCACGTCGACGTGACCGTGCAGGACGAGCGTCGGGGCGTCGCGGGGACCGACCTCGGCCATGGTCACCGGCAGGCCCTTCGACTCGATCTGCTCGGCCTTGATGTCCCGGGACTCCAGCCAGCCGCCGACGAACTCGGCGGCGCGCCGCAGCCCCTCGGGCGAGGAGGTATCGAACGCGACCAGGCGTTCTGTCAGGGCGACTTCGTCCATCAGCTCATCGTAGGCACGCGTGCTTAGCCCGGCTGAAAGGCCGGCCCCGGCGGCTCAGGCGTCGGTGGCGCCGGCGACCCGCAGGAAGGCCTCGGCTCGGTCTCGGTCGCGCTCGGCCTGACCGTAGGCGCCTGAGCCCTCCTCGGACTCGCCCAGGCGCCGCTCCGCGTCGTCCACGCGCTCGCGAAGCGCCGCCTGGTCCAGCCGGTCGGGCGGGATTGCCTCGCCCACGAGCACGGTCGCGCTGTTCGCGAACACCTGGAGCCAGCCCTCGGCCTGGGCCCAGCGCTGAATCTCGCCGCCCGGCATGTGCAGGCGCAGCTCGGTGGGGCGCAGCCGCGCCAGCACCGGCACGTGATTGGCCAGGATCCCGATCTCGCCCACCGCGGTGCGCGTGGAGAGCTGCTCGACGTCGCCGTCGAAAACCTCGCCCTCGGGGGTCAGGACCTTCGCGTGCAGCGTGTTCTCGCCGGCCACCGGTATCCGGTCCTACTGGCCAGCGGCCTTCTGGGCTTCGCTGTCCTGCTCCGGCACGGCGCCCGCCGCGTCCTCGACTGGGTTGGAGCCCCCGTCGTCGCGGTCGCCGCGCTCGGCCTCCTCCGCCTTGGTCTCCTGCTCGCTGCCCTCGGCGGCGGCCGACTCGGAGGGATCCTCAGGCTTCATGC
>JAJTCK010000119.1 GCA_021323175.1 Solirubrobacterales bacterium | reverse complement strand
GTGCGCGACTCTCCGGCCCGCGCCCGCTCCTTGTTCACGGTGCGAGCCGCGATCTCCTCGGCGGTGTCCTCGGAGCGGCCGCGCTTCTCCAGCCCCTCCTTGATGTGCTCGTACTGGCGGTCCCTCTTGCTGCCCTTCTTGACCCCGCGCGGCGGCATCTTCGGCCTCCTCAGGCTCGGTTGTCTCCTCTCCCCCACAGCCTTTCCGCGTCGCCCGGCGGCGAAACGTCGCCTCCGGGATCGCGTCTCCGGCTCAGCGCGGGCCGAAGGCAACGGGAAGCTCGAGCGGGCCGGTGTTGCCGCTGCGCGGCAGCCAGCGCGCGTCGCCGGCGGGCCTGGGGTCGGGCATCCGCTGCGCCAGCAGCGGGAACGCCTCGCTCATGTCGCCGCGCGCGACGAAGTGCCCGATGCAGTGGTGCCAGCCGCCGCCGAACCCGAAGTGCCTTGGCCTGTCGTCCGCGGTGATGTCGAAGCCCGGCTCGGCAAAGGCGCGTGGGTCGGTCCCGGCTTGGCTCGAGAGAAGGTGGATCGTCGTCCCGCGCTCTATCTCCAGCCCCTCGAACTCGAGGTCCTCCAGCGCCTCCCTGGTGATCCACGTGACCGTCGGGGCGACGCGCATCACCTCCTCGACGGCATTGGCGCCGAGGTCCGGCCGCTCGGCCAGCAGGCGCCACTGCCCGGGGTGGCGCATGAACGTGTCCATCCCAAGCCCGAGCTGGTTGCGCGTGGTGTCCATGCCCCCGAAGACGAGGAGCACGATCGAGACCCTCAGCTCCTCGTGGGTCAGCCGGTCTTCGTCCACCTGCGCCTGGACCAGCGTCGTGACGAAGTCGTCGCGCGGGTCGGAGCGGCGGGCGGCGATCAGCTCATCCGCGTAGCCGTACAGTCCCTCGAGGCCGGCTTCGATCCGCTCCAGGTCCTCCGCGATGTTCACCCCAAGGAACAGCCCCAGGTCTCCCGACAGCTGTGAGAGGCGGCGCCACTCCTCCTCGGGGATTCCCAGCATGATCGCGATCACCCGGGCCGCGTAGGGCTCGGCGAACTCCGAGACGAACTCGCAGCGCCCGCGCGGCTCGAACCCGTCGATCAGCTCGCCAGCCAGGTCCCTGAACCGCGGCGCAAGCCCTTTGACCAGACCCGGTGTGAACGCGGGATTGAGCAGCTTGCGGATGCGGCGGTGGTCGTCTCCCTCCAGGTTGAGAAGCGCCCGATTCCACCATTCGACGAGCGGGCCGGCGTCGACCCCGTTCAGCGCCGGCCAGGCCCAGCTTCCCTGCCGCAGGCGCCGGTCCTTGAGCAGCGCGGCCATCTGCTCGTAGCGCAGAACGGCCAGGCCGTAGTTCGTGCGCGCGTACCAGCTGCGCTCGCGGGCGTTCGCGACCTCCTCCGAGTCGACGGAGAAGGCAGGATCAGAGAGGTCGAGATAGGGAGCTTCCGTGGCGCTGGGCACGTCTCCTCCGGTCTTGCTGGGCGCGACTTTACGCTAGCCCAGTTCCGCGGCTTCTCCGATCGGTATCCAGCGCCCCGGTCACCGGAAGCGGACGCCTCCCAGGTGCACGACTGCGATCTCCACCCCCAGTCGCCCGGGAACCTCGCGCAGGCCACGGTACAGGCTATAGGCGAGTATCGGCCGTTCCCTGCGCGCAGGAGCGCGCCGGATTGGTTAGGCGGGTTGACCGCCCGGGTAAATGGTCGGTGGCACGGCGGCACAAGGGCCGCGGTGTCACGGAAGCGTGAGGACCGAGCCGGCGGGGCGGCTCGATGTCGGACTCACCCTCCAAAAAACGACGAGAGGAGTGGGTTGGCGGCGCCAGCGGGGTCCACCCCGAGTTGCCTTCGGGTCCTATACGTGACACACCATCTTCCGTTCCCGCCGGTGAGCGGCGGGCGTCGGCGGGAGTACGAGCTGCTGCGCCGGCTGGGCAGGTTCGACCGGATCCACGTGGTGGCGGTGAGCAAGACGCCCGAGCAGGATCGGCGGAACGCCGAGCGGCTGCTCGAGCACTGCTCGAGTGTGGAGGTGTTCAGGGCCGCGGGCGGCTCCGCCCCGGAGGCTGTCGGCGGCGGTAGTCCTGTGGGATCCGACGCTCCCCAGGTCGCACGGCACTGCTGCCCGGCAGCGGCGAAGCGGATCGCCGAGCTGTTGAGGAGCGAGGAGTTCGACATCGTTCACGTCGAGGGCTTCTATCTCTGGCCCTGTCTCGCGCGGGTCCGCGCGAGCTCGCGGCCGCCGGTGCTCCTCGTCGAGCACAACATCGAGCACTCGCTGTGGTCCCAGCGGGCGTGCAAGACCGACGGCTCCGAGCGCTCCCGGCTCGAGGCGGCGGCCGTCGCGACCCGGCAGGAGGAGCTGCGGGCGTGGGCGGAGGCGGACCTGTGCGCGGCGGTCACTCCCGGCGACCGGGCGGCGATCTCCGCGGCGACCGGCCGGCGGGTTTTTCTGGTCGCCGACGGCTTCGACCACCTCGCGGCGACGGGCCCGGTGGCGGCGACGTCGCATGAGGGGCCTCCCCAGGCGGTGATGGTCGGGAACTTCGCCTACGAGCCCAACGCCGACGGGGCCCGCTGGTGCCTCGAACAGATCCACCCGCGCGTGCGGGACCGCGTGCCAGACGCGGAGCTCGCCCTCGTGGGCTCGTCGCCTCCCGAGGACTTGCGCGAGGCCGCGCGCTTGGCGCCGGGCGTGAAGCTTCACGCGGACGTCGAGTCGGTGGTCCCTCACCTGGACGCCGCGCAAGTCTCGTTGTGTCCCCTGCGTGTCGGAGGTGGAGTCAAGGTCAAGGCGATCGAATCGCTCGCTCGCGGCAAGGCGGTCGTGTCCACTGCGGTGGGGATCCAGGGGCTCGAGAAGGCGAGAGGGAAGGCCGTCCTCGTGCACGATGACGCCGACGGTTTCGCCGCCGCGGTCGCGGAGCTGATGGAGGACCGGGAGCGACGGACCGGCCTGGAGCGGGCGGCTTTCAGGTTCGCCCGGACCGAGCTGCCGCGCTGGGATGACTGCGCCGCGGCGCTCCGCCGCGCCTACCTCGACCTGGCCGGGAGCCGCGCCGCGCGCCGCCGGTTCGGCGAGACGCCGGAGCCGGTTGCCGGGTAGTTGGACATCTCACCCGTCCCGGGTACCCTGGGTCGACCGTTCGAAGGGTTCTACTCGCCCCTCTGCCCCCGTGCGGACACCCCAGAGGGGCGGGATCGCGGGACCTCATGGAAGAGACGACGCATCGGTCGGTGTCGGCGGAGATTTCGCGTCGAGCCGTGCAGATCCTCGCCGACTACACGGGGCGCGGGCCCACAAAGGCGCACACCCTCGTTAACCGGGATCTCATCACGATCCTGCTCGGCGACACCCTGACCAAGGGAGAACGCCGGCTCGCCGAGATGGACCAGCGTGCCCACGTGCTCGAAACCCGGCGCCGCTACCAGCAGGTGATGCGAGATGAGCTGGTCGCCGCCGTGGAGGAGGAGTCCGGCCGCAAGGTCATCGCCTTCATGAGCGACAACCACATCGAGCCCGACGTGGCGGCGGAGATCTTCGTGTTGGAGCGTGAGGACAACGGGCTCGGACCTCTGCCTGACGCCAACGAGCACGGACCTCCCTCCGGCGTCTGAGTCGGAAAACTCATTTGCTGCTCCGTGCCGTGGTCGGCGGAACGCGATACGACGCCGGTAAGGGGGCCTCCTTTCTCGTCAACGAATCAAGAGAAAGCCCGAGAACGTCCCACTAACCGACTCGTTCTTCAGTCCGCGTACGACGCGAGGAAAGCCCCCTCCCCGGCGTCATCACAGGCAGCCTACCCACTTCGGGCAAGCTCCGAACACGGTTAGGAAACCGGGCCAGGCGAGCCTGGCCGTTCGGGTCAGCCGCTATGGCGGCGCTTCTGTCCTACAGCCCGGGCGAGACTCGTCTTGTCCATCTTCGAGCGGCCCTCGACGTCTAGGCGGCCAGCCTCACTGCGGAGCTCATCGACGGTCATCGCGCCCGCTCCGCTTCCTGCTCCCTTCTGGGAACCCGAGCGGCTGCGACTGCGCGAACCGCCGGAGCTGCGCGAGCCGCTGCGGGAGCTCCGCGAGCTGCCGGAGCCGCGCGAGCCGCTGGAGCTGCGCGAACCGCCGGAGCTGCGCGAGCCGCTGCGGGAGCTCCGCGAGCTGCCGGAGCCGCGCGAGCCGCTGGAGCTGCGCGAACCGCCGGAGCTGCGGGAGCTCCGCGAGCTGCCGGAGCCGCGCGA
>JAJTCK010000118.1 GCA_021323175.1 Solirubrobacterales bacterium | reverse complement strand
CGGGGCAGACCACTGTAGCGCCGCCGCACAGCCCTAAGCGCCGGGTGGCCACGGCTATCTCGGCGCTCGGACGAGGTCCCCCGGGAGCACGAACCCTCCACTGGCGCTCGAGCGTCTACAGACGGTTCTAAAGCGACAGCGGAGCGTCGGATCTTGCCTGTCCGGCGGCCCTCGCTCGGCGTCTTCGGGCCTTCGAGCGTCGCTTGAGGGTGGTGCATGTGACCCGCCCCGTCTCTCACGCGCCCCTGGGAGATATCGTTGCCGCCATGGGCTGGCTCCAGCCATCGCCGCCCCCCTTCGACCTCGAAGAGTGGAAGTCGAAGCCGTACCTGGCGCGCCTGAAGCCGCTGGTTCAGGACTGGGCCGTGAACGGGTTCGGGACGCCCTACCTCATCTACTTTCTCTACCTCTTCAAGCTGGTCGTGTACGTCGCCGGGGCGTTCGCGCTGATCGCGCTGACGACGCCCGGCCTGGGCGGGCTCGGAGACGTGGGCGACTGGTGGTCCCAGCCGGTGGTGTTCCAGAAGCTCGCCGCCTGGACGATGCTCTGGGAGATCGTCGGCCTGGGCTCCGGCTCGATGCCGCTGACCTTCCGCTTCGTGCCGCCGATCGGTGGCATCCTCTACTGGCTGCGGCCCGGGACCATGCGTCTGCCCCCGTGGCCCGCCCGGGTGCCGCAGACGCGCGGGACCACCCGCTCCGCGTTCGACGTCGCCCTGTACGCGGCGGTGCTAGCCGCCCTCGTCTACCTGCTGGTCGCGGGCGAGGAGCCCGCCGGCGGCGTCGCCGGCGGCCGCCTGGACCCGGTCGCCGTCGGAGTCCTGCTGGGCCTGCTCTGCGTGCTCGGCCTGCGCGACAAGGTTCCGTTCCTCGCGGCTCGGCCGGAGGTCTACGGCTTCCTGATGGTGATCTTCCTCTTCCCCCTCGACAACCTGATCGTCGCCTCACAGCTCGTCTTCGTGTGCATCTGGTGGGGAGCCGCCGCGTCCAAACTCAACCGCCACTTCCCGTTCGTCGTCTCCGTGATGATCAGCAATACGCCATGGAACCGGTCGAGCAAGGCCAAGGCTAAGCTCTACCGCGACTACCCGGAGGACATGAGGCCCTCGCGCCATGCGGCCCTGGCGGCCCACGCAGGCACTGTGATGGAGTTCGGGCTACCCCTGCTGCTCCTCGTCACCAGCGGAGGCACGCTCGGCTGGATCGCCGTGATCGGAATGGTGATCTTCCACGTGCACATCACCTCCACATTCCCCCTTGCGGTGCCGCTTGAGTGGAACCTGTTCATGATCTTCGGGCTCTTCTTCCTGTTCGGGGAGAACGGTGGAGTTCCGCTCGACACCCTGGACCCCGTCGTCCTGATCCCGATCCTGCTGATCGGAGTGGCGATGCCGGTCCTGGGAAACCTGCGTCCCGACCTGGTCTCCTTCCTGCCCTCCATGCGCTACTACGCCGGCAACTGGGCGACCAGCCAGTGGCTCCTTCGCAAGGACTCCGGCGCCGAGGACAAGCTCGACACGCAGATCAAGAAGCCGGCCCGGGTGGTGGTCGAGCAGGTGGAGCCGCTCTACGGGCGGGACCTCGTCGAGTTCATGCTCGCCAAGGGCCTCGCCTTCCGGGCGATGCACAGCCATGGGAGGGCCCTGACCGGTCTGCTGCCGAGGGCGGTCGCCGGTGCGGGCGAGGTGGATGACTTCCACATCCGCGAGGGCGAGCTGATCTCGGGCGTCGTCAACGGATGGAACTTCGGAGACGGCCACTTCCACAGCCGCCAATTGGTCGAGGCGGTCCAGGAGCGCTGTGGCTTCGAACCCGGCGAGATCCGCGTGGTCGCCCTCGAGTCCCAGCCGGCTCACATCCAACGCCAGCGATACCGGATCTATGACGCAGCCACCGGCCTGCTCGAGGAGGGCTACGTGAACGTGGCCGACATGGTGGCGCGAGGTCCCTGGCTGGAAGAGGACTGGGACTTCCCGGTCGAGGTGCTGCGGAGCGCCAGGCCCGCGGGCTCACCCGATGAGCCCGGGCAGCGGGCCGGCGCCGCACCGGTCGCGTGACCCAGGCCATCGTCGTCGGCGCGGGCCCCAACGGCCTCGCGGCCGCGGCAGCCCTCGCCCGCGAGGACGTCGCGGTGACGGTGCTCGAGGCGTCCGAGCGGATCGGCGGCGGCGCCCGCAGCGCGGACCTGACGGGCGACGGACTGGTTCACGACGAGTGCTCGGCGTTCCACCCGATGGCGGCGGGCTCGCCCTTCTTCGCCTCACTCGGCCTCGAGCGCCACGGGCTCGAGTGGCGCTGGCCCGAGGTCGACCTGGCGCATCCGCTCGACGACGGCAGCGCCGGGGTGATGGTCCGCTCGATCGACGCGACCGCGGAGGGGCTCGGGTCGGACGGCCGCGCGTGGAAGCGCGTCTTCGCACGAGCGGCACGGTCCTTCGCCGAGCTGGGCGACGACCTGTACGAGCAGATCACCCACGTGCCCCGGCACCCGATCAAGCTCCTCGACTTCGGGCTGCGCGCCGCGGCGCCCGCGACCATCCTGGCCCGAAGCTGGCGGACGCCGCAGGCGCGGGCCCTGTTCGGCGGGGTGGCGGCCCACGCGCTCACCCGGCTCGACCTGCCTATGAGCTCGGCCGTGGGGACCGCGCTGATCTGCGCCTGTCACCGCTTCGGATGGCCGGTCGCAGCGGGAGGCTCACAGTCGATCGCCGACGCCCTGGCTTCCGTCCTGCGCCAGCACGGCGGCACGATCGAGACCCGCGCCCGTGTCACGTCCCTCGCCGACCTCGGCTCGCCCGATGCGGTGCTGCTCGACCTGGCGCCGGACGTCGCCGCCGACATCTGCGCGGGCCGGCTGCCGGCGCGGGTCGAGCGCGCCTATCGGCGCTACCGCAGGGGGCCCGGGGCCTTCAAGGTGGACCTGGCGGTCGCGGGCGGGATCCCCTGGAGGAACGACACGTGCAAGCTGGCCGGGACGGTTCACCTGGGCGGCGGGTTCGAGGAGATCGCGGAGAACGAGCGCGACGTCAACCGGGGACGTATGCCCCAGCGACCGTTCGTGCTGGTCGGCCAGCAGTACCTCGCCGACCCGAGCCGCTCACGCGGCGACGTCCACCCGGTCTGGACCTACGCTCACGTTCCGAACGGCTTCGACGGCGACGCCGAGAGGGCCGTCCTGGACCAGCTCGAGCGGTTCGCCCCGGGGATCCGCGAGCGGGTCGTTGGCACGGCGGTCCGTGCGACACGGGACCTCCCGGCCTACAACGCCAACTACTCCGGCGGAGACATCATCACCGGCGCCAACGACCCCTGGCAGGTCCTGATCAGGCCGCGACTCGCCCTGGACCCGTATGCGACGGGCATCCCCGGCGTCTTCATCTGCTCGGCCGCGACCCCGCCCGGCGCCGGCGCACACGGCATGAACGGGCGCAACGCGGCCCGCTCGGCACTCCGCCATCTGGCGCGGGCCTGAACCGAGCTTGATGGCCGCGCCTACCGTGGAGTCAATGGCCTCAGTCGAATCAGACCGTGCGGTCGAGCTCTCGCGGCGGCTGCTCCTGGCCGCCCGTGCCGGCGAGCCCGCCGAGGCGATCGCGGCGGGGAGCGGCCTCAGCCGGATCGATCCCGCCATGATCCGGGGCGACGAAGCCCGCACCGCCTTCTGGCTCAACGTCTACAACGGCCGGCTGCTCCAGTCGCTGGCGGCAAAGCCCCGGTCCGGGCATCTGATCCGGCACCGGCGCCTGTTTCGCGCGGACGCATGCGATGTCGGCGGCCTTCCCTACTCCCTCGACGTGATCGAGCACGGGCTGCTGCGGGGCAACGCGCGTCCCCCCTATTCCCTGCGCCGCGTCCTCCGCGCCGGCGACCGGCGGCTGGCGGCGGCCCCATCCGAGCCGGACCCGCGCGTCCACTTTGCGCTGAACTGCGGCGCCCGTTCCTGCCCACCCATCCGCGTCTACTCCTCGCAGAGGGTCGGCCGCGCTCAGCGAGGCCGAACGGGCATACCTGGGCGCGGAGACCTCGCTCGACAGGGGACGTTGCCGGCTTGAGCTGCCGGGCCTGATCAAGCTCTACAGGGCCGACTTCGGGAGCGACGCCGAGCTGGTCCGGGCCGCGGCTGAAGCCATGGGAGGCCGGGACGGAGCGTGGGTGGCCAAGCGGGCCGAGGATCTACAGGTGTCCTTCGCCCGGTTCGACTGGCGCCTTGAGCCGCTGATAGACGCTCGAACCGAAACTCCGGGCTCGGGGAATCGTTAGATTCGTTGACTCGGT
>JAJTCK010000117.1 GCA_021323175.1 Solirubrobacterales bacterium | reverse complement strand
CGCTCGCGTGATCGGCTTCCTCGAGACCAGCCGCCTGCTCGCGATGGCGGCGGGGTACATCGCGGCGCCGGCGGCGGTCGCCCTGTTCGGGGTGCGCGGAGCCTTGATCGCGATCGGGGTGTTGCTGCCACTGCTGGCGGTGCTGCGCTGGCGTGCGCTTCGCAGCTTCGAGATCGGGTCCCCGGTCAACGAGGCCCACTACGAATTGCTGCGAGCGACCTCGATCTTCGCCCCGCTCCCCGTGGACCGCCTGGAGGGCCTGTCCCGCTCGCTGGTCGAGGTCGAGGCCCGGACCGGACAGGAGGTGATCACCCAGGGCGATCGGGGCGACCGCTTCTACGTGATCGAGCAGGGCGAGGTTGAGGTCTTGGAGGACGGTCAGTTCAGGCGCAAGCAGGGCGACGGCGCCTGCTTCGGCGAGATCGCCCTGATCCGCGACATCCCGCGCACCGCCACCGTCAGAGCCACGGCCCGGACGCTGCTGCTCGCCGTGGAAAGGCAGAGATTCCTCGAGACGGTGACGGGGCACGTGCGCAGCCATCAGCAGGCGGTGGCGGTCGCGGATCGCTGGGCTGACGGCTGACGAGCTCATATATATATGCGGATGTGCATATGCGATGCTTAGGCAATGATCCGGCCGACGCTTCTGGCCCTGCTCTTGGTTCCGGTCGCAGCCAGCGGCTGCGGCGGCGGGGACGATGGGGATGACGCAACCGTCCTGACGGTCTCCGCCGCGGCGTCGCTCACCGATGCCTTCGAGGCCTACGGCGAGGACCTTGCGGGCGAGCAGCGGTTCTCGTTCGCGGGTTCTGACGAGCTGGCGGCCCAGATCCGCCAGGGGGCGCGGCCGGACGTGTTCGCGTCCGCCAACACGACCTACCCCGAGGAGCTGGCCGCCGCGGGGCTGGTGGAGTCGTCGGTCACCTTCGCGCGCAACCGCCTGGTGATCGCCGTGTCCGCCGATTCGGGCATCGGATCGCTCGCGGATCTGGCACAGCCCGATCTGGACCTGGTGTCAGCGGCGGAGGGGGTGCCCGTCGGCGACTACACCAGTGAGCTTCTGGGCCGCCTGCCCGACGACGAAGCCGACGCCATCCTCGCCAACGTGCGTTCCGAGGAGTCCGACGTCAAGGGCGTGATCGGCAAGGTCGCGCAGGGCGCCGCTGATGCTGGCTTCGTCTACTCATCCGACATCGCCGCGTCCGCCGACGAGGTGCGCGAGGTGCCTATCCCGGCGCGCCTGGAGCCCGAGGTCGCATACGGGATCGCCGTCGTCTCGCACGCCCCGAATCCGGAGGGCGCCCGCGAGTTCGTCGACAGGCTGCTCGAAGGGGCTGGAGCCGAGGCGCTGACAGCGGCGGGGTTCCTGCCGCCTCCGAAATGAGCCGGCGCTGGTTCCCGGCGGTCCTGGTCGCCGCGCTGGTCCTGGCCGTGGCGTTTCTGACCCTGCCGATCGCGGCGATCTTCCTCGAAGCGGGCCCCGGCGAGCTGCTCGACAGCCTCGGCGACGACCAGGCGATCGACGCGCTGCGCCTCAGCCTGATCACGACGAGCATCGCGCTCGCGATCATCCTGCTGGTCGGGACACCGGCCGCCTACCTGCTCGCGACGCGCTCGTTCCGAGGGCGGGACGCGGTGACGACGTTGGTCGAGCTGCCGCTCGTGGTGCCGCCGGCGGTGGCGGGGATCGGCCTGCTGGCGGCCTTCGGACCGTCCGGCCTGCTCGGCGGCGCGGTCGAAGACGCGGGAGTCAGGCTCGTTTTCGAGACCGCGGGCGTAATCGTCGCCCTGGTGTTCGTGGCGAGCCCGTTCTACGTCCGCCAGGCGCAGGCCGCCTTCCAGGCGGTGGACCCGACCTGGCTCGGCGCCTCGCGAACGCTCGGCGCCAGCGAGGCGCGTACGTTCGCGCGGGTGGCGATCCCCGCAGCCGCGCCGGGCCTTGCGGCGGGCATGGCGCTGGCGTGGGGCCGTGCGCTGGGCGAGTTCGGCGCGACCCTGGTGTTCGCGGGCTCCTTCCAGGGGGTCACGCAGACCGCACCTCTCGCCATCGTGGAGCTGTTCGGATCGGACTTCGACGCGGCCCTCGCGCTCTCCGCCGTCCTCGTCGCCGTCTCGGCGGCGCTGCTGGCGACAGTGAAGCTGTTCACCCGCGGCCGCGAGCGCCGCGGAGCCGGGGTGGCTGGCCTTGCTTGAGCTGCGGGTGGACACGACGCTCAGGGATCTCAACCTGCGGGTGGAGCTGTCCGTGCAAGCGGGCCGGACCCTCGCGATCGTAGGTCCCTCGGGCGCGGGCAAGACGTCGGTCCTGCGCGCGGTCGCCGGCCTGATGCGGCCGAGAGAGGGGCGGGTCTCCTGTGCGGGACGGACCTGGTTCGACACCGCGGCCGGAGTGGACGAGCCGCCCGAGGTGCGCCGCTGCGGCTACGTCTTCCAGGACTATGCCCTGTTCGGCCACATGAGCGCGTGGCGGAACGTCGCCTACGGTCTTCGCGACGTGCCGCGCTCCGAGCGCCACGCGGCGTCCACGGCGCTGCTCGGCCGTTTCGGCCTCGCGGGGCTCGCTGACGCGAGGCCCGCGACGCTGTCCGGCGGAGAGCGCCAGCGGCTGGCGCTCGCCCGGGCTCTCGCCTCGGGGCCACGGGCGCTGCTGCTGGACGAGCCGCTGTCCGCGCTCGATGCGAGCACCCGGGCGCGCTCGGTCAGGGAGCTGCGGAGCCTGGCCGAGGAGGCCGCGGTCCCGGCGGTGCTGGTCACCCACGACTTCGAGGAGGCGAGCGCGCTGGCCG
Organism: Solirubrobacterales bacterium; assembly: GCA_021323175.1. Lineage (GTDB taxonomy): Bacteria > Actinomycetota > Thermoleophilia > Solirubrobacterales > 70-9 > VGBV01. The sequence continues at coordinate 1,782 of JAJTCK010000117.1, read as the reverse complement.
ACGAGGTGGCGGTGATCGAGGACGGGCGGATCGTCCAGCAGGGCGACCCGGACTCGCTGGCCGCCGAGCCTGCATCGGCGTTCGTTGCCGACCTGACCGGATCCGTCGTCCTCACCGGGCGCGCGAGCGCGGGCGCGGGCGGCGTGACAGAGGTGGCATTGGACGGTGGCGGCATTGCCAGCAGCACCGACGCCGCGGCGCCGACCGGTCAGGTCGCGGTCGCGGTTCATCCGTGGGAGGTCGCGCTCGAGCCGGCGGATGCCGCGGTCGAGGGGTCCCCGCGCAACCGCCTGCCCGCGACGGTTCGCTCGGTGACCGCCGTCGGCAACCGCGTTCGGGTCGGGCTGGACGCCGGCCAACCCCTGGTGGCTGAGGTCACCCCCGCCGCCCGCGAGGAGCTCGGTCTGCGGCCCGGCGCCCGGGTCACCGCCGTTTGGAAGGCTTCCGCGACGCGGATAGTGTCCAGGGGCGATGGCTGAACCGGGCGCAGCCGGGTACGTCACCCTCGGTGAGGCGGCCAAGATGCTCGGCGTCAGCTCCGACACACTGCGCCGCTGGGACCGTTCCGGCAAGCTTCGCGCAAAGCGCGACGAGCGCAACCGCCGCCTCGTCTCCCTCGAGGAGGTCCGCCGTCTCGGCGCATCCCCCGAGCGCCATCGCACTGGCGACGAGCTCTCGGCCCGCAACCGCTTCCCGGGCGTCGTCCGCTCGATCGAGGTCGAGGGGGTGATCGGAATCGTCGAGATCGAGGCGGGCCCCCACCGCATCACCTCGGTGATCACCCGTGATGCGATCGAGGAGCTGGGCCTGGTCGAGGGAGCAGAGGCCACGGCTCTCGTCAAATCCACCGACGTGATGGTGATCAGGGGGTAGCAAGTGACGACGCGGAAGGTGTCGCACCGACCTAGAGGTGCAGCCAGCAGCTTCTAGTGAGCGCAGCTCAGACAGCCGCCTCGAGGCCTTCGGGAGCGGCTGCAGCTTCCGCTCGACGCGCCTTCTGGTCCGTCAGTCACGGCGCGGGTCGCGCGCCTCAACGATGTCGCTCACTTCGGGCGCCTTCTCGATGATCGTCCAGCCCTCGTTTCGTTCGATCACCGTCTCCACATCCGGTACTTCGTGACCGGGCACGATCGCGAAGTGGCACGAGTCGGAGCGGACCCGCTCGTAATCGGCCTTGCTAAGACTGACCCTTTCGCGGCACTCGGGGTCCGCGCACTCGCAGAGGTACAACTCGACGTCGCCGTCCAATCGGTGGCGCTCCTCCCAGGCCTTCGCCCGCTCGTTGGCCTCGCGGAACATCGCCTCGTTCAGTGCCAGCCGCTCCTCGCGCTGTGTCGCCACGCCGCCATCTTACGCCGCCAAATGGCCTCGGTGGCCGAGCGACCACGGAAAGTTTCTCGACGTCATGAACAGCGTGACTTGAGCTCGCTTCTAGAGGTCATGGATGAGAACGTTGTGTCCGTTTCGCGGATCTCCGCGATCGAAGGGGGCCTGTACAGCTACAACGGTTTCGTCAGTGGTGGGAAAACTGGTTTGCCGCCTTCCCCGACTTACAAGATCGAGGTGGTCGAAATCCGAGGTCTCGGCGACATCCTTCTGGCTCTGCCCGCGCCTCGGCGTGGTCAAGGAGAGCGACCTTCCTCTCTTTGACAGTCCTTCCACGTCCGCCGGTGGCGGAATGGTAGTGCGTGTCGTGGAGGGTCTGTGACACCGCTTCGAGGCGGAAGCCTCGAAGCGCCCGGGCTGCGGGAGTCGGCGATGTCGCAGGAGAACGTGGACTCC
>JAJTCK010000116.1 GCA_021323175.1 Solirubrobacterales bacterium | reverse complement strand
CGCCGCGCGAATTCCACCCCCATCTCACGCGACATCGCCAGCACGGCCCCCTTGGAAGCCGTGTAGGAGATCTGGGAGACCGCGGCGCCCATGACCGCGACGAACGAAGCGGTGTTGATCACAGAACCGCCCCCCGCCTCGAGCAGGTGGGGGATGCCGTGCTTGCAGCACAGGAAGACCGACTTCACGTTCACGTCCTGGACCCGCTGCCAGGCGTCTAGGCCGGTCTCGAGCACCGACGCGTCGTCGGTCGGGTTGATGCCGGCGTTGTTGAACAGGACGTCCACCCGACCCATCTCCTCTGCGGTCTTCTCGTACATCTCGCGAACCTGGGCCTCGTCGGTGACGTCTGCCTGCAGGGCCAGGTCGCCCTCGGCGCCCTCGACCAGGTCCACCCCGACGACACGGGCGCCCTCCGCGGCAAACACCCGGGCCGACTCCGCCCCGATCCCGCTTGCGGCTCCGGTGATCACGCAGACCTTCCCGTCAAGCCGTCCTGCCATTCCTAGCTCCCCTCAGTCGCGTAGTAGACGTTCTTGACCTCGGTGTAGTGCTCCATCGCGTCGGGGCCCAGCTCGCGGCCCATACCCGACTGCTTGAAGCCCCCGAACGGGGTCGAGACCCGCACCGAGCTGTTCGAGTTGATCGAGAGGACGCCGGTGTCGATCGCGCGGGCCATGCGCAGGGCCTTGGCCCCGTCCCGCGTCCAGATCGAACCCGACAGCCCGTAGATCGTGTCGTTGGCCAGGCGCACGGCCTCGTCCTCGCCCTCGAACGGGATCACGGCCGCGACGGGCCCGAAGATCTCCTCACGGGCGGCGCGGTCGTCGTTGGAGACGGGCGAGAGGACCGTCGGCGGGAACCAGTAGCCCCGGCCGCCCGGCGCCGACCCGCGAATGGCGACCGGCGCGTCGTCGGGCACGAACGAGGCGACGGTCTCGCGGTGGCCGGCCGAGATCAGCGGTCCCATGACCGTGGTTTCATCCAGGGGGTCGCCCACCTTCATCGCCTCGACGGTCTCCTTCAGCGCCGCCAGGAAGTCGTCAAGCGCGGGGCGCTCCACCATGATCCGCGAGCGCGCGCAGCAGTCCTGGCCGGAGTTGTCGAAGACGGCGAAGGGCGCCGACCTGGCTGCCTGCTCGATGTCGGCGTCGGCGAAGACGACGTTGGCGGACTTGCCGCCCAGCTCCAGCGTCACGCGCTTGATCGTGCCGGCGGCGCCCCGCGCGATGCCCGCGCCCACCTCGGTTGATCCCGTGAAGGCGATCTTGGCCACGTCGGGGTGCTCGACCAGTCGCTGGCCGCAGACCGACCCGGGGCCGGGCACGACGTTCAGCACCCCCTCTGGCAGACCCGCGTCCAGGGCGATCTTCTCGAGCTCGATCGCAGTCAGCGGCGTCAGCGCGGCCGGCTTCAGCACGATCGTGTTGGCGGCGGCGAGGGCGGGCGCGACCTTCCAGGAAGCGATCACCAGCGGGAAGTTCCAGGGGGTAATCATCCCGATCACGCCCATCGGCTCGCGGAAGGTCATGTCCACGCCGCCGGCGACCGGGATCGTTTTGCCCGTCAGCCGCTCGACGCCGCCCGCGTAGTAGCGGAAGCACTCGGCGACCATGCCGATCTCGCCGCGTGCGTTGGCGATCGGCTTGCCCGCGTTCCTCGCCTCCAGGACCGAGAGCTCCTCGTGCTTGTCGGTCAGGGCGTCCGCGAGGGCGTGCAGCAGTTTCGAGCGGTCGGCCGGCCCCATCGCTCGCCAGGCGGGGAACGCGGCCTTGGCGCGCGAGACCGCGGCGTCCACGTCCTCGGCCCCGGCCTCTGAGACCTCGGCCATCACCTCCTCGGTGGCAGGCTCGATGACGCTGATCGTGCTCACGCTGCCCCCCTCGGCCAGCGCTGCGCGCCGGTCACGACGTCACCCCGGCGTTCGCAGCCTCGACCAGTGCGCCGATCACGGCGCTGCGGACGTCCTCCTCGGGATGCCAGAGCACCCCGAGGGCGAAAGCCCCGCCATCGGTGACCTCGATCGCCTCGACGAGGTCGTCGGGTACCGACCAGCCGCTGGGCCGCAGACGCTCGCCAAGGCGATCCACCCCCTGGTGGTGGTGGGACTTGACGCTCAAAGCCTCGGCGCCGGCCGCCCGCGCCGCAAGGGAGCCGGCCTCCAGCCGGACCTCGTGGTCGCTGAACGCGCCCGCGCTGTGCAGGTGCCGCTCGCTCCCGAGGTGCTGCACGAGGGTCCCCCCCAGCGACACGTTCAGCATCTGCATCCCGCGGCAGACGCCGAGCACGGGCATGCCGCGCTCGATCGCGGCGCGCGCGATTGCGGCTTCGAAGGCGTCGCGCTCGGGCCAGGTGGCCCCGGTGTCCGGGTCCGGTTCGGCGCCGTAGGCACCGGGGTCGATGTCCGACCCACCGGCGAGGAGGAGCGCGTCGATGCGGTCCAGTACCGCGTCGGGTGTCGACACAGCCGCCTCGTCTGGAGGCAGCAGCAGCGCCAGCCCGCCGGCTCCCTGCACCGCGGTGGCGTAGGAGCGGGGCGACAGGGCCACGACGACGTCCCGCCACACCGTCCAGCTGGCCCGCTCGACGGCAGCGCAGATGCCCACCGCCGGCCCGCTCACAGCCGCTCGAAGCTCCGGAACCTGTCCCAGTCGGTCACGGCGGCCTCTGCCGCATCGATTTCGACCTGGGCGCGGTTCAGGTAGTGCCCGACGACGTCGTCTCCGAAGGCCTCGTGGGCGACCCTGCTCTCGGCGAACAAGTCCCGCGCGTCGTAGATGTTGCTCGGCACCCTCGGTTTGTCGGACTCGTAGGCGTTGCCCCGCAGCGGCTCCTCCAGCTGCAGCTCTTTGTCGATGCCGTGCAGGCCCGCCGCGATCATTGCGGCGATGGCCAGGTAAGGATTGACGTCGGCGCCCGGGAGCCGGTTCTCGACGCGTAGGCCTTGGCCGTGCCCGACCACCCTCAGCGAGCAGGTGCGGTTGTCGTTGCCCCAGGCGACCGCCGTCGGCGCGAAAGAGCCCTTGGCGAACCGCTTGTAGCTGTTGACGTTAGGCGCATAGAAGAGGCTCATCTCGCGCATGCAGTCCAGCTGGCCGGCGACAAAGCGCTTGAAGAGCCGCTCGTCGTCGGCGAAGGCGTTGCCGCCCCCGTCCTTGCCCAGCGAGCAGTGGATGTGGCAGCTGTTGCCCTCGCGCTCGTTGAACTTCGCCATGAAGGTGATCGCCATCTCCTCCTGCGCGGCGATCTCCTTGGCCCCGGTCTTGTAGACGGCGTGGGAGTCGGCGGCGGCGAGGGCCTCGTCGTAGAGGAAGTTGACCTCGTGCTGACCCAGGTTGCACTCCCCCTTGGAGTTCTCGACCGTCATCTCGGCGGCGCCCATCTCGTTGCGGATGCGGCGGATCAGCGGCTCCACCCGGGCGCCGCCCAGCAGCGAGTAGTCGACGTTGTAGAGGTTGGCCGGCTCCAGGTCGCGGTAGGCCTGCTTCCAGGCCTCCTCGTAGGTGTTGCGGAAGACGATGAACTCGAGCTCCGTCCCCGCGAAGGCCTCCAGGCCCCGCTCGGCGAGCCGGGCGAGCTGACGGCGCAGGATCTGGCGCGGCGAGGCTACGACCTCGTCGCCGTTCTCCCACTCCACGTCGGCCAGCAGCAGCGCCGTCCCCTCGTGCCACGGAATATGGCGCAGCGTGCCGAGGTCGGGCTTCATCACGAAGTCCCCGTAGCCGTGCTCCCACGAGGCCATCTCGTAGCCACCGACCGTGTCCATGTCCACGTCCACGGCCAGCAGGTAGTTGCACCCCTCGGCGCCGTGCTCCAGCACGGCGTCGAGGAAGTGCTGGGCGGTCAGGCGCTTGCCCTGCAGTCGCCCCTCCATGTCCGCGATGGCGAGGAGCACGGTGTCCACCGTGCCCCCCGCTACCGCGTCCTTCAGCTCATCGAGCTTCACGCGCTCAACGTTAGAGAGCGCTGTGCCTGTGCTCCACGTCGAACACCTTCTGGCCGGTGAACTTGCCCTTGGCCCCGGCGAACCAGCCGATCGTCGCAAGGATCAAGAGCACCCCGACCGTCACAGGCGCGTAGTTGAGCGCCTGGTAGTCGAACTCGTCGTTCCACGGAACGGCGAACGGCGTGAACGGCAGGCAGAAGACGATCGTGATGAAGATCGTCCACACCACCGCGAACGGGTTCATCCACTTGTACTTGCTGCCCAGGTTCCAGCGCGGCGAGGCGTCCCATGAGTCGCCGTGCCGCCACCGCAGGTAGATCGGGATGGCGAACGCGATGTAGAGCCCGATCACGGTGATGGAGACCACCGCGAAGAAGGCCCATGGGAAC
>JAJTCK010000040.1 GCA_021323175.1 Solirubrobacterales bacterium | reverse complement strand
AGCACGCGGTGGCACTCGCGGCGAATCAGCCAATAGAAGCCCGACCAGGGACGGGGCGCCGCGGCGGCCGGGATGTCGCGGGGGCGTGTGGCGGTGGCCCCGCTCATACGGCCTCGGCCCCCTCGGTCTCTGTCGGCTCACGGGGCTCGGCCTCGTCATCGGCGAACAGGTGGTTGGCCACGGTCTTGAGGTAGACCTGCTCCAGCGTGTCGGCCTCGTAGCGCTCCTTCAGCCCGGCGGCGGTATCGCGGGCGACGATCTCGCCCCTGCCGATCAGCGCGATCTCCTCGCAGAGCGCCTCGGCCTCCTCCAGGTAATGCGTGGTCAGCAGGATCGTGGTCCCCTGCTCGTGCAGGCGGCGGATGTAGCGCCAGAGCTCGTGGCGCAATTCGACGTCGACACCGGCGGTCGGCTCGTCGAGGATGACCAGACGGGGCTCATGGAGGAGGGCGCGGGCCAGGAGGAGGCGGCGCTTCATCCCGCCGGAGAGTTTGGGGGCGCGCACGTCGCGCTTGCCGCGCAGGTCGAAGACGCCCATCATCTGCTCGGCCCGCTCCTCGGCCTCCGCCTTCTCCATGCCGTAGTAGCCGCCGTGGTAGACGAGCGTCTCGCGCACTGTCAGGAAGCGGTCCAGGTTCGGCTCCTGCTCCGAGATCCCGATCTGGCGGCGGGCCTCGAGGCAGTAGCTCGGCTGGCCGAAGACGAGCGCCTCGCCCTCGGTGATCCGGATCAGGTTGCAGACGGCGCTGATCAGCGTGGTCTTGCCGGCGCCGTTGGGGCCGAGCAGGCCGAAGAAGCTGCCCGCGGGCACCTCGAGGTCGAGCCCGTCGAGGGCGAGGGTCCCGTCGTCATACCGCTTGGTCAGGCCACGCAGCTCGAGCGCGGGAGTGGACGAGGCGTGCATCCCACTGAATGTAGTGGGACACGGATCACGAGCTCCCTTCCGGGCGCGCCTGGTCCTGGTCCCCGGGCCAGCAGAAGACCTCGATCCGGAAGCCGTCCGGGTCGAACACGAAGAGCGCGTAGTAATCCTCGAGGTCATTGTCGACCTCGGGCGGGTGGTGGACGTTCGCCTTCATCTCGAGGCAACGGGCGTAGGCGGCGTCGACCTCCTCCACGGTGTCCACCCTGAACGCGAGGTGCTCGAGGCCGACGTCGTAGTAGGTGTGCTCGCCGCCGTCCGCGGGGCGCAACCCCAGCATCGAGTCGCCGAACTGAAGGTAGACGACCTCCTCGCTCCCGCGGTAGGTGTCGTAGCGGACCTCTTCGCGGAGCCCGAGCGAGCCGAGCAGGTCGAGATAGAAGGCGAGCGAGCGCTCGACGTCGCCGACGGCCAGGTCAACGTGGTGGATTCCCTGAGCGGGCATCGCGGATCGAGACTAGTGAGAATCAGCGCCCATGGAGCACTTCGAAATCTTCCTGACACTGCTGTTCGTCTCGGTGGCGGGGCTGAACGCGCTCGCGGGGTGGCTGAACGTGCCGTATCCGATCCTGCTCGTGCTGGGAGGGCTCGCCGTCGGGCTGATCCCCGGGATGCCGCATATCGAGCTCGAGCCGGACCTGGTGCTGCTGGTCTTCCTGCCCCCGCTGCTCTATTCGGCGGCGTTCTTCAGCGACCTGCGGGCGCTGCGCGAGGCGGCGCGGGCGCTCTCGATGACGGCGATCGGCCTGGTTCTGTCGACCACCGTCGCGGTCGCGGTCGTCGCCCACGAGGTCATGGGGTTCACCTGGGCGATGGCGTTCGCACTCGGCGCCATCGTCAGCCCGACCGACCCGGTGGCGGCGACCTCGATCATGCGTCGCGTCGGGGCGCCCAGGCGGATCGTGAACATGGTCGAGGGCGAGAGCCTGGTCAATGACGCAACGGCGCTGGTCGCCTACCGCGTCGCGGTGGCCGCGGCGGTGGGGGGCACGTTCTCGCTGGGCGAGGCCGCGCTCGAGTTCGTGCTGGCCGCGGCCGGCGGCGTGGCGATCGGAATCGTCGCCGGGTGGGGGATCGCCCAGATCCGCCGCCGTCTCAAGGACCCGGTCACCGAGATCACGATTTCGCTGCTGACGGCCTACGCGGCCTTCATTCCCGCCGAGGAGCTCGGGCTGTCCGGCGTATTGGCGGCTGTGTCCTGCGGCCTGTACCTGGGGTGGAGGGCACCCGCGCTCGTCAGCCCCGCCACGCGGCTCCAGTCCTACGGGGTGTGGGAGATCCTCGTCTTCCTGCTGAACGCGACGCTCTTCATCCTGATCGGCCTGCAGCTCCCGGTGATCGTGGATGGGCTGGAGGGGAGTCCGTGGACCGAGGTCCTCGGCTACTCGGCGTTGGTGTGCGCCGCCGTGATCGGGATGCGTTTCCTGTGGCTGTTCACGATGCCCTACGTGATCCGGGCGCTCGACCGGCGAGAGATCCAGCGCGCCCGCCGGATCGGGTGGCGGCCCCGGGTGATCTTCGGCTGGGCGGGGATGCGCGGAGCGGTCTCCATGGCCGCCGCGCTCGCGCTCCCGCTGGAGACCGACGCCGGCGCCCCCCTGCCCGACCGTGAGCTGATCCTGTTCATCACCTTCGCGCTGATCGTGATCACGGTCGTGGGGCAGGGCCTAACCCTGCCCGCGCTGATCCGCCGCCTTGACGTGGTCGAGGACGGCTCCGAGGAGGAGCACGAGGAACTGCGGGCGCGCTACGGCGCCTCCCGGGCCGCCCTGCGCCGCTTGGACGAGCTCGAGCTGGAGGACTGGACGCTCAACGACTCGGTCGAGCGAGCGCGGGGGATCTTCCGGTTCCGGCAGCGCAGGGTCAAGACCCGCGCCGGGAAGATCGAGGACGACGGGATCCTGGAGCAGTCCCTGACCTACCAGCGGATGATGCACGAGGTCTATGACGCCCAGCGGCGTGAACTGGTGCGCCTGCGCAACGAGGGCGAGATCTCCAGCGCCATCATGCGGCAGATCGAGCGCGAGCTCGATCTCGAAGAATCCAGGTTGGAGGTGTAACGGCCGGCTCGCCCGAACCGGAGCCCGCGGCAAGCCTTTAGAGCGGCACCGGCTTCGCCGCGCGGGGTAGGCTGCCGGGCCATGGACGCGGTCGGGTTCACTCGCATGGAGGACGGGACCAGGCAGGATTACGAACTGCTGGAGCGGCTCGAGCGGCCGTACCTGGAGGCGCTGCCCGATCGGCTGCTCGCCGCGCTGATTGCCCTGAAGGACTCATACAGCGGCTACCAGGTGACCCGCTACGAGCATTCACTGCAGTCGGCGACCCGCGCCCACCGCGGCGGCCGCGACGAGGAGTACGTCGTCGCCGCCCTGCTGCACGACATCGGCGACGAGCTGGCCCCGCACACCCACGGCGAGATGACCGGGGCCGTGTTGCGGCCGTTCATCCGGCCGGAGGTCGTCTGGGTGGTCGAGAAGCACGGCCTCTTCCAGGCCTACTACTACGCGCACCACTTCGGCGAGGACCGCAACGCCCGGGACAAATACCGCGACCACGAGTGGTTCGACTCGTGTGCCGAGTTCTGCGAACGCTACGACCAGAACTGCTTCGATCCGACCTACGGATCGCTGCCGCTGGAGTTCTTCGAGCCGATGGTGCGGCGCGTGTTCGCCGAGCCGCGCTACCTGGAGGGCGAGGACGCCTAGCCGCGGCGTCCCGCCCCTCAGGAGGTGGGGACGATCGCGTGGTTCGCTCGCAGGATCCCGTCGGGGTCGTACGCCGCCTTGGCCCGCTGAAGCCGGGCAAAGGTCTCGGCGTCCCAGCAGGCCGCCGGGTCGCCGTGCTTCTCGTTGAAGTTCGCATAGGCGCACCCGGCGTCCCAGGGCTTGACCGCGTCGATCATCCGGGCGTGGGCAGCCTTGACGGCGGGCGCCGCTTCGGGACCGGGAACCATGCCGACGCCGAAGTAGAGGAAGTCGGCGTCGATCGAAGCAAGGGCGCCGGCGCCCGGCTCGCGGCGCCGAAGCGCGCCCCCGAGCTGTCGCAGCTCCATCGAGACCAGGGGGATGTCCGAGTCGGGCCCGCCTGCTTCGACGAACGCGTCGATTCCCTCCAGCGGTACGTCATTCAGGAGCAGGTGCTCGGCGTTGTAGGGCACCGGCTCGGGCGGGTCCATGTGCAGCTCGAGGATCCCGGCCGGCGGCACCGCAGCGAAGGTGTCCATGGCGGGCCCCAGGTTGCGCAGCGCTTGATCAGCTCGGCACCCTCGGCCTCGTCGCCCATGTAGACGGCCTCGATGACCCCGAAAGAGTTCCCCCGCATGGGCTCGGGGACCTCCGGCAGAGGAGGGAACTTGAGCATCCGCCCGATCGAGAGCAGTTCCTCGGGCTTGTCCTCGATCCATTCGCGCCACGCCCGCAGTACCTCGCTCGAGCGCGCGTAGTCGAAGAAGAATGCCCCCGCATAGACCGCCTCGAGCGGAGTTAGCTCCAGCTCGAGCGCAGTGACGATCCCGAAGTTGCCCCCGCCGCCGCGCATGGCCCAGAACAGCTCGGGCTCGTGGTCGGCGTCGACCCGGATCTGCTCGCCCTCGGCGTTGACCAATTCGATCGCGGCGATGCTGTTGGCGGCAAGGCCCAGCTTGCGGGCGTAGAACCCGAGGCCGCCGCCCAGCGAGTACCCGACGACGCAGATGTCCGGAGCCGACCCGTGCAACGCGGCGAGGCCCATGTCCGACGCCTGCGGGACCAAGTCCAGCCAGCGGACGCCGGCTCCGACGCGCGCCGTGCGGGCATCCGCGTCGATCTCGACGCCGCCGAGCCCTCGCGTGTTGAGCAGCAGAGTGCCCTCCAACGAGCCCATCGCCGCGGCGCCGTGGCCGGTCCGCTGCGCTGCAACTTGCATGCCCTCGTCGCGGGCGAAGCGGACCGCGCGGGCGACGTCGTCGGCGTCGGACGGGAAGGCGACGACCTCCGGCCGCTGGTCGACGGTCAGGTTGTACGCCTGGCGCGCCATGTCCCAATCGGCGTCGACGGCCATGACGGCCGTTCCGTGCAGTCGCTCTGCGAGTCCGGCCCCCGTGCGAGTCTCGGTCATGTTCCTCCTCCTCTTTCCCCAACGCCTGTCCGAGGCAACCCTGACGATCTCGGCCCGAGCGGGTCAGAGCGAGATGACGTGCCCCGCCGTGGGCGGGACGCCTCCGTCCAGAACCTCCAGATAGGCGGACTTCAGCCCGTCCGGCCCCTCGTCGCGGCGGATCTCGATCCAGCCATGGGCCCACTCCACGAACGGCTTCCAGGACTCCGTGACGCGCTCGTCGAGGCCTGCCGCGCCCCAGTCCTCGGTGCGCTTGGTGATCCGGGTGGGGGCGAAGAAGAACTCGGGGCCCGGGCCGGGCAGGCTGCCGTGGCGACCAGCCGAGACCTGGTCCCAGTGGCTAGCGCCGACTACGCAGCTGTGGGCGAGGTCGTCGCCGAACCGCTCGTGCACCGCCCACCGCACCTCACCGTCGCCGGACATGTCCACGTAGACGGCCTTCTCGCGGTTCAGTCCCGCAACCTCGTCGTAGGTGACGGCCGCGTCGTAGATGCCGAGGCCCTCGACGAACTCCAGGTTGCCGGGTGAGGTCAGACCGACGACCTTCAGGTCCTCTCGCTGGGCCAGCATGTAGGCGGCGATCAGGGCGGTCTTGCTGGACGCGCTGCCGATCAGGATCGTCGGGGCGCCGAAGAAGCGCTCGTCGGCGAGAAAGTCGTCTATCAGCCACGAGGTGTAGAAGAGCGGCCAGAACAGCATCTGCTCGTCCTCGCGGTCGGCCTGGTAGGCCGGGTCGGCCGCCACGTTGCGATAGCCCTGGTATGCCGAGGGCAGCTCAGCCCGATGCGGGGCGGCGTCGCGGAATCCGCGCTCGTTCACGCGGCCGGGGTGGACGACCAGGTGGCTCGAGGAGGGGAGATAGCCGTAGATTCGCGCGCCTTCCTCCAGCCCGGTGCCGTTGGCGGCGGCGACCTCGGCGAAGCCCCAGACCGGCATCCGGCCCCATCCCTCGGGCGCGGGGAAGAACCTCCAGTAGCTCATCGCCTCGCCCAGCAAGGCGTAGGTGATGTTGTTGGCGGTCAGGCCGAAAGCGTCCACCCTCAGCAGCGCCTGGCCGTCTTCCAGCGTCGGTGGCTCGGACTGCTCGACCTTGAGCTCGTGGAAGTCGTCGCGCTTGATCAGCAGGTCCACGGAACGGACCCTATTCGCTCCGCGGCCGCCGGCGCTCGCGCTCAGTCCTGGAGGCGCGCCCGGTCGCGCCGCCCGAGCATCAGGACGAACGCGCGCATGCTCTGGTGCAGGTGCTTGTCGGCGACGCCCCCGACGCCGGGCACGATCCCCTTGACCCGAGCGACCGAGCCCCCGCTTCCGTCGTCGTGCAAGCCGACCTCGATCCGGATCGGGGAATCGCCGCAGCTCAGGTACGCGGGGTCCTCGACGATGGTCACGCGGTGCCGGCCGTCCTCGTCCGCGCTCTCGGTCGCGCCCCAGCCGAGTACCCCGACGACCTCGCGCAGAAGGTCCATCGCCTGGTCGGGGTCCGAATGCAGGCGCAGCTCCTGGCTGTCCCGAGACTCAGGCTTGAGCAGCCGCGCGAAACGGCTCACAGGACCTTCTGGGCCGCGCCCGACTTCGCGCGGGCCGCGTCGAGGAGCTCGGCCACGGATTCGGAGACGAGCTGAGCGAGCTTGTCCAGGTCAGGCATCGCGTCGTAGTCGGCGATCAGGCCGATCTTCACCTTGCCGTTGTAGGAGAACACGGCGATCGCGAGGGCCTGGTTCGGCGCCAGAAAGGCGACGGGTGCGAACTCCTCCAGCTCCTTGCCGAGCAGGAACAGCGGGAACTGAGGCCCGGGGACGTTAGTGACCAGCACGTTGTAGAGGCGGGAGGAGAAGTGGAGGCGCGAAGCCTGGGCAAAGATCGTCGGCGGCGCGAAGTCCTCGAGGCGTGCGATCGCTTCAGCGCCCATCGCCTGCTTGGACTCCTTCAGTCCCTGCATCTGCTTGCGGACGATTCCCAGGCGCTGGACCGGGTCACGGGCGTAGGTCGGCAGACGGCCGACCATGATCGTGATCTTGTTGCCCAGCTCGCCCTCCTCGTCCTCGGTGCGAACGCTGACCGGGATCGCGCCGCGCAGCTCCAGGCCCTCGGTCCTGATGCCGCGGGCCTCGAGCCAGCGCGCCAGGGCGCCGCTGACGACGGTCAGGAAGACGTCGTTGACCGTCCCGCCCAGCGAGTTCTTGATCTCCTTCAGCTCCCCCAGCTGCGCGTCCACCCAGCGGACGCGCCGATGGGTTCCGATCGGGACGTTGAGCGGGGTCTCGGGGGCCTTCGCGACCGTCCCCCACAGCACCTCGCTCGCGCCCTCGGCCGCTTCGCGCAGCTCCTCGACGGCCTTGGCAGGGTCTGCGACGGCCCGCAGGGCCCGCTCGGCGATTCCGAGCGGCGCCTCCACGGCGTCCTTCAGGCCGCGCGCGACCACGTCGGCCTCGGTGGGCTCCGGAGCCGGATGCCAGTCGGTCTCGGCCGGCGGCATCTCGGCCGGCGCGCGATCCAGGTCGAGCATCACCGTGGTCAGGTCCACGCCGGAGACTCCGTCCACCAGCGCGTGATGGGTCTTGTTGATCAGCGCGAAGCGGTCGTCCTCGAGGCCCTCTATCAGCCACAGCTCCCACAGCGGCTTAGAGCGGTCCAGGCGCTGCGAGAAGATGCGGCCCGTCAGCTTCCTCAGGCTCTCCATCGACCCCGGCCGTGGCAGGGCCGTGTGGCGCACGTGGTAGTCGATGTTGAAGCAGGGGTCATCGACCCAGAGAGGCCGGCCCATCTGCAGCCGGGGGAAGACGACCTTCTGGCGGTAGCGCGGAACCAGGTGCAGGCGCGAGGAGATGTGCTCGCGGAAGTCGTCGGACGAGGGGGCGGGGCCCTCGAAGATCATCACCGCGCCGATGTGCATATGGGACCCCTCGCGCTCCTGCGCAAGGAAGCCCGCGTCTATGGAGGTCAGCCGGTCCATGTTGCGACTAGTGTCGCCCATCAGGGACGGCTTCGCACCCGTCCGGGGACACAGGCGGCCGCTAGCGGATGAAGAGCATCTCCGAGTACTTCGGCAGCGGCCACAGGTCGTCTGCGACGACCTTCTCCAGCCTGTCGGCCCACTCGCGGACCTCGGCCATGCCGGCCAGCTGCTTGTCACGGGCGTGGAGCGCCAGGTCGAGGCCCTCCACCCCGTCGGGGTAGTGGTTGGCCTGTTCCAGTGACTGCAACGCTCCCACCAGGCCGTTCACCAGCTCGCGGGTCTCGCTGTTGAGGGCTTCGATCTCGGCCTCGTCGGTCAGCTCGAGGTGGCGCAGGGCGGCGGGCAGCAGCATCGTCCGGCCGATTGCGTCGGCCGTCTCGGCCTCGATGTTTGCTCGCATCGTGTACTGCTCGAGCCAGACCTCGTAGCGGGACTCCAGCTCGCGCTTGGAGAGCACGTCGTACTGCTCGAATGCGGCCACGGTGGAGTCGGCCAGGACCTCCGGCAGGGCGTCGGGCGTCGTGCGCAGGTTCTTCAGCCCGCGCTTCTCGGCCTCCGCGTGCCAGGCCTCGTCGTAGTTGTCGCCGTTGAAGCAGACCTGCTTGTTGGCCTTGTAGGTGGCCCCGACGACCTCCTGGACCGCCTCGGCGATGTCGGTCCCGGCCTCGAGCTTTTTCTCCAGGCCGTCGGACAGGTCGTCGATCGACTCGGCCACGATCGTGTTCAGCACCGTGTTCGGGAAGGCGAGAGACATGCTCGACCCGAGGGCCCGGAACTCGAACTTGTTCCCGGTGAACGCAAACGGCGAGGTCCGGTTGCGGTCGCCGCCGTGCTTGGGCAGCGGGGGTAGGACGCTCGCGCCCAGCTCCATGACCTGGGCCTGGGTGACACCGTCGCCCCGTCCGGTCGCGATCGCCTCGAAGGCCTTCTCGAGCTCGGCGCCGAGAAAGATCGAGATGATCGCCGGGGGCGCCTCGTTGGCCCCCAGGCGGTGGTCCTGCCCGATGTTCGCGACCGAGGCGCGCAGCAGCCCCTGGTGGAGGTTGACGGCCTGGATCACCGCAGCGCAGAAGAACATGAAGCTGACGTTCTCTGCGGGGGTAGCGCCCGGGTCGAGCAGGTTGTGCCCGCTGTCGGTGCCCATCGACCAGTTGTTGTGCTTGCCCGAGCCGTTGACGCCGGCGAAGGGCTTCTCGTGGAGCAGGCAGACCAGGCCGTAATTGCGCGCGACCTTCTGCATGATCTGCATCGAGAGCTGCTGGTGGTCGGAGCCGACGTTCGAGTTCTCGAAGATCGGCGCCAGCTCGTACTGCCCGGGGGCGACCTCGTTGTGGCGCGTCTTGATCGGCACGCCGAGCTTCGCCAGCTCGTTCTCGAAATCCATGATGCAGGCGAGCACGCGCTCGGGGATCGCCCCGAAGTAGTGATCGTCGAGCTCATGCCCCTTCGGCGGCTTGGCGCCGAACAGCGTGCGGCCGGTCGTGACCAGATCGGGACGGGCGTAGTAGTACTGCTCGTCGATCAGGAAGTACTCCTGCTCGGGGCCGACCGTCGTGAACACTCGCTGGGACTCGGCGTCGCCCAGCAGCCGCAGCGCGCGGACGGCGGTCTTGGACAGCGCGTCCATCGAGCGCAGTAGCGGGATCTTGGCGTCCAGCGCCTCGCCCGTCCACGAAACGAAGGCTGTCGGGATGCAGAGCAGCGCGCCGTTCGGGTTCTCGATGATGAACGCCGGGCTGGTCGGGTCCCACGCCGTGTAGCCGCGCGCCTCGAACGTGTCGCGGACGCCGCCGGTCGGGAAGGACGACGCATCGGGCTCGCCCTGGATCAGCTCCTTGCCGCTGAAGCCCGCGATCCAGTTGCCGTCGCTGTCGGGCTCGAAGAAGGAGTCGTGCTTCTCCGCCGTCAGGCCGGTCAGCGGCTGGAAGACGTGGGTGTAGTGGGTCGCGCCCCGCTCCAGGGCCCACCCCTTCATCGCCTCGGCGACGGCGTCGGCCAGGGAGGGGTCCAGGGCCTCGCCGCCGGCGAGGGTGCTCTGGAGCTTCTCGAAGACGTCGCTCGGCAGGCGGTCGCGCTGGACTTCGGTCGAGAAGACGTCCTGCCCGAACGGGTTGTTGGAGGCGTCGGTGAGGTCGCTGGTGCCGAGAGCCACCCCATTGGGGCTCCAGGTCGCAGACGTCACGTTTTGCTGGCGAGTCTTGAGCATTTCCTTGCGTGCCTCCTGAATGACGCGACGCGCCCCCACACCTGGGAGCGCGTCGCGGTTGATCGACGAACAGAAGAGAATCGGAGGGTAGCTTCAAACGGCGACCTCGGCCTTTGTCCATCCGTACAAGATCCGCTCGTTCGGCATTCGCCCTGCCGTACCGGGCATGAGCCGCGGCGGCTTCACCAGCGGGTATGGCCCGTGCTGCGATTGATTTACCCGGCGGAGACGAGGAACGAGAGCAGGAAGCCCAAGGCAGTCGCCAGCGCGATCCGCTTGTCCTCCCGGGCGTCCTTGTAGGCCTCGGGCATCAGGGTGTCGGCAAGGGAGGCCAGCACGGCCCCGGCCGCGAAGCCGAGTGGCCAGGCGAGCGTCCTCCCCGACACTCCTTCGAGGGCTCCGTAGCCGACGATGACGGCGAGCGCCAACAGGACCGCCGTCCCCGTCCAAATCAGCATGATCTGCCGCGGAGCCTGTGAGGCGTCCTCGCGCATCTTGGTCGCGCCGGCGATCGCCTCGGGCAGGTTCGAGGCGAAGATCGCGACGAGCAGGGTTGCGTTCGTGCTCGCGACCAGAGAGACGCCCATGGCGAGGTTCTCGGGGATTCCGTCGAGGGTGACTGCCGCCAAGAGTGCCCAGCCGACGGCGGATCCGCTCGCCATGCGTCGTTCCTTGCGGCGGTCGAGCCAGGTGTCCACCGCCACGAACACCGCAGCTCCCGCGAGGAAGGCCCCGCCGGCCGGCCACGCCCCTCCGTGCTCGAAGGCATCCTCGAACAGCTCGAAGGCGACGGCGGTGATCAGGGCGCCCGACGCGAATGCGAGCAGTACGGCGACCAATCCGGCCGACGGCCGGCGATACGCGCCGATCGCCGCCCCGATCACGAGCGCGCTGCTGGCGATCAGCGAGAAGACGACGGCCGTGCCCATGGCCGAACCCTATGCCCGCCGGCGACGGGGGCCCTACTCGTAGGCGAGGGCCTTCAGCACGTCAAGGCGGGACGCCCGCCTGGCCGGGCCGATCGCGGCCAACACCCCGGCGATCGCGGCGAGCACCAACAGGACCAGCAGCGTCGCGACCGGGAACTTGAGGACGAAGCCCTCGTCGGCGAGCGGGCGGCTGACCAGGATCGCGAAGAGGATGCCGAGGATCAATCCCAAGACGGCCCCGATCAGAGCGGTGATCACCGCTTCGTAGCGGATGATTCGCCGCACCTGGCGCCGAGACATGCCGACCGCGCGCAACAGGCCGAGCTCGCGGGTGCGCTCGTAGATCGAGAGGGCCAGGGTGTTGACGATCCCGAACAGCGAGACGATCACGGCCAGCCCGAGCAGGGCGTAGACGACGCCGAGCAGCTGGTTCAGCTGGCTCCCGATAGCGTCTTTCAGCTCCTCTCGGTTCTGGACCTTGGCAGTCGGGAACGCCGTGTCTACGACGTCTTCGATCTCGCCCCGCACCGCGTCGCCGTCGGCGTCGTCGGCCAGCGTGATGAACACGTTGGTGACGTTGTCGGCCTCGCCGTAGGCAGCCGCGTCCTGGCCGGAGGCCACGTAATCGCCGAAGAAGTCCGTGTTGTCCTTGAAGGTGCCTGTGACGGCGTATTCGAGCTCCTTCCCCGACGGGGTGGTGACCGCGAAGCTGTCGCCGACCCCGATGTCGTTGTCATCGGCCCAGCCCTCGTCGACGAACGCGTCGGTGGGACCCAGGTCGCTGGCCGTCTCAGCGGAGCCCTCGCGCCAGTCGAAGTCGAAGATGTCGCTGACGGTGGCGGGATCGATCAGCGACAAATAGCTGGTCCCGTCCGCGCCCTCGACCTGGGCCTGCGTGTAGCGGTACGGGGACGAACTCTCCACGCCCGGCACGTCTTTGACCTCCTCGGCCGCCAGGGCCGGGATGTCGGAGAAGTTGTCGGTGTTGGAGAGGAGCAGGTCGGCTGTGATCCCCTCGTCGATCGCGTCGTCGATCGAGCCCTTCAGCCCGGCGGCGAACACGGTCACGAACGAGACCAGTGCGAGGCCGATCATCAGGGCGGCCGCGGTTGTGGCGGTGCGGCCGGGATTCCGAGTCGTGTTCTCGCGGGCCAGTCGCCCGGCGACGCCGCGCGTCGCCTCCAGGGGGCGGCCGACGACCGATGCCATGGGGCGAACCAGCCGCGGGCTCAGCAGGGCCACCCCGATGAAGACGGTTGCGGCGCCGACGCCGACCCAAGCCTCGCCGGGGGTGAGCGCACCGAACAGCGCCAGGGCCATCACAACGCCCCCGAGTGCGGTCAGGGCGATCCCGAACACGCCGCGGCGGCGCCGTCCCGCCGAGGTCTCCAGCACCGCGCCTTCTCGGAGGCCGGTGACCGGCGACACACGGGTGGCGCGCACGGCGGGGATCAGGGCGGCAAGCACGGCCAGACCGGTGCCGAGGACCAGCGCCACCACGATCGTGCGGGTCTCGACGACCGTTCCCTCCTTGGGAAGGCCGATCTCGATGGCATCGAAGAGCAGGCCGATCACCGGCGCGAACCCGATCCCGGCCAGAAGGCCCAGAACTGACGCGCCCAGGCCGATCGCGAAGGCCTCGACCACGACAGAGGTGATGATCTGGCGGCGGTTCGCGCCGAGCGTACGCAGCATTGCGAACTCACGGGTGCGCTGGGCGACGGTGATCGAGAAGGTGTTGAAGATCAGGAAGGCGGCGACGAACAGCGAAACCCCGGCGAAGACCAGCAGCGCGGTCTTGAGAATGTTGATGAACTCGCCGATGTCCTCCTGCGAGGACTCAGTGTCCTCCTCGCCGGTCTCGACCTCCGCGGTGGGGGGCAGGGCGGCGCCGATGTTCTTTGCCAGGGTTTCCTGGTCCACGCCCTCCTCAGCGGCGACCGTGATCTGGTCGAACTGGCCCTGCTTGCCGGTGATCCGTTGCGCCTCGGGAAGGGTCAGCAATGCGAGGCTCGCGCCGCCGAAGTTCTCGACGTCGCCGAGCGTGGCGATCCCGACCAACGTGTATTGCCTGGCCTCGGTCTTGCCGGCCAGGGTGACCTGATCGCCGAGCGAGAAGTCGCCCTTCTCCGCGGCGGCCTTGTCGATGGTCACCTGGTCCTTGGCCTCAGGAGGGCCGCCTTCCACGTAGGTGAGCGGGTCGAAGCGCTCGCGGGCCGCATCAGAGGTGCTCGCAGAGATCGCGAAGGTGGGCGCCCCGCCCCCGCCGATCCGCTCGCCCTCCTTGTCGATGATCGCCACCTGGGGATCCCCGATGTTGCCCTCGGCGATGGACACACCATCGACCTCGCGCACCCGGTCGAGGACCCCGGCGTCGATGGGAGGCTCGGTGTTGTCGTCGGTCTCTACCGCCTGCTTGGAGGTGACGACGGCGTCGACGCCCTCGTTCGATTCCGCGAAGATCTTGTCGAACGACTGCTCGATGGTGTCGGTGAGCACGTAGGTGCCGGCGACCATCATCACCCCGAGCAGGATCGCCAGGGCGGTCAGGAAAGAGCGAAGCTTGCGCGCTCCCAGGTTGCGGAGAGCAAGCGAGGTCAAGCGGCCGCCTGATTCATCAGATCGTGGACGTGCTCGGTGCTCTCCGGCGTTTCGTCGTTAACGACCCTGCCGTCGACCAGCACCAGGACGCGGTCGGCGATCGCGGCCGCATAGGCCTCGTGGGTCACCATCACCACGGTCTGGCCGAACTCGTCCACCGCGCGCCGCAGCAGGTCGAGGATCCCTTCACTGGCCTTCGAGTCGAGGTTGCCGGTCGGCTCGTCGGCGAAGACGACGGAGGGCTGGGACATCAGGGCCCGTGCGACTGCGACGCGCTGCTGCTGGCCGCCCGACAGCTCCGACGGGCGGTGGGTGAGGCGGTCCTCCAGCCCGACGGCCTCGACGAGCCGGTCATGCAGCTTGTTGTCGGGGTCGCGGCCGGCTAGCGATAGCGGCAGCAGGATGTTCTCATCCGCCGTCAGGACCGGCAGCAGGTTGAAGAACTGGAATACGAACCCGACCCTGTCCCGGCGCAGCTCGGTCAGGTCGGCGTCGTCCAGCGTCGAGAGGTCGGTTCCGTCGATGGTGACCGTTCCGGACGTCGGCCGATCGAGTCCCGCGAGCATGTGCATGAGCGTGGACTTGCCGGAGCCCGACGGCCCCATGATCGCCGTGAATGCACCCTCGGGAAAGTCGATCGTGACGCCGTCTACGGCACGGACGGCTGCGTCGCCCTCGCCGAAGACGCGGACCAGGTCATGGGCGGCGACTATCGGGGACTCATTCAAGACTGCTCCTTTGGTCGGTGGCGGCGCGACTGCGCCTCGGGTGCAGGTTCCAACCTACGAGACGGCGGGGCTGCGATCCATCGGGGATCACCCTGATCCCGCCCTGGACCGAACGGTATGGCCTGCGGGTGAACTTCGTTTGGGTGGATGTTCTGGGTCCGCCCGTTTACCGCGTGTTGAAGCCGGCCCGCAACGGTTGGGGGCGGATGCGCCGCACGCTCCTCGCCACCGCACTCCTCGCGATCTTCACGATGGCCGGGTTCGGCGCCCCGGGGGCGACGGCGAAGAAGCTCGGCGTGAAGCTTCAGGTCAAGGGCAGCGAGTACGGCAAGGTGCTGATGAACGGCGGGGGCAAGGCGCTGTACCTGTTCACCAAGGACAGGAAGGGGCGGAGCGACTGCTACGGAGAGTGCGCCGAGGCATGGCCGCCCTTCCTGACCAGGGGCAGGCCGGTTGCCGGCAGGGGCGTCAAGGCCGGCAGGCTCGGGACCTTCGAGCGAGACGACGGCACGCGCCAGGTCACCTACGCCGGCCATCCCGTCTACTTCTACGTGCACGACAGTCCCGGCGAGATCCTCTGCCAGGACGTGTTCGAGTTCAGCGGCCGCTGGCTGCTGCTGCGGGGCAGCGGCAGGGCCGTCCGCTAGCCCCCGATCAGATACTTGTCGGCATCCTTGGGCTTCCAGCGGTTCGCTAGCAGTTGGAAGGGCACCCCGAGCAGCCAGAGGGCCACGGCCAGGCTCGTGTTGACGAACGCCGCCGGGATCGAGAGCAGGAAGAAGACCACCGGCGAGAGCGACATCAGCATGCCCCAGCGGTAGACCACGGCGGGTACCTCCTGGGCGAGCAGCCCGGCGCGGTACGCGTGGCGGAACAGCACGACCTCCATGCCGCTGACGGCGGCCACCGCGACGGCGTAGAGAGCGATGGAGAGCGGGTTCTCGAAGAAGTTCCCCAGCAATGAGGTGGGGAAGGGGAGGAAGGCGATGAACGCGAGGTAGAGCAGGTTGAGACCGATCAGCCGGCGGTCCATCCCCCGCAGCTGGCTCACGAAGGTGTGATGGGCGAGCCAGTAGCGCCCGATCACGGCGAAGCTGATGAAGAAGCTGACGAAGCTGCCGGTCTGGTCATTCAGCTCGTTGGCCAGCTCCCTGACGCTGTCGGTGTCCGGAATGGACGGGACCTCGATGCCCACCACCAGCAGGGTGATCGCGATCGCGAAGACACCGTCGGTGAACGCGAGTACGCGGGCGAACTCGAGGCTGTCGCGGTCGTATCGCCCGAAACCGGGCGCGGCCATCAGAGTCCGAGGTCGCGCATGACGCCGGGCTTCAGCGAGCCGAGCCAGACGAACGCCGGCAGGGGTGCGTCATGCGGGTTCGCGCGTATCCCCACGTGGGATCCCTCGGGCACGTTCCCCTCGAAGCTGCGGCCAAGCTCGACGGCGGCCTCTTCGCTGGGCGTTCCGACCAGCAGGTACTTGAAGCGGCGCTTGACCGGGAGACCGCGCTCGATCAGCTGGTCGGCGAGCTCGCGGGTCGCCCGGACGTCGGGCAGGTCGATCACGACCTCCCAGGGGTACTGCCCTGTGGCCTCACGCTCGCGGCGCCCGGCATCCTCCCGGGCCTCTTCCTCGGCGTTCAGATCGGCGTCTCGCTCGGGAAGCGGCTCCTCGGCCGGCCGCCACTCCTCGGCGAGCGGATGCCAGCGCGTCAGCTGGACCTGATGCCAGGCGTAGAGGAACATGTCGGCGCCGTCGCGGGTCACGATGACGCTGCCGCCAAGGCGCTCGCGCGCCTCATCGTCCAGGTCCAGGGTCCGGAGGCGGTTTCCCAGCGAGTCGTGCTGGCCCTCGTCGAGCTTGACCTCGACTCGCCATTCCTCCGTGCCGCGCGGGTTCTCGGCCTCAGGCATGGGCGGCACTCTAGCCCCCCGGAGGCACCACCCGGTGACGGGCGGGCTCAGATGTCGATGACGCGGCCCTGGGGGCCGAGGTTGTAGACGGCGGTCTCGCCGATCCGGCTCTCGGCGCCCCAGGACTCGTGGATGTGGCCGCAGACGGCGACCCTGGGCTGGAGCCGCTCGATGGCGGCCAGCAGGGCCTCGCTTCCGAGGTGGTCGCCGGACCCGCTCTGGTCGCAGTGGCCCTTGGGCGGGGAATGAAGGACCAGCAGGTCGATGTCCTTGGGCGCGCCGGCGAGCCTGTCGGCCGCCTCCTCGTCGCTCAGGTCGAAGCTCCAGTCCCAGGGGGTGATCGGGATTCCCGCGCCCAGGCCGAAGAGGGTTACCCCATCGGCATCGGTCACCTCGCCATGCAGGACCGTCGCTTCGCTGGGTGCGGCGGCGCGAAGGGCGTCCTCGGTCTCGTTGTTACCGGGGACCAGCACCATCGGTGCTTGCGCGCCGGCGAACGCCTCGACCGCCTCCTCGAGTCCCTCGTGGACCGAGGCGAAGTCGCCTGCGCCGATCACCAGGTCCGCGTCGGCCGAGCGCTCCACCACGGACGCGGCGGCGTCAAGGTCGCGATGCATGTCGCTGAACGCGAGCACCCTCATGCCGTGAAGTCTCTCAAGACTGACTCCGCGCGAGCGCCATCGTCTCGTCGTCGACGTCGGCTTCCTCCAAGTCGTGGGCGGCCCCGAGCTCTGCGACCACGGCTTCGATCGCCTCGTCCACGGTCACGTCGCGCCCGAGCTCGGCGGCGATGCTGCCGGAGGTTCCCGGGTCCCATTCGAGGTCAAGGGCCTGGTAGACGGGGACCAGCGCGTCGCGGACCAGGTCCTCGCCGGAGACCACGATGACGCCTCCGACGTGGGCGGCGCCGCGGATCATGCGCTGCCCGATTCCCGAGAGCTTGCGCCGTCCCTTCGCATTGACGCTGTACGCGCCGGGGCAGTACTCGCCCGGAACCTCGCCGATCCGCGCGTCCACGCCCATCCGCCTCAGCGCATCTGCGACCAGCTTGGCCATCTCCATGAAGCGCTCGTAGGTCCGCTTCGGCGGCTCGGGGTCCGGGAATGCGCGAGCAAACGCGATCGTCCCTTCGTGGAAGACGGCTGCCCTGCCGCCGGCCAGTCGCTCGACCGGCGCAAAGCCGGCCGCGCGCGCCGCCTCGCGGGCCGCCGGATAGCCCGGCGCGGCGACGTCCTGGCGGCCGAACGCGACCTCGCGGGCCGGGCGGTGGACGCGCATGGTCGCGGGCAGCTCGTCCGCGGCGACTCGGGTCAGGATCGCCCGCGAGACGGCCGTGCCCAGCTCGGGGTCGTCCGGAAACGAGCGGCGGATCAGGCGCAGCGGCGGCACGGCCTGTTCCTCCCTCGAGCGTTCATCGGCGTAAGTCTGACCGCCATCGCTATCTTCCAGCCCTTCGTGCCACGGGAACCCTTCGAGGGCAGCGAATGGGGCGAGCGCGAAGTCGCCGAGCATGTCCCCTCCGGGGCCGATTCCCCGGGCGTCCGCCGCCGCGGCAAGCGGGCGGGGACGGTCGTCCTGACCGCGCTCGCTCTCGCGGTCCTCGGATTCGGTGCGGCGAACGTCAGCGACCTCAACCTTGCAGGCGAGGCCGGGGAGCTGGAACTCGCGTCGGGCGCGATCGTCAAGCCCGTCAAGCGCATGCACCAGTCCCAGCGCAGGCTGGTCAGGACGGCGCTCAACGCTCCCCTCGTCCTCGGCATCCCACGCGAACGCCTGGACGCGATCGCTGAGTGCGAGTCCCACGGAGACCCCAAGGCCGTCTCCTCGGATGGCCTCTACCGCGGCAAGTACCAGTTCCACCGCGGCACCTGGGCATCGGTCGGCGGTCTCGGAGACCCGGCCCGCGCCTCGGAGATCGAGCAGGACCGCCGCGCGGCGATGCTGATCAGGCAGAGTGGCTCGAACCCCTGGCCGGCCTGCGGCTAGAGCATCTGACCCGCGACGATGTGGCGCGGTACATCCGCGAGAGGAGGGCCTGTGAGGTCACACACCGACTACATGACGTTCGAGACCGATGAGCGGCGGGCGTTCGTTCGGATCACCGAGGACGTGCAGCGTGCCGTCGACGAGTCAGGGGTAAGCGAGGGGATGGTGCTGGTCTCGGCGATGCACATCACCGCGGGGGTGTGGGTGAACGACGACGAGCCGGGCATCCAGGCGGACGCGCTGGAGTGGCTCGACAAGCTGGCTCCTCCGAGCTGGAGGGAGCCCTCCAACGAGGTCGCCCGACAGCTGCTCCCGGAGGGCGGGGACTACCGTCACCACCGAGGGGGAGAGGACAACGGCGACGCGCACCTGAAGAACCTGCTGACGCACCAGCAGGTGGTGCTGCCGATCACCGACGGGAGGCTGGACCTGGGTCCGTGGCAGGCGGTCTTCTACTGCGAGTTCGACGGACGCCGCCCCAAGCGCCTGGTGATCAAGGTGATCGGGGATTAGAGAACGGTCCGATCCGGCGGGTGCGTTCGGTGCCGCGCCGCTCCTGGTCATCGCCGCGGTCGTGTCAGTGCAGCTGGGCGCGGCGGCGGCGACCACGCTGTTCGACGACATCGGGCCGGGCGGCACGGTCTTCTACCGGCTGCTGTTCGCGGCGCTGCTGCTGGCGCTGATCTGGCGTCCCAGCCTGAGGGGCCACGGCGACGGGGCGCTCCAGCTGGCGCTGCTGTTCGGGTTCGCTCTGGCGGCGATGAACCTGTGCTTCTACACCGCGCTCGACCGGATCCCGCTGGGAATCGCCGTCACGCTCGAGTTCGTGGGCCCGCTCGGCGTCGCAGTGGCGGCGTCCCGGCGGCGGTGGGACCTGCTGTGGGTCGGACTGGCCGCGGTAGGCATCGTGATGCTGGCCGGGCCTGCGGGGTCTCCGGACCTGACGGGCGTCGTGCTGGCGCTGGCGGCCGGAGGCTTCTGGGGCGCCTACATCATCCTCAGCGCCCGGGTGGGGCGTGCCTTCGAGGGCGGACAGGGGCTTGCATTGGCGATGATCGTCGCGGCCGCCGTGATGGTCCTGCCGGGCGCGGGCTTCGGAGGGGAGAAGCTGCTGAGCCCCGCCGTGATCGCGATCGGCGCGGCAGTCGCGGTCCTGAGCTCGGTCATTCCATACTCGCTCGAGTTGGAGGCGCTGCGGCGGCTGCCCGTCGGCGTCTTCGGCGTTCTGATGAGCCTGGAGCCGGCGGTCGCCGCGCTCGTCGGTCTGATCGCCTTGGACCAGGGCCTGTCGGTGCTGGAGGCCGCAGGCATCGCGCTCGTGGTCGCGGCGAGCGTCGGCGTCCTCAGCAGGACTGCGGAAGCGCCGACCGAGGCGTGACAGGGCCAGCGGTCCGGGCGGCCGGCCGGCGGAGGCGGGATCGGGCTCAGGCCACGCGCCGCTGCCCGCCCGAGCGACGCGTCTGGCTCGCCGAGGGTCCCGACTGCGTGGAGCGCTCGCGGCGCTCGCGCAGCGCGGGCATGTGCTCTTCGAGCTGGGCCCTGAGGCATGGGCCGCAGCTACATTCGGGAATGCTCAGCCCCGTGTTCTTGCAGACGCTCACTCGACTCCCCTGATTAGGCGCCAACGACGGCAAATTAACCCCGGGCCAGGTCGGAAGTTTCGCAGCCGTTCTGGCGGTGGAGATCCCGCTGCGGGAGGGCAACCGCTTGTCACGCCGTCCTCCGGCGGCGCTGGGATGATGGGTCGATGGCGAAGGCCTCCAAGAAAAGCGCGAAGAAGGGCGACGGGCCCTCCGCGGGAACGAAGGGCGAGCTGACCGCTGCGGGGATGAAGAAGGGCGACGGGACATCCCCGGAGCTGGAGCGGGCCGCGAGCGAGGCGCGCGACGGCGGGCCTGACACCAGTCGGCGGACGCCGAAGGAGGCCGTCGCTGAGGCGTCCGTCCATGCGCCCACGCGCGGCAACCGCAAGCTCGAGCAGTTCCTGGACGCCGTCAACGACGACGAGCGGGTGCGCGCGTGGTGGTACATGGCGCAGGTCACCTCGAACCGGCTCGGCATGTCAGACCACTCCTGGGTCCACGTGCAGGTCGTCCTGAACATCGCGCTGAGACTCCTGCGCCTGCTGGCCAAGGCGGACATCGAGCCCGCGATGGTCTCCCAGCATCAGATGCGCCAGCGCGACGCCGAGGTCGTGGTGGCGGCCGGGGCCCTGCTTCACGATGCCGGCATGTCGATACACCGCGCCGACCACGAGGACTACAGCCTGTTTCTGGTCGCCGACCGGCTCGACCCACTGCTGGACGGCATCTACAAGGAGCCCGAGAAGACCGTCGTGATCTCCGAGGTCCTGCACGCGGTAATCGGCCACAGGCGCCGCGGCGAGCCCTACACCCTTGAGGCGGGCGTGGTCCGCGTCGCGGACGCGCTCGACATGGCGCAGGGCCGCTCCCGCTTGCCGATCGAGGGCGGCCAGTACGGCATCCACGCCCTCTCGGCGGCGGCGATCGACGAGGTTCGGATCGATGCGGGAGCGGACCGCCCGGTCAAGATCGAGATCGAGATGAACAACTCGGCCGGCGTCTTCCAGGTGGACGATCTGCTCGCCACGAAGATCCGTGGCACCCCGCTCGAGGGCTACGTGGAGGTAATCGCCGAAGTTGCGGGGGAAACCGAGAAGCGACTACTCCCCTCATTCCGGATCTAGGGGGCGAGATTGGCGTTGTGAACACTTTCCACCCCTGGGTCGACCGCCTTCGCAAGGACTAGACGCCGGCGCCTTCGCCGCCGCGGCCTTCGCCCGAGGCGAAGCGGGCGGCGCCCTCGATGCCGGTCGCGGTGGAGTCAGCTCCGATCTCGGCTTCCAGGGTGAGGGCGTCGTCCAGCGGCAGGCCGAGCCCCTCGATCGCGGCGCGGCGGTCCGAAAGCATCGTCTTCTGGGGGAAGGCCGCCAGGCCCTCGGCCATCTCAAGCGCGCGCTCGACGTGCCGCCCGGGCGGTACGACCTCGGTCAGGAGGCCGATCTCTCGCGCCTCGTCGGCCTCAACGATCCGGCCGGACAGGATCAGGTCCAGACCGCGGCCCATGCCGACGATCCGGGGCAGCCGCTGGGTGCCGCCGTCGATCAGCGGGACACCCCAGCGGCGCTCGGGGAAGCCGAGCCTGGCCGTCTCGGTCCCGATTCGCAGGTCGCACCACAGCGCGAGCTCCAGGCCTCCGGCCAGGGCGTATCCCGAAATCGCGGCGATCGTGGGTTTCGGTGAGGTCAGGCGGGTGAACCCGAGGGGGCCGTTGGGACGGTCGGCTAGCCATTGCTTGGCGAGGGTCTCATCGGTGACCGCCTCCGTCACGGACTTCAGGTCGGCTCCGGCGGAGAAGGCCTGCTCGTCGCCGGTCAGCACCAGCACTCTCGCCTGGTCGTCGGCGACGAAGCGCTCATATCCTTCCAGCAGGCGATCGGCCGTCTCCGGATCGACGGCGTTGCGTCGCTCCGGGCGGTTGATGGTGAGGAGGGCGGCCGCGCCGGCGCGCTCATAGAGAACCTTGCTCATGGGCCGATCCTATTCCGCGGTGCGATGCGGTCGGGCGCCAGCCGCCTGGCGCGGCGCCGGTGGGGCGGATGGATCGGCCGAGCGAGAAGCTCACTCGGTCGGGCGGACCGGCCAGTCCTCAAGCAGCGGGAGCGGGTCGAACGCCTTCCGCTGCGGTCCGAAGACGGCGCGCCCCCGGCGGACCTCGAAGTGCAGGTGGGGTCCGTCGCAGCTGCCGGTGCAGCCGATCTGACCGACCAGCTGGCCGGCCTGCACATGATCGCCCTGGTTCACCAGCGCCGGCTTCAGCATGTGCAGATAGACGTAGCTGCGGTCGTCCGACGGGCTGTAGATGACCAGTGTGTTGCCCCCGCCCAGCGAGTAGAAGCTGCGCCCACCGCCCCCGTCGACGACGATGCCGTCACGGACCGCGACCAGTGGCGTTCCCGGACGGGCGAAGACGTCCTGGCCCTCGTGCCTGCGGCCCCCGCGGTCGGCGCCGAACCTGGCTGGGCCCTCGCCGTAGTCGGGGCTCTCGATCACGACCGGGTGGTACGGACCCTTCATCAGGCCCACGGGCGTCCCGGGAGAGATTCCGGCGGAGGCCAGGCTGGCCACGCCGGCCTGCGTGGCGCCGACCCCGCCACCGTCGTCACCGACGACCGGTAGCGGCAGCCCGAGCAGCGATCCAGCGCCGACCGCGATCGCGGAGACGAGTGCGAGCGCAACAGCCACCTTGACCGTCGGGCGTCGCAGGCTGGTGTGGTGGCGGGAGGAGGTCGGCACGAGGGCCGGATCTGCGGCGCGGGGCTCCGCCGCCGCGCCGCTCGACACAGCGGCGCGGGGTCGCGCCTGGGCCGCGGGAGTCCTTCGGGGCCTGGCCCCGCCGCTTCCGGCCGCCCGATCGTGCTCGGCTCGCCGGGTGGCTTCGACAACGCCGCGACGACCTGACTCGTCCGGCGGCACGGCGCTCCCCGCTCGGGCTAGGAGCCGAGGCGCTCGAGGTCCTGCGTGCGCCTCTCCTTGCGGTTGTCCAGCCTGTTCTGCACCAGCGACAGCACGATCACGAGGATCGTGAAGAAGGCCATGACGCCGAATGCGAAGAAGGTGATGACCTTGTCGTCGGTGCGACCGTACAGGCCGACGCCGTCGGCGGCGATTGCAGCCGGGGCCAGCGCCAACAGGGCGGTGACCGCCAGGAACACGATGCCGATCAGGTGTGCGCGCATCGTCTCCGCAATCTAGCGCACGGCGGGAACGCCCCGGCGCTGCGCCGGGCGGCTTCTGTCTAGCCTGCCCGCCCGTGAGCACTCTCGAGGCCATAGTCCTCGGACTCGTCCAGGGGCTGACCGAGTTCCTCCCGATCTCCTCGAGCGCGCACCTGCGCATCGTGCCCGCGTTCTTCGGCTGGGATGACCCCGGCGCCGGATTCACCGCCGTCATCCAGCTCGGCACGATGGCCGCGGTCCTCCTGTACTTCCGCCGCGACCTGCTGGAGATCGCGACCGCATGGATCCGCGAGCTGCGCGTCCCCTTTCGCGAGCGCTCCCACCAGGCCAACCTGGGCTGGTTCATCCTGCTCGGCACGATCCCGATCTCGATCTTCGGGTTCGTCTTCCGGGACCAGATCGAGTCGGGCGCGCGGGACCTCTACCTGATCGGCTCGGCCCTGATCCTGTTCTCCTTCGTGATGCTGATCGCTGAGCGCCTCGGCTCACAGGACAGGGGCATCTCGGAGGTGGGCGCGCGCGACAGCGTCACGATCGGCTTCGCGCAGGCGCTGGCGCTCGTGCCGGGCGTGTCCCGGTCGGGAGCGACGATCTCGGCGGGGCTCCTGATGGGGTTCGACCGCGCGGCGGCCGCCCGCTACTCCTTCCTGCTGTCCGTGCCGGCGGTCGTCCTGAGCGGGCTCTTCCAGCTGCAGGACATCGGAGGTGACGGCGCATCCGTCAGCGCGACGGCGATAGCGACCCTCGTCGCGTTCGCGTCGGGATACGCGTCGATCGCCTGGCTGCTCCGCTACCTGGCCAGCCACACGCTCGACGTCTTCGTCGCATACAGGATCCCGCTCGGCATCCTGGTCCTGGTGCTCGCCGCGACCGGCGCGATCAGCTGAGCCGCCGCAGGTAAGGCTTGAACAGCCCGAGCGGGCGCAGCCGGCTCAGCCGACCCGAGCCGCAAGGACGGCGATGTCGTCGGGCACCCGCTCGGCGCCCAGCGCCGTTGGTATCTCGCGAACGATGACCCGGGGGTCGGCGGAGCTCGCGGCGAAGGCAGACTTCAGGCGGTCGATCCCGACGTCCAGCCCGAACTCGCGGCGCTCGATCAGCCCATCGGTGTAGAGCAGCAGGACGCTGCCCGGCTCCATCCGGATCGGCGACGCGCGCGGCTCCAGCTCGTCGAGCCAACCGAGCGGGGGACACCCCCGGCCGGTCAGCTCGGAGATCTCGCCGCTCGGGGCGCGCAGGAGCGCGGGCGGGTGGCCGGCGCGGACGTAGGTCCCGGCACCGCTGCCCGGATCGATGCTCACCTGGCAGAGCGTCGCGATCTCCCGCGACTCGAACTGGCCCATCAGGCGGTTGACCCCCTCGACCACCTCCTCGACCGGCTGTCCCTGAAGTGCATACGCCCGCAGCGCGATCGCGAGGCGGCCCATCACGGCGGCAGCGCGGACGCCCCTTCCCGCGACGTCCCCGATCACGAGATCGACCCTGTCGGGCGAGGGCTGGAGGACGTCGTACCAGTCGCCGCCCACCTCCAATCCGGCCTCGGCGGGCAGGTAGCGCACTGCGAGCTCGACGCCGGGGATCTCGGGCAGGCTCTGGGGAAGCAGGGCGCGCTGGAGCGTCAGCGCGGTCTCGTGCTCTCGCTGGTACAGGCGGGCGGTATCAAGGGCCTGCCCGGTCCGGCGGCCGAGGTCGGCTGCCAGCTCCAGGTCGTCCGTGTCGTAGGCCCGTTGCGGGTCAGACGAGGCGAAGGTCATCGCGCCGAGGGTGCGGTCGCGGGCGCTCAGCGGGACGGTCATCACCGAGACCAGGTCGAGGCTGCGGAGCGTCGCCAGGTGAGCCTCGTCCGTGGCCGCCGCTCGCAGCAGCTCGTCGTCGACGCGCGCGATCAGCTCGGGCTCGCCGGAGCGGATCACGGGGCCGCTGCCCACCTGGGCGTCGGGATCGGGCGGGTGCTGCCGGCGGTACTCGCCGAGCATCTTCACCTTGCTGCGGTCTACGTGGGCCAGGGCGGCGTTCGTGAGGCCGCCTTCGTCATCCAGCACCTCGATCGTGCACCAGTCCGTCAGGTGCCTGACCGACAGCTCGGCGATCCCTACGAGGATGTCGTCCTCGTTCAGGGACTCCACCAGCACCTCGCTGGCGCGGGCCAGGAACGCCAGGCGCTGGCGGGTGCGCCTCTCGGCGTCGAAGATCCGAACGCGGTCGATGCTGTAGGCCGCCTGCTGCATGACGGAGGCGACGAACGCCCGCTCCTCGAGGCCGAACGGTCGTGCCTCGGCGAAGCTGAAGGAGACCGAGCCCAGAGCCTGGCCCTCGATCACGAGCGGCAGGACAGCGAGCGCCTCGAAGCGGAAGTCCGCCTCGCGCAACGGAGGGAAGCGGCGCATCACGTCCTCGCGGCTCGAGCTCCAGACCGGGCTTAGCTCGCGGACCGCCACGCTCATTGGCACGTCCGCTGCAAGCGGGAACGTCCGCCACGCGTCGAAGTCGTCCTTGCTGTACCCACGCGAGCCGGCCAGCTCGATCCGCTCGCCGTCGGCGGTCACCAGCCCGACCGCCACGGCATCCGCCCCGAGTGCCTCGGTCGCCTCCTCGAGCAGCACCTCGATCGCGCGGTCAGGCTCCGCCTCCCTGGCAAGTGCGCTGGTCACCTCCTGGAGCTTCTCGGCGCGCCGCCTGGCCCGGACCCGCTCGCTTATGTCTCTGGCGACGACCGACGCGCCGACGATGGTGTCCCCGCTGCGGATCGGGGAGACGGTCAGGGATACGAAGACCCGCCGGCCGTCCTTCCTGACTCGCTGGGTTTCGTAATGCTCCAGTCGCTGGCCGGCCAGCACCCTGGCGAGGATCTTTTTCTCCTCGTCTGCGCGTTCGGGAGGGATGATCATGGAGATCGGCCGGCCGACCGCCTCGTGGGGCGTGTAGCCGTAGAGCCGCTCCGCCGACCGGTTCCAGCTGGTGATCACGGCGTCCAGGTCCTTGCTCAGGATCGCGTCCTCGGAGGACTCGACCAGTGCCTCGAAGTGAGCCGGGCTGCCCGGTTCAAACGCGGCTGCGTCCGCGCGAGGGTGCGTCGATCTCGACGCGGCCGCCATCAGCCCCCGCTCGACAGCGACCCGACCGCCTCGTCCCTGCTGGTGAACAGCGGCAGGCGATCCTCGACCCCCGACAGCGCCAGCAGGCGGCGAACGGGCGAATGCTTCCCGAGGGCCACGGCCCACGGCAGCCCGGCGGTCCCGAACCGGTCCGCGCTCAACAACAGCGCGCGCAGGCCGCTGGAGTCCATGAACTCCAGCTCGGTCATGTCCACGATCACCCCGCGGGCACCGTCCACAGCGCCGTCGGCCAGGGCGGCGTCGAGCTCCTGGACCACAGACAGATCGAGCTGGCCCGCGACGGTGATCACAACCGTGTCCTCCCGCCGCTCGCTGGAAACCGAGAGCGGCGTTCCATCGTCGCTCATGCAGGCGCCGTGCTGAAGCTCATGCTCACCATCGCGCCCCCGCCGGGGCCGTCCTCCAGCCGGTAGGCCTCGCTCAACTTGGCGATCAGGGGAATCCCCAGACCGAGGCCCGGGCTGTTGAGGTTGGGGCGCAGTCCCGTGCCGTCGTCGGACACGGTGATCTCGAGCGAGTCGCCGACGGCCCTCGCGCGGACCCTGATCGTCCCGGCTCCACCCTCCGGGTAGGCGTGGACCACCGCATTCGAGACCGCCTCCGAGACGGCGAGCTCGACGTCGAAGCGCTCGGCACCCACCTCGGCGGCGTAATCGCCCACCGACTTCCGCGCGGTGCGGACGCTACCGGCGCCTGCGGGAAGCTCAAGGTCCACCGAATCTCCTGGGGGCAGGTCGGCCAGCACGGGAATCACGGTTCATCCTCTCAGACACGGGGCGAGGAGGCGCAGGGTGGGGTCCAATGATCAGGGGCGCTCGATCGAGTGCAGTTTCCCCTCGTCGTGGCGGTGCTCGACCTGCAGGGTGGAGTGCTCGACCCCGAAGCGGTCGGCCAGCAGGTGCGCCGCGCGGAAGCGCGCCCGGTGGCAGTCATCATCGGGGCCGACGATGATGTGGGCGGAGACGGCCGGCATCCCGGTCGTGACCTCCCAGACGTGCAGGTCGTGGACTTCGATGACGTCGGGCTCGGCCGCCAGCGCCTCGCCGATGGCCTGCGGGGCGAGGTCGCGAGGCGCCGCCTCCATGAAGACCCTGCCCGAGTCCCGCAGCAGCCCGTAGGAGGCCCACAGCATGGTGGCCGCGACGAGCAGAGAGGCGATGCCGTCCGCGCGCTCGAACCCGGTCGTGAGGATGAGCGCGCCGGCTATCGCCGTGGCGACGAAAGCGAAGAGGTCTGTGAGGATGTGCCGGAACGCGCCCTCGACGTTCAGACTGCGGCGCTCGGCGCTGCCGATCAGCCGCAGGGCCGCGAGGTTGACCGGGATGCCGATCAGGGCGACGATCAGGACGAGGGAGCCTTCGACATCGGGCGGTGAGAACAAGCGTCGCACGCCTTCGATCACGATCAGGATCCCCAGCAGCAGAAGTGTCACGCCATTGAGCTGGGCGGAGAGGATCTCGGACCGCTTCAGCCCGTAGGTGAAGCTGCCGCCGGGCGGCCGCTGCGCCAGGCGAAGGGCGAATAGCGCCAGCGCGATCGCTACGGCGTCAGTGAGCATGTGCGCCGCATCGGAGAGAAGCGCCAGCGAGTCCGCCACGATCCCGGCGACGACCTCGGCCGCCATGAAGCCGAGGATCAGGGCGAGCGCTGCGGCCAGGCGACTGGTGTCGGCGTCCGCTGACGGTGCATGGCCGTGCGAGTGTGAATGCGCGTCAGCCTGGGCCACGTCCTGATTATGGGCTGCGCCGGGCGTGGCCGGCGGCGACGCGGGCCGGCGGCGGCTCTGGGAGAGGATCAGAGCCGCCGCCGGGTCCGAAGAGGATGCGCGCGACCCGGGGCAGGGTGGGGTCGCGCGCGCTGACGAGAGAGGGATCTCGTGAGTGAGCGGAGCTTTTCGAGAATTTGCCTGGCCCGTGTGAAGATCCGGATATTCCCCAGGGTGCCGTTCCGGGCGCCACTCGAAAACACGGTCTGAGCGTGTGAAAAAGCGGTGAACCGCGCTTGCGTGGGTCGCGGTCGCGCCGTGTACCGCCCTATCATCCGCCGCGTAGGGCAGGCCTAGATGAGCAATCAAGCAGGCACCATCAGGCTGGCGGTGATCGACACCGACAGCGCCTTTCTCACCGTTCTCGGCAAGCGCCTGGAGGGCGCCGGCTGGGAGCACCGGGTGTTCTCCAGCAGCGTCCCGGTCGAGGAGCTGGTGGCGATGAAGCTGAACGCCCTTTTGGTCGACGTCACGGTGCTCGGTCCAGAGGGTTGGGACTTCCTGGAGCGGGTGTGTGGCGCCGTACCCGGCCTGGGCGTGCTGGTCTGTACCGGCCAGTCCACGGTCGCCCAGCGGGTCAGGGGTCTGCGGATGGGTGCGGACGACTGGATCGGCAAGCCGTCCCACCCCGAGGAGGTGATGGCCCGGATCGAGGCCGTGGTCCGGCGGCGCAAGCGGGCGGCGACGCGTCACGACGTTGGTCCGTTGGTGGCCGGCGAGCTCGAGATTCGCGCCGACCAGTATCAGGTCTTCGTCAGCGACCAGAGTGTCGGATTGACCCGCCGCGAGTTCGAGCTCCTCCAGCTCCTCGCCGAGTCGCCGGGACAGGTGATCGAGCGGGAGGACATCTACCAGAGGGTGTGGGGATACGCGATGGCGCACGGCGACCGCTCGGTCGATGTCTTCGTGCGCAAGCTCCGCCAGAAGCTGCAGCGCAATTCGGGGAGCTGGCGCTACATCCACACCCACTTCGGGATCGGTTACCGCTTTGACCCGGAGCCTCTCGGGTCCGAGCCCACCGGAGCGCTCTCGGTGGGCGAGGATGCCCTCATCGCCGTCGGCGAGGAGAGGCCGACGCCGGAGGTCGCCCCGGCCGCCACGCCGGACTGACGCCGGCCGGCGCCACAGCGGACCCGGGGTCGTTCACAGGGCGTTCACCCGAAGTTCACTCGAAGATAACTCCGGCGCGCCGGGTCCCGACGATCCTCGTACCGCATGACGAACAATGGCTCGCACGCCATCGGCGGGGCCGGCCCGCCGGAGCCGAGCGCGGAGCGTACGGCGACTGCGGTCGACGGAGCGCCTGTGTATGCAGGCCGCCTGGAGATCCGGCCCGCGGACCGCGCGGCACTGGTGGATGGGCGGCCGCTGGTTCTGACGGTCCGGGAGCTTCAGGTCCTGGCGGAGCTGGCGCAGAACGCGGAGCGGGTGATGACGCGGGACGAGCTGTATACGCGCGTCTGGCACCGGACCTACCGCAAAAGCGACCGCTCGGTGGACGTGTACGTGGG
>JAJTCK010000115.1 GCA_021323175.1 Solirubrobacterales bacterium | reverse complement strand
CATCCAGCCTCTCGGTGGTGATCGTGGCCTACGACAGCGCCGCGGAGCTCCGCCGCACGATTCCCGCGCTGCTCGGAGAGCTTCGGGAGGGGGACGAGCTGGTCGTCGTGGACAACGCCTCGACCGACGGGTCCGCGCGGGTCGCCGCTGAGCTCGCTCCGGATGCGAGCGTCGTCAGGCTGCCCAAGAACGCAGGGTTCGCCGCCGGCGCGAACGCCGGGGCCGGGGCGGCCTCCGGTGACCTGCTCGTGCTGCTGAACCCGGACGCCGCCCCCCGACCGGGGTTCGGCGAGGCGATCAGGGCCCCGCTGCGCGACGGGCGCGCATGGGCGGGGTGGATGGGCCTCGTCACCGCCGACGGGGGGCGCGTCGTCAACACGCTCGGCGGGGCCCTTCACTTCACGGGGGTCGCGTGGGCGGGCGCCGCCGGCGAGCCCGTGCCTCAGGAGCTGGCTCCCACCGAGGTGCCGTTTCTGTCGGGCGCCTGCCTGGCGATCCCTCGCTCCACCTGGTTTCGGGTCGGCGGCCTCTGCGAGCGCTACTTCCTCTACCACGAGGACGTGGACCTCTCGCTGCGGCTCAGGCTCGGCGGAGGCCGTATCGGGATCGAGCCGGAGGCGGTCGTGGACCACGACTACGAGTTCGCGAGCGGCCCGGAGAAGTATCGCTTCCTCGAGCGGAATCGTTGGGCCACAATCCTGCGCGACTACCCGGGGCCGCTCCTCGCCCTGCTCGCCCCCGCCCTGCTCGCGACCGAGCTTGCGATGTTCGCGATCTCGGTGGCGGGCGGCTGGTGGCGCCAGAAGCTGGATGCGAGCCTCGACGTCCTTCGCTACATCGGGCCGACGCTGCGCGAGCGGCGGGCGATCCAGTCCGCCGGCGCGATCGGAGCGGGAGAGTTCGCGTCGTTTTTGACCTCCAGCCTCGACTCGCCGTATCTGGGCGGGGTTGCCGGCGCACGTCCGCTGCGCTGGGCGCTGCGGGGGTACTGGCGCGCCGTCCGGGTGCTGCTGCGCGCGCCGGACCGCAGCGCCCTTCCGGGCGCGGGCGGGGCACCCGCCCCGGGGCCGTGAGGGGGTCGGCCACCTCTCAGCGCGGTCACCTCCGCGTCGTCACGTAGAGGTCCGCACCGGCCACCCGCGCGAGGTTCCCCAGCCACAGATGACCGAGCCGGCCCCGCGGTCGGCAGGGAGCGGACCAGGTTGAAGCCGACGAGCGGCGCCGCCTACCACCAGGGTCCTGCTGTTCCCGACCCGGGGTCAAAAACGGCCAGAGTGTGGAATCCGCCCCTCTCACCCTCCGGCAGCTTCGGCGGGGCGGGTTGCCAGGGCGTGCAGGAAGTCCCGCCCTGCACCCGCGAGCTGCTCGGTGCGCGCGGCCGGGATCAGCGCCAGCCCCGCGACCTGGCCGATGGCCCTCCGCGCCGGACCCTCCCGGACCGCCAGCCCGCCGAGCCGGCGGTACTGCACGCTGCCCGCGAGGCCGCTGGGGCTTGTCGTTGTCCATGTGCGGCGGGTCTCGAGGCCGGCGCGCTCGATTGCGAGTCGCAGCGCCCCCTCGGTGAAGTGGACCCGGTGTCGCGGCAGGTCCAGGTGAAACCAGTCCCGCCCGAAGCGGCGGCGCGCGGCGCAGCCGAAGTTCGGAACGCTGACCGCGACCAGGCCGTAGGGGCGCACGGCCTCGCGCACCCGCGAGAGGGCGCCGACCGGGTCGCCGACGTGCTCGAGGGAGTGGTTGAAGAGGACCGCGTCCGCCGCGCCGGGCTCGAGTTCCACGGTGTCGAGGGTCCCCACCGTGGCGTCGATCCCGCGGGCCCTGGCGCGCTCGCAGGCCCCCGGAGAGGGATCGACGCCGCGGACGCGCCAGCCACGGCGTGCGACCAGCGCTGCGGTCTCCCCGTCCCCGCAGCCGACGTCGAGTAGGCGACCCCCGGGCATCTCGCCGAGCGCCCCGGCAGCGCCGACCCGGAACTCGCGCCATGCCAGCGCCCGGCCCAGCGCACCGGCCAGCGGCCCCTCGGAGCGGTGGGGGCCGTAGGTGTCCGGATAGTGACGAGCCAGCTGCTCGGCGGAAAGGGGCGGGCGGGTGTTGCCGGCCCCACAGCCCGAACAGACGTGGACGGCGAACTCGCCCGGCACCGCGTGAAGCAGGTCCCGGCCCGTGATCTGCGGAGTCTCGGGCAGCCCGGCGCCGCAGATCGAGCAGTGCCTTCCGGCCGCGCGCGCCCCGCCCGGTTCGGTGCTCACGGCTTCACTGCGATCGCTCCGACGAACTCCCCTCTGCGCCGCGCCTCGGCGACCGCCCAGCGCGCCGGGTAGGCGGCCAGGGCCAGCGCGTAGCCGGCCAGGAACCGAGCCCCGGATGTCTCCATCTTTCCCGTGCGGCGCTGCTGCGCGTTCGCGGCAGGGGCCAGGACGCTCGCGGTCGGGCGAAGCCAGGCCGGGTAGAGCTCCGCCCGCCCGAACGCCCGCCGCAGCGCATCGGGGGTGAAGTGGAACCGGTGGCGCGGCACGTCGAGTGCCCACCAGTCCGCTCCCAGCCTGCGGCGCTGGTCGGAGTCGAAGTTGGGAACGGCGACCGCAACGGCCCCGCCCGGCCGCAGGGCGTCGCGCGCGCGAGACAGGGAGGCAACGGGATCAGGGACGTGCTCCAGGCTGTGGTGAAAGACGGCGGCGTCGTATCCCGCCGGTTCCAGCTCCACCGTCTCCAGGGTCCCGTGCCTGGCGTCCACACCACGCTCCCTGGCGAGCTCACATGCGGCCGCGGATGGCTCCACGCCGACGACGCTCCAGCCGCGCGAGGCGAGGGCACCTCCCAGGTCCCCGCTGCCGGCGCCCACGTCCAGCAGCCTGGGAGTGCCGCCCCCATCGCCACGGCCCTCGCCGCTTTGGACGGCGTCGTTCAGGCCGCGAAAGAGCCGCGTTCGCAGGCGGGCGGCCATGGTCGCGCGGGCCAGCGGCCCGCTCGCCCCGGCACGGGAATGCGGGCCATACTCGCTGGGGTAATAGGACGGCAGGACCTCGACGCCCACGAGCGGCAGCGTGGTGCCCCCGCCGCACTGGCGGCAGACGCGCACCTCGAACTCGCCGGGGGCCACTCCCTGAGGGTCGGAGCTGCGCAGCGCGCCCTCTTCGAGGAGGGGTTGACGGCATACGAGGCAGTCGGGCACGGCGCGTAGCGTAGGGGCGATGAGGGTCCTGACCGTGATCGGGAACCGCCCGCAGTTCGTCAAGGCCGCGGCGGTGTCCACGAAGCTGCGCGAGCGCGCCGAGGAGGTGCTGGTCCACACGGGCCAGCACTACGACCGCGAGCTGTCGGAGATCTTCTTCGAGGAGCTCGGCGTGCCGCCCCCCGACCGCCGCCTGCAGGTGGGCTCCGGCACCCACGCCGCCCAGACGGCGGCGATCGTGAAGCGGCTCGAACCGCTCGCAGGCGAGGTGGCCCCGGACGTGGTGCTCGTCTACGGGGACACGAACTCCACCCTGGGGGGCGCCCTGGTCGCCGCGAAGGCTGGGATCCCGCTCGCGCACGTGGAGGCCGGGATGCGCTCGTTCAACCGTTCGATGCCCGAAGAGGTGAACCGGATCGTGGCCGACGCGCTCAGC
Source organism: Solirubrobacterales bacterium (assembly GCA_021323175.1). Lineage (GTDB taxonomy): Bacteria > Actinomycetota > Thermoleophilia > Solirubrobacterales > 70-9 > VGBV01. The sequence goes on along the minus strand of JAJTCK010000115.1, from coordinate 4,841 downwards.
GCGCTGTCGCTCTGCTCGACCGACGCCGCCGTCCGCAACCTCCAGCGGGAGGGGCTGGGCGAGACGGCCGTACTGGTCGGCGACGTGATGGCGGACGTCGCCATGATCTTCGGCCCGGTCGCTGACGAGCGCTCGAAGGTGCTCGCACGCCTAAGCCTGGAGCCGGGCGGCTTCATCGCAGCCACTGCGCACCGCGCGGGCAATGTCGACGATCCCGCGAACCTGCGCGCGCTGGTCGAGGTCCTGGCTCGCGGTGCCCGCGAAGCCCCTGTCGTGTTTGCGGTCCACCCACGAACCCGGGCCCGGCTCGAGGCCGAGGGCCTGCTGGATGGCCTGCGCGAGCGCGGCATCAGGACGGTTGCACCGCTGGGCTATCTGGACTTCACCCGCCTGGTCCGCGCCTCACGAGCGGTTACCATCGAGACTGGCTGGAACCGGCTGGTCGGGCTCGATCCCGAGGCGGCGGCGCGCGCCCTGGAGGAGCTGCCCCGGCCAGGCCGGGAGATCTCGCCCGCGGCTGAGCTGTATGGGGGCGGCATGGCCGGAGAGCGGGTCGCAAGGGCACTCGCCGATCGCCTCGACTGATCGCCCTATCCTCTTGCGGTCATGGCAGCCAGAAGGGTTGGGATCATCGGCCTCGGCTATGTGGGGTTGCCGCTCGGCGTCGCCTTCGCCGAAGCGGGGCATGAGGTCATCGGCCTCGACGCAGACCCACGCAAGCTCGAGGCGATCGGCGAGGGCCGCAGCTACATCGAGGACGTGCCCTCCCAGACGCTCACGGCGTTGAGCGACAGGCTGCGCGCGACCAGCAGCTATGAGGACCTGAAGCAGTGCGACGCAATCGTGATCTGCGTCCCGACCCCCCTGACCAGCTCGCGCGAGCCCGACCTGACCCATCTGGTCGACTCCAGCACCTCGCTGGCCGGCGTGCTCCAGAACGGGCAGCTCGTCGTCCTCGAGTCGACGACCTATCCGGGCACCACGCGCGAGCGCCTGATGCCGATCCTGGAGGAGTCCGGCCTGGCCGCCGGGCGGGACTTCCACCTCGCCTTCTCGCCGGAGCGCATCGACCCGGGCCGGACCGACTACACGGTCCGCACCACCCCCAAGGTCGTTGGGGGCCTGACCGAAGAGTGCACGGAGGCGGGGGCCTCTCTGTACGGCGAGATCTGCGACGAGGTCGTCCGCGTCAGCGGGCCCGAGCCGGCGGAGCTGACGAAGCTGCTGGAGAACATCTTCCGCTCGGTGAACATCGCGCTCGTCAACGAGCTCTCGATGCTGTGCGAGCGCCTCGGGATCGACATCTGGGAGGTCATCGACGCCGCCGCGACCAAGCCCTTCGGCTTCATGCGGTTCGACCCGGGCCCCGGGATGGGCGGGCACTGCCTGCCGGTCGACCCCTTCTACCTGGCCTACAAGGCCCGCGAGCAGGACTTCTACACCGAGTTCATCGAGCTCGCGGGGAAGATCAATCAGAATCAGCCGCACTTCTGCGTCGCGCGGATCGAGCACGCCCTCAACGACGTCTCCAAGCCGGTCCGCGACTCCAAGGTCCTGATCCTGGGCGTCTCCTACAAAGGTGGGGTCGGCGACATCCGCGAGTCGCCCGCGCTGAAGATCATCAAGCTGCTGCGCGAGCGGGGCGCTGACGTCCACTACCACGACCCCCACGTCGCGGCCCTTGCCGACTTCGGCCTGGAGTCGGTGGACCTGGACGACGGTATGCGCGGAGCTGACCTGGTGTGCATCGTCACCGCCCATCCCGAGGTCGACCACGACAGAGTGGTCGCCGAGGCGCCGCTGGTGGTCGACTTCCGCGGGGTGACGCGCGGCAAGAGCGCCCGTAACGTCGTCCGGCTCTAGTCCGTACGCTGCCCGAATGCTCGCGCCCGCGACATCCGCTCCCCATCCCGATGCCGTCTGTGGCTGAGCGGCCCCGCATCGGCGTGGTGGGCCTGGGCTACTGGGGACCCAACATCGCCCGGAACCTGGACGCGCTGGAGGGCTGCGAGCTTGCGTGGTGCTGCGACGCCGACGATGCGGCCCGCGCCAAGTACTCGGTGGTCTACCCGGATACCCGCTTCACCGCCGACCTCGAGGAGGTCCTCGCGGATCCCGGCCTGGACGCCGTCGCGATCACGACGCCGGTGTCGACCCACGCCGGCCTGGCCGAGCGCGCGCTCCAGGCCGGAAAGCACTGCTTCGTCGAGAAGCCGCTGGCCCAGGACGCGGTCGCCGCCGAGCGCCTGGTCTCGCTCGCCGACGAGCGCCGGCTGGTGCTGATGGTCGGGCACCTGCTCTGCTACCACCCCGGCGTCCGCCAGCTCGCGGACCTGATCGAGCGGGGCGAGCTGGGCGAGGTCTACTACCTCTACTCACAGCGCCTCAATCTCGGCAAGCTGCGCGCCGACGAGAATGCGCTCTGGAGCCTTGGCGCCCACGACGTCTCGGTCCTGCTCGAGCTGGCTGACGGGGCGCCCAACGAGGTGACTGCGCGCGGCGAGGCATACGTCCGCGACGGCGTCGAAGACGTCGTCTTCGCCTACATCCGCTTCGACTCGGGGCTCGCAGCGCATCTGCACCTGTCCTGGCTCGACCCCCACAAGGAGCGCCGCCTGACCGTCGTCGGCTCCGAGCGGATGGCGACCCTGGACGACATGGCGCTCGAGCGCAAGCTCACCATCTACGACAAGGGTTTCGACCCGGCCGCCGACACCTACGGCGAGTACATCACCCGCTCGGGCGCGGTCGTGAGCCCGGCCGTCCCCAACGACGAGCCACTCCGCCTCGAGTGCGCCCACTTCGTCGACTGCATAGACCGCGGCGAGACGCCGCGCACCGACGGTCCGGCCGGCCTGGCCGTCGTCCGCGTCCTCGAGGCCCTGCAGAGCTCGCTCGACGCCGGCGGCACGCCGCAGCCCGTGGCGGCCGGCTCCCCGAGCGCCTGATCGCCGGTGCCGGCCGAGCGCGGCACAGGGTTGCGCCACTCCGACCTCGCCCCGGGCCTGCTGCTCGGTGAGGGGGTCGAGATCCCCGAAGGGTGCGACATCGGCGCCAACGTCGTCATCCACGCGGGTACCCGCATCGGACCCCGCGCCACGATGCAGGACGGCGCGGTCATCGGCAAGCCTCCGAAGCTTGGAGCCCGCTCCACCGCCTCGGCCGAGCCCCCTTCCCCGGCGTCCATCGGTGAGGGCGCGGCCGTCTGCGCGGGGGCCGTGGTCCTTGCCGGGGCCGACGTGGGCCCCGGCGCCGTGGTCGGCGACCAGGCTCAGGTCCGCGAGCGCGCCCGGATCGGCGCCGAGTCGGTCATCGGACGCGGCAGCGCGGTCGACAATGACGTCGCGGTCGGCGAGCGCGTAAAGGTTCAGACCAACTGCTACGTCACGGCCGGAACCGTGGTCGAGGACGACGTCTTCATCGGCCCGGGCGTGACCCTCACCAACGACAACACGATGGGCCGCCACGATCCCGGCCCGCCGCACGCGCCCACCCTCCGGCGCGCCTGCCGTGTCGGCGGGGCCGCCGTCATCTGCCCGGGCGTCGAGATCGGCCCCGAGGCTTTCGTGGCAGCGGGGGCGGTGGTCACCGAGGACGTCGAGCCCCGAGCGGTCGTTGTGGGAGTACCTGCCCGCAAGCTCCGCGAGGTCGGCGACGAGGACCTGCTGGAACGCTGGCGCTAGGCGCGCGTCACCGCTTCTCGTCCAAACAGCTACTCCCGCAGCCCGGCGGCCTCGAGGGCCTCGGCACGATCATCGAAGTTGCGCATGCGAATGACCTTCCCGTTTCGCAAGGTGAAGACGTTGAACGTCTGGAGTTTGATCTCGACGCCGCTGCCGCGGCCACGACCCGTCTGGGTGCCGCTTACAACCACGTGATCTCCGTGATCGAGAATCTCGGCGGGCTCGAATCGGTACGTCTCCCAGGCATCGAGCCAGAGCGCAAAACCCTTCCGCACCGCGTCGTGCCCGCGGTAGACCTCTTCGCCGATGGAGACCCCGGACGGCGCGTGCCACTCGACATCTGAAGCGAGTGCCGAGAGCGCCGCGGCGTAATCGCCGCGGTTGAAGGCCTCGTTCATCTCTCGAACGGCCTCGACGTTCTCCCGAGACATCGCCTACTCCCGCAGCCCCGCGGCTTCGAGGGCCTGCGCCCGTTCGGGGTAAAGCTCCCACCGCCAGAGCCTTCCGTTGCGGTACTTGAACAAGTACCAGAACCTGCCCTCGCTTCTGACCCCACTGCCCTTCCCGCGTCCCTCGTAGAGCACGCCGACGACGACGGTGTTGTCCGCCTCGGTGAACTCCTCGGGCGTGTACTCGATCTCCTCCCACGCCTCCGCCCATTCCTTCATCCAACCGAGAACCGCTTCGCGCCCCCGGTACGTGCCTCCCGCCTGGATCATGCCCGAGGGCAGCCAAAGCTCGATCTCGGGGTCCCAGAAGTCGACCACCGCTTCCGGCCCTCCTCGAGCGAAGGCTTCAAAGCCCCGGCGTGCCCTCTCGACGTTCTCCTGCGACATCACCTACTCCGACAGCCCGGCGGCTTCCAGGGCGCCTTCCCAGCTGGAAAAGAGACGCTGCCGAGCGATTCGTCCGTTCCTGAACTCACAGACGGCGCCGATCTGCATTCTCATCGGCGTGGCTGAACCTTTCGTCTGTCCAACGAGCTCATAAAGGGCGATCACCGTGTCTCCTTCGTCGCGGAGTTCGCTGACATCGAATCCAAAGGAGTCGAAGTTCTCGGTCCATTGCCGGGTGAGCTTCCGAAGGCCGGCGTGCCCGTGGTACTCAGGGTCATCGGGCCATTCCGGGATGGAGTAGATGACGGCATCCGCGGTGAAG
>JAJTCK010000114.1 GCA_021323175.1 Solirubrobacterales bacterium | reverse complement strand
CGGCGTCCCGGACGTGTCGGAGAACATCCGCGTCGTGTCGATCGTGGACCGCTTCCTGGAGCACTCGCGGATCTTCTCGTTCGAGCGCCCGGGCGACCGGCGCATCCTGATCGGCTCAGCCGACCTGATGCCGCGCAACCTCTACACGCGCGTCGAGCTCCTGGCACCGGTTCAAAACGAGACCCTTCAGCGGGAGCTGACCGACGTGCTCGACCGGGCGTTCGCTGACGACACGGATGCCTGGCAGCTGGACGCCGAAGGGCACTGGAGGCGCCTGCGGCCCGCACAGCCTCCGGGACGCAACCTCCAGCGTGAACTGATGGGGCTGCACGCCGAGCGCCTTGCTAGGTTCGCCGCCGTGGCCCGGTTCTCGCTAGTCCCCAAGGACCGCGTCTTCTTCGACCTCTTCGCCGAGGCCGGCCAGAACACGCTGCGCTCGGCGAAGCTCCTGCGCGACATGTTCGAGAGGTGGCCCGAGGACCGCGGCCTTGCGCGTGACCTCCTGAAGGCGGAGCAGGAGGGGGACCGCATCACCCACGACATCATTCAGCGCCTCAACACGACCTTCGTCACACCCCTCGACCGCGAGGACATCTACGGGTTGGCCACCCAGATGGACGACATCGTCGACTACATCGAGGAGGCCGCGGACTTCATGGGGCTGTACCAGATCGAGGCCCCGATGGACCAGGCGCTCGAGCTGACCGAGGTCTTGGTCAAGGCCTGCGAGCAGCTCTTCGGCCTGCTGCAGAACCTCGGCGGCTTCAGGGACCTGGAGCACTACTGGATCGAGATCCACCGGCTGGAGAACGACGGCGACCGCGTCTATCGCGATGCGGTGGCCGCGCTGTTCGCGGACCGCATCGACCCGATGGTCGTGATCCGCTGGCGTGACATATTCCTTCGGCTCGAGCGCGCGATCGACTCCACCGAGACGGCGGCCAACCTGCTCGAGGGGATCGTCATCAAGAACGCGTGAGCGAGGACGTAATCCTCTACATCGTCGTCGCCACAGCACTGGCGTTCGACTTCACCAATGGGTTTCACGATACGGCGAACGTCGTCGCCACCTCGATCTCGACCCGCGCGATGCCGCCGCGCCTGGCGGTGGGCTTCGCTGCGGTCCTCAACTTCGTCGGCGCCTTCATCTCCCTTGAAGTGGCGGCCACCGTCGCGAATGACGTGGTCGAGGGGGGCGCCATCACGCCGACCGTGGTGTTCGCTGGGCTGATCGGCGCGATCACCTGGAATCTCGCGACGTGGTGGTTCGGGCTGCCATCGAGCTCCTCCCACGCGCTCATCGGCGGTGTCGTGGGGGCCACCCTGGCAGCCGCCGGTGCGGGCGCCGTCCTCGGCGAGGGAATTCTGGGGAAGGTCCTGATCCCCGCGATAATCGCTCCGACCCTGGCCTTCGTCATCGGAGCGATCGCTATCAACGTCGCTTACGGGATCACCGGGCGCGAGCGCCCGGGGCCTGTCGGCCGGGGTTTTCGCTTCGGCCAGGTCGTCTCGGGCGGGATGCTCGCCCTGGCCCATGGGACGAACGACGCGCAAAAGACGATGGGCGTGATCACACTGGCCCTGATCGCCAACGGCACGCTCTCCGAGTCGGCCGAGGTCCCTTTCTGGGTCGTCATCTCGGCCGCGACCGCCATCGCGCTCGGCACCTATACGGGCGGCTGGAGGATCATCCGGACGATGGGCACGCGCATCATCAAGATGGACAGCGCCCAGGGGTTCTCGGCCCAGGGCGCGGGGGCCGCCGTGATCCTGACCTCCACGCACTTCGGGTTTCCGCTGTCCACGACCCAGGTGATCAGCGGCGGCGTCATGGGGTCGGGCGCCGGCAAGCGCCTCTCCGCGGTGCGCTGGGGGGTGGCGGGGAACATCGTCGTCGCCTGGCTGCTGACGCTGCCTGCGGCAGCGGCGGTCGGCGCCGCCGCTTACGGGCTCACCGAGCTGCTGGGCGGTGGCGCGGCCGCGGTCGCCATCGTCGCGATTATCTCGGCGATGGCGGGGGCGGTCGTATTCCTGAAGCGCAACCGCACCCCTCTGCTGGGGCGCTCTCAGGCGAGGGCGGAGGCCGGCGCTTGATCGGGACGATCGTGGACACCAAGGAGCTGTGGGAGACCGTCGTCGCGTCGCTCGTGGCCGGCGTCGGGATCACCGCTTCCTTCTCGGTGATGATCTTCAGCCTTGCCCGCCTCGCCGACCTGCGGCGCTCCGATCGCCCGCTTCTGGCTGCTGGGGCGGGCGGCATGGCCGCGCTGGCGTTTATCGTGACGGCGGGAGGAATCATCCTCGGGATGGTGGTGATGCTCTCGAAATGACTGCCGCCGATCCCGAGGGGCCGAGTCAGACCGGCAGTGGACGGGAGGAGTCTCCCGAGGAGCGGGCCGATCGCAACCTCGCCGAGCTGCTGCAGGAGCTGCGCGTCGCCCTGCCCGGGGTCCAGGTCCTATTCGCGTTCCTGCTTACGGTGCCCTTCTCTCAGCGCTTCGAGGCGCTGACCCCGCTGCAGGAGAGGCTCTATTTCGGCATCCTGCTCGCTGCGGCGCTCACCACCGCTCTCTTCATCGCCCCCACCGCCGCGCACCGCCTGCTCTTCAGGCGCCAGGAGAAGGAGTACCTGGTCCTGGTCGCGAATCGGCTCACCCTTGCCGGGCTCACGGTGCTGGCTCTCGCGATGTGCGGCGTGATCGCGCTCATCAGCGACCTGCTCTTCGAGACGGCCGCGACGATCGCGGTGACGGCCTGCTCCGCGCTCGTGTTCGCGGCACTCTGGTACGCCGGGCCGCTGCTGCGCCGGCGCAAGGACGAAGCGGGCGAGCCCTAGGCGCCGGGGGCGACCCCGCCCGATCCACGTCGCAGCTCTGCGAGGCCGACCTGGATCCCGGCCAGGAACACCAGCTCCGGATCGAAGCGGGTCAATTCGTCGAGATCCTCGGCCCACAGCTGCAGCCGCTCCGGAAGCGTCGTCTCCAGGCGCCCGGCGCACGGCTCGCGCTGTTCGGGAGGCAGGCTGAGCCAGTCGCGCATGTTGGCCAGGCGGTCGGCGGCGTAGATCAGGACGGGGACTTCTCCGGCCGCCAGCACCTGGCTGCGCAGCGCCCGCTTGCGCTCGGCGTATTCCTCCAGCGAGGCGTCCTCGGTCAGGGCGTCGACGACCGCGGCAGCCTCGTCGCCGAATCGCAGGCGGATCTCGTCGCTGGTCACTGGCGTCTTCTCGACCGCGTCGTGCAAGTAGGCCGCGATCAGGACGTCGTCCGAACAGCCCTCCGCTGCGAGCAGGGCGGCGACCGCGATCGGGTGCTCCACGAACTGGCCGCCGGTCTGCTTACGGTGCTGCCCAAGATGGACCCGGCGCGCGAAGCGCAGCGCGGCGTCGGCCCCCTCGGACCCTGCGATCGATTCGGTTCGCGTCGAGGTCTGCCCCATCTGCCCTCGTTGACTTTCGGTGATACAGCTGCGGCGGCGCCAAGGCCGCGGGGAACGCTAACACCGCTTGCGCCGTCTAGGGGTCCGGGCGCAACGAAGCGGTGCGAGACTAGAATCGGCGCGTGGTCCAGACTATCCGGAACGTCGCGATCATCATGGCGCTGGCGTTCGTCGTCGCCGTCGTCCCCGGCGGCGACGCGGCGGCGGAGACCGTTCTAGTCGCGCTCTCGATGACCTTCCTGGCGGCGATCGCGTGGGCCGCGTCGCGCTACTACCGCAGCCAGGAGATGACCCTGGACACGATCCCGGACGGTAAGCGTGCCCTGCTGTTCGGATCAATCGGCGGGATCGTCCTGTTGATAATCGGCTACGAGGAGTTCCGTTCGTGGAACGGCGGAGTCCTGGCGTGGATCGCGCTGATGGCGGCGGCGATCGCGATCGTGTTCGTCGTCTGGCGCGACGCGACGACCTACTGATCGTTTCCTGACTTCCCGCGCGCCCTGCGCGCGCCTCCCGGTCCTAGGTTCGCCCCGTGAGTCCACGGCCGCGCGGACACCCCGACCACCCGGAAGCCGGGCAGGCGTCGGCCGAGTTCGTGGCGATCCTCCCGGCGCTCGTCGTCTGCGCCCTGATCGCGGCTCACGGAGTGGCCGCCGGATGGGCGGTCTGGTCAGCGGCAAGCGCCGCCCGGGCCGGAGCCCGTGCGGAGCACGTGGGCGGGGACGGCGCGGATGCCGCCCTGCGCGCGTTGCCGGGAGCGCTGCGCCGCGGGGCGAGGGTGGAATCGGACGAGGCGATTGAGGTCACCGTGCGGGCGCCCATGCTGCTCCCGGGCGGGTCGGGCCCGGCCCTGACCGTGTCGAGCCGGCTCGATCCGGCCGATGGCTGAGCCCGGCGGCCACGAACGCGGGCAGGCGGCGGTTGAGCTGCTGGCGGGGCTGCCCGCGCTGCTGGCGGCCGGCCTGGCCGCCTTTCAGCTTCTCGCGGTCGGCTGGTCGCTCTCGTTGGCCGACGGCGCCGCCGAGGCGGGCGCCCTGGCCGCTGCCGGGGGGACCGACCCACTGCGGGCGGCCCGCGAGGCGCTGCCGGGCTGGGCACGCGACAGGGTGCGGGTCCGCGAGAGCGGGGGAGAGGTCACGGTCGAGCTTCGCCCGCCGTCGCCGCTGCCCGGCTTGTCGGAGCGGCTGGCGGTCACCTCACATGCATGGGCGCGCCCCGCGAAGGCGGGGGCTGCTCCATGAGGCCTCGGGTCATCGTCGTCAGCGGCCGCTCTGAGAGGGCGGCTCCTGCGGTGGCGGCGGCGCTGGCGATCGAGGTCGCCGCGTCGGGCCGCCCCGAAGTCCTGGTGGCCGACGCAGCCGGCGAAGCCGCGCGGCGGGGGCCGACGATGCT
>JAJTCK010000113.1 GCA_021323175.1 Solirubrobacterales bacterium | reverse complement strand
CGATCAAGGGTGCCGACGGCAAGCCCGTCAACGCGCTGCTCGGGACGGCGAATCTGATCCTGCGCGAGGTCGAAAAGCACGACCCGCGCGCCGTCGTGCTGTGCTCGGGGCCCGACGCCGCTCCTTACCGGACCGAGCTGTATCCCGCCTACCACGCCGACCGCGAGGCGGCGTTCCCCGAGGAGCTCGGGTCCCAGTGGGAGGACGCGGGCGCCTTCTTCGGCGCCTTCGGCTGGACGATCGCCGAGACGGACTCCTACGAGGCCGATGACCTGCTTGGTTCTTACGCCGCGGTGGAGACGAAGGCCGGCGGGCGGACACTGATCATGACCGGCGACCGCGACATGTTCCAGTGCGCGTCGGCCGAGGTGGAGATCTTGTACGTCAGCACGGGAGGCAAGCAGGGTGGCGAGCTGATCGGAGCCGCCGAGGTCAAGCGGCGCTACGGGATCCCGCCCGAGCTGGTGCCCGACTTCATCGCGCTGCGTGGGGACCCGTCGGACGGCCTGCCCGGGGCAAAGGGTGTCGGCGAGAAGGGGGCGGCCGAGCTGCTGCGCAAGCACGGATCGCTTGAAGCGTTACTCGCCAACGCCTTCCGGGAGCCCCGGCCCAAGCTGCGTCAGACGCTGACCGAGCAACGCGACGAGCTACTCGCCTTCAAGGAGATCGCAACGCTGCGCAAGGTCAAGGTCGGCCGGCCCCGGAGCAAGCGCACCGACTTCCGCTCAGCCGCGAAAGCCGCGAGGCAGCGCGGAATGAATCGCTTGGCCGAGCGCCTGCAACAGGCGGCGAGAGGCTAGCCGGACAGCTCCGGGATGTGGCGCTCCACATGTGTGGCGATGGTTTCGCGAACCCAGCGCTGGGTCTCGGAGTCAGCGATCCGGTAGCGGCCCAGCAGCATCGCTTGATCGGTCAGGGGATCGAGGCCGGCGATCTCCCAACTCACGGCGAGACGCTCGAACAGCATCTCCTCGCGGCGGCGCCAAGCGTCCTCGGTCGAGGCCGCGGGGCTCGACAGGCCCTCTTGGACCTTGCCGATCGTCTTCGCGCTGAGCCGGGACCGCAGCACCAGCACGTTGCCCTCGGGATCGGTGTATCGCTCGCTGGGGAGCGGCTCGCGACCTCTGCGCCTCGGCTTCCGCTTGGCCACGCATGCAGCTTGCCAGGCCAGCACGGTGACGGACTCAGCCCCGGGTGCCGGGACGCGGCGGAGGCTCGGCCTGGCCCCAGGCGTCCACGCCGCCGTCCACCACCACGGTGGTGCCCGTGATGTATGCGCCGCCGTCAGATGCGAGGAACGCGACCAGCTGCCCCACCTCCTCGGGCCGGCCGAGCCGGCCCAGGGGGACTTGGCGCCGCGAGGCCTCCATGGCCTCCGGCCCGTATCCCTCGAGGGCCTCGGTCTCGATGGTTCCGAGCGCCAGGCAGACGGAACGAATCCCGTGCCGGCCCCACTCCATGGCGAGCCCTGCCGTCAGGTTCTCCAGGGCGGCGCGGGCCGCCGCGCCGTGCGCGAATCCCGGGATCCCGCGCCGGGGAGAGAAGCCGTTGAACAGGACGAGCCCGGAGCCGCGAGGGATCATCGAGCGGGTCGCCACGGCGTGGGTCAGCTCCCAGGCGGCGTCCAGGGTGAGCCTGTGAACCGCGCGCCAGCCTTTCGGCGAGATCTCCTGCGCGGGAGCCTGGAACTGGCCCGCGGCATTGTTGAAGAGCACGTCCACGGCTTGGAAGCGCTCGAGGACCACATCCACGAGCGAAGCGACCTGATCGGGCTCGCGGATGTCGCAGGGGACGGCCAGGGACTCTGCCCCCGCCGCCTCGATCTCGGCGCGCGCCGCCTCGAGCGGCTCGGGACGGCGGCCGCAGATCGCCACCGCGGAGCCGGTCTCTGCGAGCGCGAGCGCCGACGCACGACCGATCCCCGTCCCGCCGCCGGTGATTAGGGCGACCTTGCCGGCGTTCGCCTCGCGCGAGAGGACCCCGGGCACCGTCACTCACCCTTCCAGACCGGATCCCGGCCCTCCGCGAACGCCCGGGGGCCCTCGCGCGCGTCCTGGGAGCGCGATGCCCGGTCATACGCCGGCACGCCGCCGGAGCGGAGCAGCGCGTACCCGTCCTTGACCGGCAGCTCGCCGGTGGCCGCCGCGATCGCCTTGACGGCGCGGACGGCGAGAGGCCCAGCTTCCGCGATCTCGCCGGCCAGCTCGCGGGCTGACTCAAGCAGCCCCGGTGCCGGGACGACACGGTTCACGAGACCCCACCGGCCCGCCTCCTCGGCGCTCATGGGCCTCCCCGTCAGCATCAGCTCCATGGCCACGGCCCGGGGCAGTCGCTTCGGCAGACGCAGCGCGCCGCCCGCGTCTGGGACGAGCCCCCGCCTCACCTCGGGCAGGGCGAAGCGCGCCTCCTCGGTGGCGACGATCAGGTCGCACGCGAGCGCCAGCTCGAAGCCGCCGCCCGCGGCCCAGCCGTTTACGGCGGCGATCACGGGCTTGTCCAGGTCGAACATTTCGGTGAGCCCCGCGAAGCCGCCCGGCCCGTATTCCCCAGTGTCTCCGGCCGCCGCCGCCTTCAGGTCCCAGCCCGCCGAGAAGAAGCGCTCTCCTCCGCCCGTCACGATCGCGACCCGCAGATCATCTTCGTCGCGGAACTTCGCAAAGGCGCGGCTCAGCTCGCGGCTGGTCGCCGCGTCGATCGCATTCGCCTTGGGCCGGTCGAGCGTCAGCTCGAGCGTCGACCCGCGCCGCTCAGCTCGGACGGCCTCCATCGCCGCGCACCCTACCGCCGGTCGCAAGCCAAGACCCGGCCAGAATCAGCGCCAGCCCGATGAGGGCTCCCGGTCCGGGCCGCTCGTCGAGCACCATGACCCCGGCGGCCAGGGCGACGACCGGCGCGACGTAGGTGATCACCAGCGCCCTGCCCGCACCGACCTCGACGACCAGCGAAGCGTAGACCGCGAACGCCGCGGCGGTGCAGAGCACGCCCAGCACCACCAGCGCAATGGCGGCGTCCGCGCTCGGAACCTCGGGGGCAGGTCCGATCGCGATCGCGGGCGTGAGGACGAACGAAGCGATCACCAGCGCGGCGCCCATCGAGACGCGCGGGTCCAGATCTGACAGGTGGCGCTTCAGGACCATCGGCCCGACCGCGTAGCAGAAGGCCGCCACCAGGATCGCGAGGGCGCCGATCAGCTCATCTCGGTCTCCCGCGACGTCGATCCCCACCAGCGCCGCGACTCCGGCGAGTCCGACCAGGAGCCCCGCGAGCCGGCGCCCGTCCACGCGCTCGCTGTGGTCGAACCGCAGCGCCAGAAGCGCCACGAACAGCGGGGCGGCGGCGATGATGATCGCGGCGAGCGACGAGGCGACGTGCTGTTCGCCCGCGGCGATGAGAGGGAACGGAATCGCAATTTCGACCACCGCGAAGACGACCAGCCAGCCCCAACTGCCGCGCAGCGCGTCGGCAAATCCGAGTCTCCACGCGAGGGCGACGAGGACGGCTGCCCCCAGCACCACCCTGACCCAGGCCAGGAACGTGGGCGAGACCCCGTCGTCCACCGCGACCTTGATGAAGAGATAAGGGATCCCCCACAGAAATGAGACCGCTGCGAAGGCCGCCCATGCCCGTGCGCTCACCGGCCTCAGCTAAGCAGGAAGAGCAAAACTGGCTGATCAGCCAGTTTTCGCGTATTGTGCGGCGGGATGGCGACGCGGCCCCGCGGCAAGCTCGATCCCGCCCAGGTCCGGCAGATCGGAGCGGCGAACCTCGATGACGAGCAGCTGAAGGCGCTCGACGTCACTGACCGCGACCATTGGGAGCAGGGGCCTCCGCACGAGATGTTCACGGAGTTGCGCGGGCGCTGCCCCGTTCACTGGAGCGAGATCAACGAGTACCCCGACGAAGAGGGTTTTTGGTCGGTCACGCGCGCCGATGACGTGCGCGAGGTCAGCCTGGACTGGGAGACGTATTCGTCGGAGCTCGGCGGGGTCACCGGCCTGACCCATGCCGTGCCCCTGGAGCTCCAGCGCGCCATGTTCATCGGGATGGACCCGCCCAAGCACGACCGCCTCAAGGCCCTGTTCCAGCGCGGGTTCACCCCCAAGCGGATCGCCGAGCACGAGGGGGCGATCAGGCAGATCGCCGCCAAGGTCCTGGACGGGGTCGCCGACCGCGGCGGGTGCGACCTGGTGAGCGACGTGGCCCAGCCGGTCGTCTCACGCGTGATCGGCAGCTTCATGGGTATCCCGGAGCAGGACGACCGGGTCTGGGCGACCCTGATGAACTCCGCCCTGGGGCTGGGCGACGACGACCTCAACCCGGGCGGGGTCGATCAGATCGTGAACGAGGACATCCCAGAGATCTTCGAGCGCTGCCGGGCGATGATCGCCGACCGGCGCGAGAACCCGAGCGACGACCTGACCAGCGTCCTGGTCAACGCCGAGGTCGACGGCGAGCGCCTGGAGGAGCACGAGATCGTGATGGGCTTCTTCCTGCTGGTCGCCGCCGGCAATGACTCGACCAAGGCGACC
>JAJTCK010000039.1 GCA_021323175.1 Solirubrobacterales bacterium | reverse complement strand
AGCAGCCGGTCCGCGGGCCCGTCGGCCACGATCTCTCCGCTGCCCATCAGCACGACGCGGTCGGCGAAGGCGGCGGCGAACTCCACGTCGTGGGTGGCGACGATCACGGCCGCGCCGGACTCCGACAGGCGTTGACCCAGCCGGGCCAGCTCACCCTTGCGCGCCCGGTCCATTCCGCGCGTGGGCTCGTCGAGCAGCACAGCTCCAGGCGGCTCGCCCTCTCCCGCTCCCCTGCCCGCTAGAGCGACGGCGAGCGCGAGCCGCTGGCGCTCGCCGCCGGAGAGGTCCCGCGGATCCGAGTCGAGCGCGCCTGCGAGGCCCAACTGCGACAGCGCCGCCAGTCCGGCCGGGCCCGGCAGCTCGTCCCCTACGCGCTCATGCACGAGCATGTCGCCGGGTCGCTGCGGCAGCATCGCAACGCCGGCCGGAGCGGCGACGCTTCCCCGCCGGACCTCGAGAGCCTCCGCGACCACCCGCAGCAGCGTGGTCTTGCCCGCACCGTTCCGTCCCATCAGCGCCACCCGCTCACCGCGCGATACGGTCAGATCGACGGCGCGCAGGACGTCGACCCGCTCGTCGCCATCGCCCAGCTCCACCCAGGCCCCTTCGACGGCGAGCGCGGCGGCCGCCCTCCGGCGGGCGTCCCTCCGCCCACGCCACCGGCTCCTCGCTCGCGGCGCCGCCTCCCGGCCCCGCGGCGCCGTTTCGGTCTTCGGAGCGGCCAGCCCCCGCTCCATGAGCAGCCCGCGAGCCTCCCTCACTCCGGCGGGGACCGGCAGGCCGCTCTGGGCGAACAGGCGGGCGGCGGGCGTCACCAGCTCCGGCGACTCGGCCAGGGCCCACTCCAGGAAAGCGCGGGGGGACCCGTCGAAAGCAACGGCGCCGTCAGCGACAGCGACGACGCGGTCGGCGGCCCCGAGGCAGCGCTCCAGCCGGTGCTCACCCAGCACCACCGACACTCCCCAGTCCTCGTTCAGGCGGCGCAGCAGCGAGATCAGCTCGTCCCCCGCGACGGGATCAAGTTGCGAGGTGGGCTCGTCCAGCAGCACCAGGTCCGGACCGCTGGCGAGAGCGGCGGCGAGGGCCACTCGCTGTAACTCACCGCCCGAGAGCGTGTCCGTAGCCCGGTCGAGTAGATGGGCGATCGCCAGCGCCAGCGAGACCTCCTCGACGGCGCGGGCCCGCTCGTCGGGCGGCACGCCCCGCAACTCCAGCGGCAACTCCACCTCGGCGCGGACTGTCGTGCTGACGACTTGGCTCTCGGGGTCCTGTGCCACCAGGCCGACAACCCGCGCCAGCTCGGCGGGGCCGTGGTCGCGCACGTCGAGGCCACCTACCCTGAGCTCGCCGGAGACATCGCCGCCGTGAAAGTGAGGGATCAGCCCGCACGCCGCCCGCATGAGAGTCGTCTTGCCCGAGCCCGAGAGGCCGCACAGCACGACCAGCTCACCGGACGCGACCGCCAGGTCGATGCCCCGAAGCGAGTCGGCCGACGCCCCCGGGTACCGGTAGCGAAGACCCTCGCAGCGCAGGACCGGCTCAGCCACCCCGGCCTCCCGGCCTGGAGACTGCCCCGGCGGCGGGGGCGGCCCTCCCCCGAGCGGCGGCGCGCGAGGCGCCGCCGGCGCCGGCGAACGGAGCGACCGCGATGGCCGGCAGCGCCGCGCACAGGAGGAGGGTCGGGGCGTCGAGAGCCATGGCCAGGCTCGGGTAGGGATCGAAGCCCCCCGCCCCAGTCGCGAGCCCGGCGAGGGCGACCGCGGCCAGCGCCAGGGCTGCCAGCAGCAGCCCCGCCGACGGGGCCGACCGCTCCGGCGCGGGGACAGTTCGCTCCTCAAGGGAGTGACCGCGCAGCTCCAGCGTCGCGGCGACGTCTATCGCGCGGTCCAGCGATCCCTCGACCAGACGGCGGGCGAGCGCCGCCCGGCCGGCCGGTGCGGCGCCCGGCCCGCGCAAGGCAGCCGCCTCTCGCATACGAGAGGCGTCCGCGGCGGCCAAGGGCACCAGGCGGACGACGAGCGTCGCCGTCAGGGCGGAACGTCGTGCGAGGGGCCTGAGGGCGCGCAGGACCCGGTCGGGGTCGACGCAGGCCGAGTACACGGCGAAAGCCATGATCACGACGACCACGCGCAGCCCGACCGCGGCGCCGGCCGCGAGGGCCTCCAGCGTGACGTCGGTCGTGCCGATGACCGGCACGTCCCAACCGCGAACCAGCAGGGTCCCGCCTCTGTGCGAGACCAGCGCGTTGACCGCCGTCAGCAGGACCAGCAGCGGAATGGCCAGCCGCAGAGATGCCGCCAGCGCCCGCCGGGCGCCGGCCGCCAGCCCGGCAAGTCCCACCGCGAGGCCGTCCGCCACGAGCACGAGCGGGCTGTCGAACAGAAAGGCGATCAGTGCAAGCGCCCCCAGAAAGGACCCTGCGACCCACACCGGCGCCCGATGGATGGGGCTGCGGCCGGGGCGGTACGCAAGGGCGGGCCTCACGGCACCGGCACCCCCACGTGCCCGTGGTTCTCGGAGATCGCGACCGCGAATCGATCCTTCAGGGGGTCGCCTAGCAGGTCCAGCGCCGCCGCTACGCCACGGTCGTCGGTGCCGGTGACGACCCAGGTCGGCGGGCCCTCGTCCGGCCTCAGCGCCGCGACCAGCCCGGCGGCGGCCGTGAGGACCTCGACGACCCTGCCGCGTGCGTCGAGCAGGGTCAGTCCGACCGAGGGCTCGACCCCCGAGAAGGTCGCGAACACCCCGCTGCGCTGCGGGCCCCCGGCGAGTAGACGAGCAACTGGGTCGTCTCCGATGCTCTCCCACGGCCCGACGAGGACCCGGATCTCGCCTTCCGTCCCCCTGCCGTCGTCCTCGGGACCCGGGTCCGAACCGGTCTCGACCCCCGCCTCGGTCAGCGCCGAGTCGACCCGCCGGCAGGCGCTGCGCGCGCCCCCGCAGTAGACCCCGGTGGACCAATCGAGGCCGGCGTGACCGCCCGTGAAGGGCTGCGGCCACGAGCCGACCACGGCCGGCGCCCTCCTCGCGGTGCTCCAGTCGTGGTGGTCCCACCAGATTCGGTCTCCGTCCCGGGTCTCGTATTCGGCCGCGCCGCGCGAGGATTCGACACCGTTCACATAGAAGAACCAGTCGCTGCGGCGTCCGTCCTCCGTATCGCTCGAGATGCCCTCGATGGACTGGACGAAGCCTCCCCCGTAGCGAGTCTCGACGTCCGCCGCGTCGTCGAGAACGTCGAGGACCGACTCGGACTCCTTGATCGGCTTATCGGCCTGTACAACCGCCTGGGCCCCATAGTCGCGCGTCACCGCCAGCTCGACGTCCCCGGCCTGTTCCCCCGGACCCAGCCCGCAGCCGGCGGCCGCGGCGCATACCAGCGCCGCGGCAGCCGCCGCGAGGGTCCAGGGGGCGCTGGTCAGAGACGTCTCGCAGCCCTCCCCGCTAGCCCTTGCTCTTCTTGTCGCCGCTAGTTCTGATGCGCTCGCACCGCTTCAGCCGGTCTTCGGCGTCGGTGATCGCAAGGTCCCTTCCCCTCCCGCAGACGACGACGTCCTCACCTCCGCCACGCACGCGGATCTTGTCGCGGCCCCCGCGCGTGCGGATGACATCCGGGCCCGGCCCGCCCTTCATGTTGTCGCGGAGGTTCGTGCCGACCAAATTCAGGCCGCGCCGCTTAGGGCAATCCTCCAGCGCCGCAGCGACGCAGACGTCCATCGCCTGGGACCGGATCTCGGTCGGCGCGAGGCCTGGGCCCGTGGCGCGCAGGGCCGTCGTCCCGGGCTGGAGGGGCACGGTGGCCTTGCCGCCGGTGGTGGTAACCGGCGCCGTACCGCCCGTGACGACGGTGCCGTCCGGAGCCGCCCTGACGACGCCGTCGAAGCTGATCGCCTGGACGGTGACCTCGAGCAGCCCCGGGATCGTTCGAGGCGGCGCCAAGAGGACCAGCTCATCGCCGGTGTTCGTGCCGACGCCGAAGTCGGCGAAGGCCCACAGGACCTCGTCGCCCTTGCCGACCTGCGCCAGCTCGGCGCTCGTCGGGGGCGCGACGTGGTTGAGCCTGTAGAGCCACCCGGTGAACGGCGTGTCGGTCTCGCTGTGGGCAGCGATGCGGCACACGCGGCGGCCGAAGGAGTCCTCGACCACCCACATGGGCTGTAGCGCCTTGTTGGCATTCGCCGCCGAGGCGAGGAGACCCAGTGCGTTGCGGCCGGCCAGCGGGATCGATCCGGATCCGCGGGCGCAGCTCCCACTCGGAAGCGTTTCGCCCCGCAGGGCGCCGATCGGGCTGCGGGTCGCGTACTGAGTGCCGGGATCCAGCAGCTGCCCCGGCGCCTCGACGCGCAGCGAGAACGCCGGCGTCGCGGACGCCGAGACCGGTGGGAGCGCGAGCACCATCAGCGCCAGCGCCCCGGCGAGCAGGAAACGTACTTTCATCGGAAGCCACCCCTTTCCACGAGGGCTAGTTGGCTGGCCGGGGACAGGTCTCCTGGCTTCCGGGCATGAGCGCCGCGCCTTCCCAGCAGCCTCGGCGGCTGTCAGTGGCTTCAGCGACGCCTGTCGCCCGGTCACAGTGGCGGGACCGCGCCGGTCTTTCACCGGACTTCCCTTGAACCACCGACCGTATGTCGAGCGGGATCCTACCGCCAGCGGAGTCCAAGCTGTAGCCCGGCGTAGCCCGCCCTGCTAGGCCGACGCTCCGCGCGCGCACGCCTCCAAGCCGTAGTCGCGCGCGATGTTGCGGGCCTCGAGGATCGTGTTGAAGGCCTCGCCGTTCGTGACCTGCCCGGGGGCGTCCTCGAGCTGATCCACTCCCTGCTCGTAGGTGTCGAGGAACTCGCTCCAGGCTTCCTCGTCTCCCTCGGGCGGTTCCAGCCGCTTCAGCTCCTCCAGCTGCTCGCGCTGGCCGGGCACGATGATCATGCTCACCAGGCCCGCGACGTCATTGGGTCGCCGGCTGCTGAACTTCTGCCCCGCCGCGTCGATCTCCGCGTCGCCCTCGCCGCAGATGCGGTCGGCCTGGGCGATGAACTCCTGGCGCGCCTCCGAGTCGCCCTCGTCGCCGCCGTCGTCATCGCCGCAGCCCATCCCCAGCACCAGCACGGCAGCCAGGGCAGCAAGGGCGGATACCGCCCTGACCAGCACGCGACTCGGTACGAACATCATGGCCGGATCTCCTCGAGGTCGGGTTTCGTCTGGACGCGGAAGTTCTCTACAAAGCGCCGGGGAACGAAGAGGGGCGGCCCGCGGGCCGCCCCTCCGCTCCATCCTCAGATGCGAGGCCTTACTACTTCTGGTTGCACTTGTCGCGCGCGGGAGCCGTGGTCGACGCGCCGACGTCGTACGTGGTGATCGCCTGGAATCTCCACTTCTTCTTGCTGCACCTGGCCATGATGTAGTACTTCTGGGGCTTACCCTTCTTCTTCTTACCGGCCTTGACCCTTCCGATCTTGGTCTTGAAATCGCTGATCGCAAGGCCCAGCGGCAGCGCCGGGACCGGGACGTCCAGCATCATGCCGAAGCCGCCGACGTTGCTCGGCTTCAGCGTCCCGATCAGCACGGTGGTCGTGCCGGCGCTGGTACGGCTGTGGAGCAGGATCGTGCTCCGTCCGCCCGGCTTCGTCCCGTTGAAGGCGGTCACCACAGCGGTGATGCCCGGGACGGGACCGACGATCGCGGCACTACCTCCACCGACCTTCGCCTTGCCGCAGAGCGCCAACGCAGACCCGGTCGTCGAGGTGCTGAACCCTGGGGTGTTCGGATCGCACTGCCGGATGCCCTTGGTGCTGAACACGAAGTCCTTAGGGAAGTACACCTTGGTGTTGTTGGCCTTGCGGTCGACCGCGCCGGTGGTCCCTGTGTAGTCCGTGATGACGTCCACGAACAGGCTCTTGAGGGGCCCCGGCTTCTTCTTATCGAGCTTGGGTGCCGCGGCGTTCACGACCAGGCTCTGACCCTGAAGCGTGTAGGCGGCCTGGGCGACGCCAGTGACCGCCACCGACATCACGGCAGCGGCGGTGGCGCCAACCAAATACTTGCGCATTCTCATACCACTCCTTTTTCATGAGGGCAGTGGTTCGGCGGCTATGACCTGGCGCCACCCCCACCCTGCTGGATTCTCCTCAACGACGCTAACACAGGAAGATTCGCATAGTTTTGCTGTCTGCACGCCGTTTAAAGGGCGCTCACCGCTGGTGCGCCCGGAGAGCTCCGGAGCCCCTGGCGCGGCCTACGGAGGGTCCTGGTAGACGTGCTGGTAGCGGGTCACCTCGGGCACCTCGCCGATCGAGGCGACCGAAGGCTGCTGGATGCACGGCGGCCTGGGCGTTTCCGTCGTGCTCAGCCCGCCGCCGAACGCGAACTCCTGGATGCGCTCGAACAGGTCCTCCGGTGTGCTGCCGAGCGCGAGGTTCGCGCGGGGGATGAAGTCGGGGTCCGTGGGGGTGCTCGGGTCCATCGTGCCGTTGGCGCCGCCGGCGCACTGGGCGGTCTCGAAGCTCGGCAGGCTTCCGATCAGGTCGCCCCAGCCGGGGATGCGGAACGCGGCGCTGCGGTTCATCTCGAGGCGGTTGTCCCAGAACGCGAAGGCTTCGGGCGTCAGCGGATTCGAGACGCGCACATAGTGGGCGGGCAAGTCGCCCGTCTCGGTCTGCGCCACGGTCGCTTGCGTAGCGCCGGTGATGTTGCCCAGGAACCCCGTGATCTCGCGCTTGTAGCGGGTCGCGGTGGCGATGATCGGCGTCACCTGGCGCAGGAAGTCACTGAACTGCGTCAGCACTGGTGGCAGGTCGGTGTCGAGGATCGCACGCAGGGCGGGCAGGCCAGTCCGCGCCCGCACGGCGAGCTTGCGGAAACCGACGAAGAAGCCCTTGAAGTCAGGCGCCGCCCGGGCCGTCTGCCGCAGCACGCCGGAGAGCTCCCGGGCGGCTGGGCGCAGTTGCGTGATCAGGGGGTTGGTCTCATTCGAGAACGTCTCCAGGCGGTTCAGCGTCAGGCGGGACTCGTCCAGGAACGTCGGCAGCGCCCTGAAGGTCGCCTCGAGGTCCTCGTTGCGCTGGGCCGTCGTGCGGAAGACGGCGCCGGAGTTCTCGATCAGCCCGCGGAGCTGGCCCTGGCGCTCGCTGAGCGCGCCGAAGACCACACCCGTGTTCCTGACGAACTGCGAGAGGGTCTGCTCCTGCGTGTCGAGCACCCGAAGCAGCTTGTTGGCGTCCTCGGCCAGCGGCTCGAGGTTCGCGATCGCCGACGACAGGTCCTGGCCGCGGCCGGCCGTCGCGATCGCGGCCTCCTGCATCCAGGTCTGGAACGCGATTCGTGTCGGCTCGTCGAAGGTCCGGAAGATCTCGTCGAGCTGCACGGACTCGGCGACCTGCGCGGGCGGCAGGGAATCGCCCTCGGGCAGGGTCGGGCCCTCCCCGTCACCCGGTGTCAGCTCCACGTACGTCTCACCCAGCAGTGTCTTCGCGCGCAGCATCGCCAGCGTGTCCGTCGGGATCGGCGCGTAGTCCTCGTCGATCTCGAGCGTGGCCACTGCGAGGTCCCGGTTCTCGCCTTCGTCCTCCAGTTCGATGGCCTTGACCTTCCCGACAGAGACGCTCGAGATCCGCACGTCGGACTCGACCGCCAGCTGCGACGCCTCGTTGAAGGGGACCTTGACGCGGTAGCCCTGCGGGGCGAACGGGACCGGACCGCCGAATGCGTTCCACAGGAAGAGCAGCAGGCCGAAGCACGAGAATGCGAAAGCGACCGCGACCAAGATCTGCGTGACGGATGGCGCGCGCTGTCCCATCAGCAGATCTCCGTCGTGCGCGGCTGGTTGGTGACCTCGAGCACGGTCTTGAACGCCGGGCGCGTGCCCGCGAGCGCCTCGGAGAAGATCCCGGACTCACACGTCTGGAGCACGATGCCGCGGCGCAGCGGCCCGTGCGCGTCCTGGAGCAGGAACAGGTTGTTGGTGTTGTGGTTGATCCAGGGCAGGTAGAAGAGGAAGCTCTCGTTGGTGCCCGAGGGGTTGAACGCGAGCGCGTTCAGGCCGGCGTTCAGGTTCTCGAAGCTCGACTTCAGGCCCGGAACCGTGTCGCCCAGGCCCTCGGTTGCCTGGCGCAGGTGCACGACCGGGTCGTAGACCTGCCGCGTGAACGGGCGGATCTGCTCGCGGATCGGGGCCGCGGTCCGTCTCAGGAAGGGGCGGGCGGCGCGCAGCGCGGGTCGCAGGGCACGGGCACCGGGCAGAGAGTCGCGCAGCGCGGGCAGCGTCGCGATCGCAAACCTGCTGCCGCTGGCGAGCGCGTCGTCGGTCGCGGCGAGCGTGCTGGGCAGCTCCCGCAGGGACTCCCGGAGGTTGGCCTCCTGGTTCGCGAACCGCTGGAGCGTTCCGTTGGAGCCGTCAACGAACGAGATCAGGTCGGTGTCGCGGGCGGCAAGCTCCTCGCTCAGCAACCGGAAGTTGTGGATCGAGCGGCTGATGCTGTCCCGCCGCTGGGCCAGCTTGCCGGTGAGTCGGGCGATGTCGCGCGCGAACGGCTCGAACTGACGCAGCGCGTTGCCGAGCTTGCGATCCCGGCCCTTCTCGGGGTCGAGGGCCTCAGCGCCACCGGCGAGCAGCAGCTTCAGGAAGGCCTGGGTGTCGGCGTCGAGCGAGGCGAGCACCTCGTCCGGATTGACGTTCGGCTGGGTTGATGCCAGCGGGATCGTGTCCCCCTCCTCGATGCTCTCGTCGCCGGCTCCGGGCGACACCTCGATGACCATGTCGTTCAGCCCGGTCTTCGGACGCAGCAGGAGCGACGCTTCGTCGGTGATCAGGCCAGCCTTGTCGTAATCGACTTCCATCGTCACCTCGGCCTGGCCGTCGTCCAGCGTGACGCCGGTGATGTCGCCGACCTTGATGCCGGCGATCATCACCGCCTGGCCCTGGCCGGGCGTGACCGCCTGGGCCGAGCTGAACTTGGCCTTGACCTCGAACCGGTCCTCGCCCAGGATCGGGAACCAGGACGGCAGCGCCGTGGACTGGTTGGCGAGGATCACGAACATCGTGACCACGCCGGCGATGACCAGGGCGATGATGGCCAGGAAGTCGCGCAGATGCTCTCGGATCGCGCGCTTCATCAGGGCACTCCCACCGGGCTGGCCGGCCCGGGTCCGGCAACGGGACCGTTCAAGTCCGGAACGGGGTTCGTGTGGCAGGCGACGCCGTCGTTGTAGTCGGGCTTCGCGCCCAGCAGCGGCTGGGTGGCGATCGGCTCCGCCTGCGCGCGGCCGTATGCGACTGTGTCGGTCGGCAGGCCCGCGCCGGGGACGTCGGCCTGGACCAGGCCATTGTTGCCGCCCCAGTCACCGCCGCCGGTCTGGAAGCGCAGATAGGCGCCGTTGGCGTCGAAGTTCTGCATCTCGCCGGCGAAGCCGGTCAGCGCGTAGCCGAACTCCTTGTAGTTCGGGACGTTGTTGCCGGGTGTGAAGACGTCGGTGATCGGGATGTCGCCGGTCGGGATCAGGACGTCGCTGACGCAGCGGCTCAGCAGCTCCTGCTCACTGAACAGGCCGGGGGCGGCCGCCGCGAGCTCCCCAGCGGGCGGCGCGGTCAGCCGAAGCTGGTTGGCGAGACGGCCCAGTTCGCTTTGGTCGAGCAGCAGGCCGGTCTGCTTGAGCCAGGGACCTGAGGCACTGATCGTCGCCGGCAGCTCTCGAATTCCGGGCTCTATGTCGCGGGCGAACGCGCGCAGGTAGGGGAACGTCGCGTTTGTGTTCCGCAGCGACGGGGTGGCGTTCTCCAGGGTCGGCGCGAGCAGGCGAATGGTTTCGGCCAGGTTGTCCGACTCGGCGGCCAGCGCGCCGCTGAAGGTGTTGAAGTTCGTGACCAGGTCCTGGAGCTGCTGCTCGCGCTCGCCGAGCGCGCCGAAAACCCGGGCGTTCGCCGCGACCAGACCGGACAGGTCCCCGGCCTCGGTGCCGAGCAGCGCCTCGTTCACGATCGCGGAATCGCGGCCGGCGTCACCGCCGTACTTGAACGAGTCGTTGATCGCCTCGGCCGCCGTCTCGCCCTGGATGTCGGGGTCCTCGCCTTTGTCGTCGGCGGCCGTCGGCTCATCGTTCAGAGCGCCGCCGTAGCCGCGCAGGAGCTTCGACAGATTCTCGCGATCGGGCGCCTGAAGGGTGGTGAGGATCTGGTCGAGCTGGACTGCGGTCGCGGTCTGCGTGATGGGCACCGTCCCCCCGTCCGGGATCTCCGACGCGCTCGGGCTGCCCGGCTTCACGTCCAGGAAGAAGTTGCCCTCCAGGAAGATGCGTGGCCGAATCTCGACCAGCGTGTCCTCGCGCAGGGGGCGACCGTCCTCGCTGACCGTGAACGTCACCTCGGCGGCATCGCCCACGCTGCGCACGCTCTTGACCTCGCCCACGTTGACGCCCGCGATCCGGACCGGCGAGTCCTTGCGGATGTTCGCCGCGTTCTCGAACACCGCCTTGACCTCGTAGTCGTCGCCGAACGGCAGCTCCTTGGTGACGGCCAGGTAGGTGCCTATCAGGACCAGCCCGATCAGGATCAGCGCGTTGCGGATCCGGTGCGGGGGATGCCCCTTGCGGTAGATCCGCTCGTCGTAGTCCTTTGGCTTCGGCTTCGGGTCGGCCATCTACTACTTCTTCTTCTTCTTCTTGGGCTTGCAGGTCCCGAGCTGCTCGCAGTTCTGGCCTTCGGTGAGGATCCCCTGGTCGCCGGGGATGTTCCCGATGACCTGCTGGCCGGCGATGTAGGTCTCGTTGCCGGACTCACACTCGCGCGGCGACTGCCCCGCGGACGCGGTGTTCGGGTAGGGAATGGTGTGCAGGTAGTTCGCAGGGTTGATTCCGCCGCCGTTCGCCGGAGCGCTGCTGGGGCTGCCCTCGGCGTTCGGACCCTCGGGAGCGTTCAGCGGGATGAACCGCTGCCATGTCCCAATGCCGTCCCCGAAGGCGAGGTGGTTCGCGACGTTGCGGAACAGCAGCGTCGCGTAGTTGCAGACCGACTGGGCCGGGCCGACGTGGGCCAGCAGCGGCTGGGCCTCGTCGAAGAACCCATCCAGATCGTCCAGGCCCTCTCTGACGCCCGCATCGTTGTTGAAGTCCAGCAGCGCCTGGGCCGTCGGGTCCAGTTGGGCGTTGAACTCGGGCGCTAGGCGCAGCGCCTTGACGCCCACCACCACCGCTCGCATGACGTCGTCGGAGGCGGGGCGCAGCGCCGCGAACCCCGGACGCAGATCCCGGAAGAGCCCGGTCGTGTTGACCAGCAGCGGACGGATCTGCGGCAGCGTCCTGATTGCCGTGTCCTCGGTCTCGGGGCTCTTGGAGATCGTCTCCTGGATGTAGGGGCGCGCGACGTTCGCGAAGGCGCCGAAGGTCGTGTCGAGATCGACGAACAGCTGGCCCTGAATCGCCGCCACCGGCGCCACCTCGGCCGCCGCGCTCGCCAGGCCGCGGACGAACCCGCCGAGGTCAGTCTGGGTCGACGAAAGGTTTCGCATGACCGGCTCCAGGCCCTCCACCAGGGGACGCAGGTCGCCGATCGCGGCGTTCAGCGCGACACCCCTGCCCGCCAGCGCGTTCCCGAACTCAGTCAGGTTGGACTGGATTGCGGCGCGCGTCGGGTCATCGAACGTGTTGAAGACCTGGTCGATCTCAACCGGTTCCGGTGTAGCGGAGCTGAGCGGCAGCGTGGCGCCCGGCTCGTAGCCCTCCTCGGAGGTCCCGCGCCGGAGCTCCAGATATTTCAGGCCGAGCGCGGACCGGGAGCGCACGATCACGGTCGAGTCCACGGGAAGCGGCTCGATGTCCTGGTTCAGCTCCAGATCGAGCTTGGCGTTGACCGAGCCGTCTTCCTGCTGGACCGGTTCGACGGTTTTGACGGCGCCGACTCGGATGCCACCGATGCGCACGTCATTGCCGGGCACCAACGTATTGGCGTTCGGGACCTGGGCCGAGAGCTTGTAGGTCGGCACGAACGGCAGTCCCTGGTTCGCCTGGTAGGCCAGGAAGACCGCGACGACGACCACCAGCACGGTGACCGCGCCCACCAGCGTCGGGCTGGCCGCCAGGCTGCCTGCGCGTCCGCCCCTCATGCTCCGCTCCCCCCGAGCAGGAACTGCAGAAGCATCGCCGCGTCGCGCATGTCCACGGGCTCGCCTGCGGCCGCGTTTCCCTGGCGGCGGGACAGGGCCGCGGCCTCAGCGGACTGCTCGCCTGCCTCGTCGCCCTCTGTCGCGTCCTCGGGGTCCTCCTCGGGGAGCGTCTCAGTCGGCTCCTCTTCCTCCTCCTCGGGGACGGTCTCGGTGTCCGCGTCGGGATCGAGCTCCGGAAGGATGTCCTCGACGGACGGGTCTTCCTCGGGCGCCTTCTCGAGCTTGGAGCGGAGCTCCCCCTCGGCCTGCTTCTCGGCCTTGCGGGCGGCGGCGGTGCCCGCGATGCGCAGGAAGAAGGCCTCGCACGACGGGAAGACGATCGCCTGGATGTCGGTGCAGTTCGAGCGGATGCCGAGGGCCCGCTGGAAGTGACCGTAGTCGTCGTACCCGTTGATGTTCCCCGACGTGTTGTAGATGAAGTCCATTAGGTGCTCGAAGCCGCCGGTGTCGTTGAACGTCCTAAGCAGCGCCGACAGGTCGATCGAGGCGGGCCCCGCCTTGTCGGTCAGGTCGCGGGTCTGAACGACGACCGGGTCGGCCTGGACAAGCTTCGGGCCCGAGGACTCCGCCGCGTCGCCGAGGCTCCTGAGTGCGGGCACCCCCGCCCGGAAAAATGCCGGCAGGTTCTGGGTCGCCTTGCTGAGATCCGGGGCGACGGCGCCGACGTCCTCCATCAGCGGGGTCCCCTCATCGGCGAAGCCCTCGAGGTCGCCCATCGTCGCGCGCACCTGACGGAGCGTCTCGGGGAACTTCGCGATTTGCGCCTCGAGGTCATCTCCCCGCTCGGCGGTCGCCTGGCCCGCGACCCCGGCGTTGCGGAAGAACCCGGTCACGCTGGTCCTCTTCGCGGCGAGCTGCTCGAGCACAGCATCTCCGTTGCTCGCCAGCTCGGCCAGGCGCTGGTCCTGGTCGGCCAGGATCTTGAGGACGCGATTCGTCTGGCGCAGCGCGGGGTTGGCCCGGTCGACGACGGCGCCCAGGTCGTCCCCGCGGGCGGCGAGCCCGGCGCCCAGGTCGTTCAGGATCAGACGGAACCGGTCACGGTAAGGGATGCGGTTGATGTTCTGGATCAAGTCGATGTCCACCGACTTGCCGTTGTTCTCGAGCGGCAGCAGGCGCTGCCCCTCGCCGGGGCCATCCTCGATCTCCTCGAGCTCGGGGGGCGGCCCCTCCCCCGCGGCCCGGGGCTGGGTCGGGGTGCAGTCGACCAGGCGCTCGCCAATCAGCGACTGCGGGCGGATGATGCAGGACGCGTCCGAGCGGAAGTCCTTGAAGGCGTCCTCGGTGATGTTCATCACCACGATCGCCTTGCCAGGGACCGCGTGGGGACCGCCCTCCAGGCTGGCGATCTCCTCATCGTCGGTGACGTCGACCGACTCGATCGTGCCGACGGTCGCGCCCGCGATACGGACCTCCTCGCCCTCCACCACGAAGCTGCCGTTGTCGAAAATCCCGCGGACCTTGTAGGGGCCGTCGTCGGCGCCGGTCGCGGCGGGAATCAGGACGACGAGCCCGACGGCGATCAAGAACAGGGCTATGACGAGTGCACGCCTCATGGTCCGGGCGGCACGTCAGTGACCGTGCAGTCGTTGGTGAACGGGGGCACCGGTGTCTGCAGCTGCCCGCCGTCGAGGAACGGGTTCGACCCGGGTACCGGCTGGGTCATTCCGCCCGGACAGCGGCGAAACAGCTTGAAGTTCGGGCTGCCCGGGGGGCCGTAGTCGGCGAACTGCTGGTTGACCGGGATCGGCTCCAAGATGCCCTCGTTGTCGGTGAAGATCCCCAGGCCCGCGGGCTGCACGCGGACGAAGTGGCCGTTCGCGTCGTAGTTGGACGAGATGAAGCTGAGGCCGCCGACCGTGTTGAGCAGGTCGGGGGAATACGGGCGCAGGAACCTGAAGGTCGGCTCAGAGTCGATCATCGCCTGCACCGTCGGCTCCGAGGCACGGTTAGCGGCATTGCGGGCCGCCGGCAGCTTGGCCATCGCGTCCGTGAGGTCATCGTTCTTGCCGTCCTTGTCGACGGCGAGGCGGAGGTCCTTGAAGACCGGCACCGACTTCTTGACGACGGGCTGCAACCGGCGCAGGAAGGGAGCGAGGTCGCGCGTCGCCGGCTTCGCCGTCTCCACCAGCGGGTCGAGGTCGTCGAGCGTCAGCCGCAGGTTGAAGAAGGTGGTGTTCGCCTGGCGCAGCGCCGGGGGCAGCGCGATCAGGGCGCGGTCGAGTGACTCGTTCT
Source organism: Solirubrobacterales bacterium (assembly GCA_021323175.1). GTDB lineage: Bacteria > Actinomycetota > Thermoleophilia > Solirubrobacterales > 70-9 > VGBV01. Next base: position 2,343 of record JAJTCK010000039.1, on the reverse strand, counting down.
GGGAGGCGACGGCACCGAGGGCCTGGTTCGCGTTGGACACCAGGTTGGTCAGGTCGTCGCGCCGCTCAGCGACCGCGGTGACCACACGGGACCCGTTCACCAGGAAGTCGGTCAGGGCCCGCTCGTCGCGGTTCACCTCCTGGATCAGCCGATCCGTGGCGGTCAGGGCCGGGCTCAGGAACCGGTAGGCCTCGTTGGCCTCCTCCCCGGCCCCGGCGTACGTTGTCGCCGATCCCTGGATGATGTTCTGAAGGCCCTTCCGCTCCGGGGCCCTGAGGGCGTTGAAGAGCTGGTCCAGGTCCACCGGGGCGGTCGTGTCGACTTGAGTGATGATCGACCCCGAGTCGAGGGCCGGCGCGTTGTCGGGTCCCGGTGTGATCGAGATGTAGCGGTTGGCGATCCCCGACAGCGAGGTTGAGCGGATGACCGCCGTGCTCCCCTCGTGCAGCTCTTGGTTGAGGGTGATCGCGACCTTGGCCTGGCCGTTCTCCGTCAGCTCTATCGAGTTCACCGTCCCGACCGGCTCGCCGCCGATCAAGACCTGGTTGTCCTCGACGAGCTGGCCGCCGGTCTCGAAGACCAGCTCGTACTCATGGCCGTCGTCTTCGCCGCCCACGAAGACCCACGCGAGGGCGATCACCGCAAGGATCAGCGCCCCGATCGCGGCGATGCGGCCGATGCCGCCGGACCTGCTGGCACCGCTGACGGGACCGGAGCTCATCCGGCATCGCCTCGCGCCGCCGCGTCGCGGCTGGCTGAAACCATCATCAGCGCGTTCTCTCCGTCCCTGTTTCCCGTTTCCTGGGCGGTTGCAGCTCGACCGAGCCCGCAGGCGATCCTATCCGAGCATGCGATGGGCACGGCCCAGGCACGGCGGCCCCCTGGCCCTTTAACGGGTCCTTAACGGCTGTCACGCACGGCTCGGACGGTGCTGCGATGAGTTCCGACGCCCTGAGGACGTCTTAGAGACGAGCGAACTGCAAACGTCGCGCGGTCACCATCACGACAGGAGGAACGATGAGCAAGGTGAGAGCCAACACCGCGATTTCACTCGACGGCTACGTTGCCGGGTCGAACCAGGGCAAGGAGAACCCGCTCGGCGAGGGCGGCGAGCAGCTTCACGAATGGATGTTCACGCTCAAAGCCTGGCGCGAGTCGCATGGCGAGGAGGGCGGCGACGTCAATCCGAGCACCGAAGCCGTCGAGCAGATGCACGCAAACATCGGCGCCTTCGTCATGGGCCGCAACATGTTCGGCCCGATCCGGGGCGAGTGGGAGGACGACTCCTGGAAGGGCTGGTGGGGAGACGATCCGCCCTACCACGCCCCGGTCTTCGTCCTCACGCACCACGAGCGCGAGCCGGTGGCGATGGAGGGAGGGACGACCTTCTACTTCGTAACCGACGGAATCGAGTCCGCGCTGGAGCAGGCGCGGCGAGCGGCGGGGGATCAGGACGTCCTCGTCGCCGGCGGCGCCAGCGCCATCCGGCAGTATTTGGCGGCCGGCCTTGTCGACGAGCTCCATCTGCATCTCGCTCCGGTGGTTCTGGGCGACGGTGAGCGGCTGCTCGAAGGCGTCGGTTCCGACGTGAAGCTTGAACAGCTCCGCGCGGTCGAGGCCCCGGGAGTAGCGCACCTCTACTACCGCGTCGTGAAGTGATCACCGGGATGGATGTCGATCAGCTCATCGTCTGTGAGCGTTCGGGGAGTTTCGTTTTTTTCGGTTTTCTCGCGAAGAGGCAAGCGGCGGTCTGCGCGCCGATCTTCGCGGGTCACGACCCTCCCTGCCGGTCAAGACAGACGCTTGAGCAACTGGTCACTGGGTAGAGAAATGTGGAGGCGTGTGACTGTGATCTGGACGCTCCCCAAATGGGTACTGGACTAGTAGCTTCGTGGCGGCGGCGGATCGCGTCGCACGGGTTGGTGGGGGCGACCGTATGCGGCGTTCCGGTAGTCGTCAGTGCCCTGATCGGCTTCGGAGTCGTCATTGCCCTGATCGGCTTCGGACTTACGGGCGGCTTCGGTGGCGTCCTCGGCTCAATGGGTGGCGGCCCCGAGGAACCGGACGCGATCCCCGCCTCCGCGCAGGCTTCAGGTGACCGAGGCAGGACCGACGCAGCAAGCGATCCCGCTAGCGACCTCTCCCGCAAGATCGTCGCCCTGGATGGCGGCTCCACTCCTGGTGGTAGCGGCACCCTCGAGGGTGGCAGCGGCCCCGCAGGCGGTGGAGGAACTGGCGGTGGCTCAGACGGCGCAGGTGGCTCAGCGGACGGCTCGGGTAGCGCGACCACACCCACCGGCTCAGGAGGTGGTGGCTCAGGTGGCGGCGGCTCCGGGGGCGGGG
>JAJTCK010000002.1 GCA_021323175.1 Solirubrobacterales bacterium | reverse complement strand
GCCGAGGAGCGCGAGCGGCGAGTCCGGGAGCTGACCGAGGCGGCGCATGAGAACGCCAGAGCGCTCAACGCCGCGACCCTGTTCGAGCTGGACGACGTAATCGACCCGGCGGAGACCGGGGACTTGATCGCCACCACCCTCGCCGCCGCGGGGCCGGACCCCGGCCCCCGCCGCGAGGGGCATCGGTTCGTCGATACTTGGTAGCCGACGCGGTTAGGTGCCGTGTACGCGGGTTATGCGTTTTGCAAGGACCTGCTCACACATCGCTCGACTCTGCTACCTTGCCGCGCATCAAAACGCCGAGTCTCGTCCCGGTCCAAGGGACGGGAGCGGGGGAACCAAGGTTTTGGGGCGAACCCACCGAACGCGGTGGGAGCGCAGGCTCCTTTAGCGCCAGCCCGACAGCTAACCCCGCAGGCCCACGAAGGAGAACGGTTTGCTGTCAAGAACTCGCATCTGCAGGCATGTCCTCGCAACGGCGCTGGTCGGCGCCGGTCTGCTGGCGATGGCGGGGCCGGCCCCCGCCCAGTCCGGCGGCACGGCGGCCCCGGGGACCGGGGAGACGAGCATGGCCCCTGCGGGGCCTCCGGGCAAGGCCACGCTGCTTCCCAGCGGCAAGGCGATCCCGCCGAGCAACGCCCCGGCCTTCGTCCGCAAGGCGATCAAGGCCGGGAACAGCATCCGCAAGAAGCCGTATGTGTACGGAGGCGGTCACGCGAGCTTCGAGTCAAGGGGCTACGACTGCTCGGGCGCCGTCAGCTACGTGCTGCGCGGCGCCGGCCTGATCAAAAGCCCGATGCCCTCGGGCCCCATGATGAGCTGGGGCGAGCCGGGCAAGGGCAGGTGGATCACGGTCTTCGCGCACGGAGGCCATGCCTACATGGTCGTTGCGGGCTTGCGCTTCGACACGTCCTCGATGGGCAGCGGGGGCAAGGGCCCGCGCTGGCGCGCCACCAAGCGCTCGCCCAGGGGTTTCGTGGTGCGGCATGCACCGAGCACCTGATCCGGGCTCGCACAGACCTCGACTGATCTGAACGAACCGGGCGCCTCCGAGTGGGCGTCCGGTTCGCGTCAGGCTTCCCGGCTGACCTGCGAGCCGCCGACGACCGCATCCTCACCGTCGTCGAACCGCACCCATGCCTTGTTGCCGCCGTCGTAGTCCGGCGCCCACACGACCAGCGTCGCGTCGCGCCGCTCATCGGCGTCGGGGGGCCCGACCGTGCAGCGTCCCGTGCCCTCCTCGTCGAGACCGCGCCAGATCCGGATGAACGGATTGTCCTCCCACTCCTCGCCGATCGTGGAGGGCACCGCGTGACCGGGATGGATCCGTGTCTCGGGCGGCAGCTCCATCAGCTTGTCCATGATCGAGCTCTTTAAGTCGGCGAACCCGGTCGCGCCGGGCGCCATGGTTCCCCCGACCGTGCCCCTGAACAGGACGTCCGCGGTGAGGCAGTCGGAGTCGCCGATCAGTAGGGCGGTGTGATCCGCGCAATGACCTGGGGTGTGGATCGCCCGGATGCGGAGCTCGCCGGACTCGACGACGTCGCCGTCGGTGACCGTCTCGGTCACGATGTCGCCGCCGAGCGCCTTGGCCGTCAGCTCGTGGGCGACCACCGGCACGCCGTACCGCTCGGCCAGCTTCTCGGCGCCGACGACGTGGTCCCAGTGGTGATGTGTGAGGAGGACGTGGGTGATCTCGATGCCTTCCTGGTTCACGCGGTCTGTCAGGGGCTCGGTCACCTCGTTGGAATCGACCAGGACCCCCGTGCCGCCGGGCTCGGAGGCGATCAGATAGGCGTTGGACAGCCAGTCGGGATGCTCGGCGCGTTCGAGGATCAAGGAGCTCGCTCCAATCGTCAGGTATCGGTTACCCCTAGCTGTAGCGGATCACGCTGCGGATGCCGTCCTGGGCCTCCATCAGCTCGAAGCCGCGGTTTACCTCGTCCAGGGTGAGCGTGTGAGAGATGAACGGGTCCACGTCTATCTCGCCCTGCATGTAGCGGTCAATTAGGCCCGGGACCTGAGCCCGGCCCTTGACCCCGCCGAAGGACGAGCCCGCGACCCGGCGCCCGGTGATCAGGTAGCGCGGGACGATGTCGAGCGTCTCGCCCTTGCCCGCGACCCCGGCGATCGTGCAGAGACCCCAGCCCATCCGGGCCGCCTCGACGGCCTGGGACATCACGCCGACCTTCCCGGTCGCCTCGAAGGTGTAGTCGGCGCCGAAGCCCTCGGTCATCTCGAGGATCCGCTCGACGGTGCCGTCGCCGCCCTCCATGACCTCGGTGGCGCCCTGTCCCTGCGCGAGCTCGAGTCGGTCTGGCGAAAGGTCGACGCAGACGATGCGCTCAGCTCCCTGCAGCCTGCAGCCCGCGACCGCGCCCAGGCCGACCATCCCCGCGCCGAAGACGACGCACGTGCTGCCCGGCTGGACCGCGGCGGTGTACATGGCGGCCCCCAGGCCCGTTGACAGGCCACAGGCGAACAGGCAGGTGGCCTCGGGCGGGGCCTCGGGGTCGACCTTGGCCAGGGAGTACTCCGACATCACCGTGTACTCCGCGAACGTCGAGCAGCCCATGAAGTGGCGAATCTCCTCGTCTCCCCGCGCGAGCCGGGTCGTCCCGTCGGGAAGGTGCCCCTGGTTCTGCTCATCGCGGATGGCGAGGCACAGGTTCGTGCGTCCGTCTCGGCAATGCACGCACTCGCCGCAATGGGCGCAGAACAGCGTGACCACGCGATCCCCCTCGGTCAGCGAGGTGACGCCCGGGCCGATCTTCTCCACGACCCCGGCGCCCTCGTGACCAAGGACGGCGGGCGCGTACCCCGACGGGTCCTCTCCCGAAGCCGTGTAGAGGTCCGTATGGCACACGCCGCAGGCCTCCAGGCGCACCAGGACCTCGCCCTCTCGCGGATCCCCCAGCTCCAGCTCGTCCACCTGAAGCGGCTCGCCGAACTCCTCCAGGACAGCAGCTCGCATCTTCATCTCTCCGCTCCTCCTCGTTCTCCGCGCCGGATCCTATGGCTCCGCCGTCACGGGCGTCCCGTAGCGCCGTGCGAAAGGTCATACCGGTAGCGGTAGGGTCAGAGGTCGATGGCTGACGTACTGCTCATCTATGCCGTGGACCGGCTCGGGACCGAGCTGGCCGGGCAGCCTTCCGGGACGGGCGGCCGATGAGCCCGGACCCGGGTGCCAGAGTGGTGATCCTGGGCGGCGGGGTGGCAGGGCTCGAGTCCCTGCTCGCGCTCCACGACCTGGCGGGGGATCGCGGCCAGCTGACCCTCGTGAGCGCCGACCCCGAGTTCGTCTACAAGCCCCTGATGGTCGAGGAGCCGTTCGACCTGGACCCGGCCGCGCGCCACGAGCTGGCGCCGCTCGCCGCGGAGCTCGGAGTTCGCTTCGAGAACCGGGCGGCGAGCTCAGTCGACCCCCATCACCATCTGGTCGCACTGGCCGGTGGCTCGGAGCTGGAGTACGACTACCTCGTCGTCTGCCTGGGCGGCCGCTACCGGCCGGCGCTGGAGCACGCCCGGACGTTTCCGTCAACGGATGACCCGCTCCGGCTCGACGAACTTCTGAGACAGGAAGGGCCCCGTCACGTCGTCTTCGTGGTCCCTCTTGCGGTCAGCTGGTCGCTTCCGATCTACGAGCTCGCGCTGATGACGCAGAGCCGTGTGCGCGGGCTCGGCCGTGGTGACGTGCAGTTAACGGTCGTCACTCCCGAGGACGCGCCGCTCGCCATCTTCGGGCCCGCGGCCAGCTCGGCTGTCGCCGACCTGCTGTCGGGGAGGGGCATTGATGTGGTCACCGGGGCCGTCGCTCGCGAGGATCAGCACGGCACTCTCATGTTGACTCCGGGCGACCGCATGGTCGGCGCGACCGACGTGATCGCCTTGCCCGCGATGGATGGGCCGGGCCTCGACGGGCTGCCCGCGGACGACGACGGGTTCATTCCCATCGACGACCACGCTCGGGTACGGGGCGTCGAGGACGTCTACGCGGCCGGGGACGGCACCGACTTTCCGATCAAGCAGGGTGGGATAGGCACCCAGCAGGCCGACGCGGCGGCCGAGGACATCGCCCACCGCCTCGGCGCCGCGGGCGCCCCGCAGCCGTTTCACCCGGTCCTCCGAGGAAAGCTGCTGACGGGCGACGAGTCACTTCACATGAAGGCCGACGTCACCGGGGGAGCGGGGGAGGGCGAGGCCTCGCCAGACGTGCTCTGGTGGCCGCCGCAGAAGGTGAGCGGCCGCTACCTCGCTCCCTTCCTGTACCACGGGGCCGGAGGAGCCGAGCCCGAGCCTCCGCGGCGCCCGCTCGAGGTCGAGGTCTCGCTGCCGAAGGAGTGGCACGGCGAGCCCTTGAGCCAGCCGGCGCGGCGCGGGTCCTAAACCCCGAGGACGACGCTCAGGGCGAGCATGCCGGCGGCCCCGGCGGCGGTTCCTGCGAGCGCCATCGAAGGTCTCTGGCGGAGGGCTCGAGGCAGCATCTCGACGGCGACGAGGGCGAGCATCGCCCCCGCAGCGAATCCGAAGGAGAACGGCAGCAGCGGCTCGATCTGCTCGACCAAGAGATAGGCGATCGCTGCACCCACCGGCTGCGGTGCGCTGGTCGCGACCGCCGCCCAGAACTGCCGTGCGGGCGAGAATCCCGCCTCGGCCATCGGGATGGCGACGCTGGTTCCCTCCGGGATGTTCTGAACCGCGATCGCGACGATCACGAACAGGCTGAGGCCGGCGGTCTCAGAGGCATAGGCAGTCCCGATGGCGAAGCCCTCGGGCAGGCTGTGCACCAGCAGCACGACGAAAACCAGGAGCGACGTACGCAGGCTTCGCGACCGCAACGCTGAGCCTGGGGCCGCCACCTCGCGCTTGTGCTTCTCGCGGGCCTCGAGCGCGGCCCGCGCGCCCAGCAGGAACAGAAGGCCCGCCGCGGAGCCGCCCGCCACGGCTCCGGTAGACCCCTCATCGAGGCCCGGAAGCAACAGCCCCGCCACCGCGGCCACGCCCATCACTCCCGCCGCCACCCCCAGCAGGGCCGGCTGAAGTGCCGCGGCGCGGCGGCCCAGCAGGATGACCGGGATCGCACCCAGGCCGGTCGCGAGGGTCGTAGCCGTCGCCGCCAGCAGGAGCGTAGCCACACCGTGCCTAGCGGTTGCGTCGCTGCTTCGTGCGCGTCCCGCCCGCGGACGAGATCATCTGCAGTCGGGGCCGTTGCTGTCCCGGGTCCTCGCCATCCCCGCGCCCAGCATAGTCGCGGGGTCGTGCTTCCGCCGACCCCCACGGCCGTGGAGTAGGTTCCGCGCATGAACCCACGAACCGCTCTCATCGTGGCCGCGATCGCCCTCGTCCTTGGCGCCGTCGGCCTGTACGTCGGGATCGACGCGAAGAACAGCAGCGAGGACGCCAGGGACGCAACGGATGCCACCCAGGCCGAGCTGGAGCAGCAGCTGAGCGGCGCAGAGTCGAAGCTCGAGGGCTCCGAGCAGGCCGAGGCCCGGACGCTGACCGGCAAGGTCAACGACCTCGCGAGCCAGCTCGCAGCCCAGAAGGCCCTCCTCGAGAAGGTCCAGACCGAGGTCGAGAACCTGCAGACGACCGGACGGGAGCAGACCGAGAAGATCACGACCCTGACCGAGGAGCTGACCAAGCTCAGCGACCGGGTGACGAAGCTCGAGGGGCGGGAGTAGCGAAGGCCGCGGCATCCGCCCCTCCCGAAGCGAAAGGGCCGCCCCGGATGACCGGAACGGCCCTTCGCGTCTACGCGGTGTGACGGACTCGGGAGTGGCGGCGGGGCGGGACAGCTCCCGCCTCCCTCGTCCGGCGGTGCCCGGGTTGGATTCCACTCGGCGCCCGCGCGGCACCCTGCGGACCCTCGGACACTTCAGAGGAGGCCTTCCGCCTCCCAGCGCCCGGGCCTAGTGGCCCTGCACCTCCGGCGTCCCGATACGCATGTCAGTCAAGTTAGGACCACCTCCTTTCTCCGGTCCGGATATTCAAGCAGGCCGGCCTGTCGCGTCTCTGGGCTAGCCTGGCGCCCGATGCGCCGCTCCCTCCGCTCACCCCTCCGGTTTCGCCGACCGGCGGGTTTCGCGGCCCTGGCATCGGTGGCGCTGGCGGCCCTGGCCGGGGCCGGGTGCGGCGAGAACGGCGATCAGGTGAGCGAGGAGGAGCTGATCGCCCGCGGCGACCGGATCTGTGCCGAAGGACAGAAGCGCTTCGCGGAGGTGCAGGCCGCGGCGCCACAGAGCGCGGCGGTCGCCGCCGAGCAGACCGAGAAGCTGCTCCAGATCGCCACCGACTCGCTGAACGAGCTGCGCGACATCCGGCCGCCCGAAGACCTGCGCGAGCGCTACGACGCCTACCTGGAGGCGCGCGCCCGGGCGCTCGAGCTGCTCGCGAAGGGCAGGAACGCCGCAGCAGACGAGGACGCCGAGTCCTATGGACGGGCCCAGGTCCGCGCCGCCGCCGAGCAGAAGCAGAGGCTGAGGCTGGCGCGCGCAGTTGGCTTCGAGGTCTGCTCCCGGGGGTGACGGCCAGCTCGGCTCAGCGCCTGGTGCCGCCGCCCCGCGCAAGCCGGGCGAAGCCTGCCGCCATCAGCAGGTTCGCGGCGCCCGCCAGCCACATCCCCGCCCGCGCCCCGGGGCGCGAGAATGCGCTCGACCTGGCCCAGACGATGTCGGTGGCCAGCTCTGTGCCGCGCAGCCAGGCCAGCGCCCACCAGTCCTCGGGCCGCCCCCGCCGGTGGGCCACCAGATGCGCCGCCGCGAACGTCAGCCAGATCGGACCGCAGCGCCTGAACAGATGCTCCGCGTCCTCCGAGGGCGCATCGTGGCCGAGCACCCGCAAGGTGGCCTCAGGCACAAGCAGGGCGGAAGTCCCGAGCGCCAGATCGAAGGCGATCATGTTGCGGTTCAGCTGCTCAAGCTGGCTCTGCACGTGCGCGATACAACCACATGGTCGCGTCCCCGGCGCCCGGCGCCGTGTGCGGGAAGCCGCGTTCCCTTGAAGGAATGCCACCGGGCGGGGCGAAATCAGCCGCCGTGGCACGCACCGCGATCAAGGCACCCACCGCTCGCAAGAGCCTGAGCGACTACATCACTGAGCGCTTCGACGACTTCTCGCGCTCCCAGAAGGATGTCGCCCGCTACATCGTGGACCACCTCGACGAGGCGGCCTTCCAGACCGCCGAGGAGCTGGCGCGTCGCGCCAACACCTCGTCCTCGACCGTGGTTCGCTTCAGCCAGGCGCTCGGCTTCGACGGCTACCCCGAGCTGCAGCAGTCCGCGATCGAGGAGTACCGCCACAAGGTCGCCGAGGGCGCGGTGAACGGCAACGGCGGGGGAGGCGCCGCGGCCCTGTTCAACTTCGACCACTCCGACTTCGAGGCGTCCCTGGGCGCTGACTACTCGAACATCGAGGAGACCGCGCGCTCCCTGACCAGGGAGCAGGTCGAGTCCTCGGTCTCGGCGCTCGCGACCTCCCGGCAGGTCCTGATCGTCGGCGTGGAGCAGATGGCGTTCTTCGCCAGCTACCTACGGCACCTGCTCGGCCTCTTGGACATCCGGGCCGAGATCGTCTCCTCCGCGAGCCAGGACAACATCCAGAAGCTCTCGCGGATGGACGAGGACACCCTGCTGGTCGCGCTGACGGCAGGACGGGCGCACCCGCTGGTCCTGCGCGCCCTGAAGCTGGCGCGTCACCGCCGGGCCCGCACGCTGTCGATCACGGACGCGACTCTTTCGGACGTGACCGAGCACTCCGAGCTGGTGCTCTATTACTCCTCGAACGGGCCCTCCTACATCCGCTCGAACGCGGCCCTGATGGGCCTGGTGCAGGCGCTGGCGCACGGGGTCTACTCCCGGGACGAGGCAGCCCACCGAGACCGGATCCGGGCCTTCAAGCTGAAGTAGCCCCGCAGCGCGGCAGCACCCCTGCAGGGGTGCCTGGTGCTTGGCTTCTAATATGCCTGCTAGTGGCTGAGCGCGCGACATTCCGCGTCAAGACCGGCCTCGCCGAGATGCTCAAGGGCGGGGTGATCATGGACGTGGTGGACCCGGACCAGGCCCGCATCGCCGAGGAGGCCGGGGCGTGCGCGGTCATGGCCCTCGAGCGCGTCCCGGCGGACATCCGTCGCGACGGAGGTGTCGCGCGCATGTCGAACCCGGCGATGATCAAGGGGATCCAGGAGGCCGTCACGATCCCGGTGATGGCCAAGGCCCGGATCGGCCACTTCGCCGAGGCCCAGGTCCTGCAGTCTCTCGAGGTCGACTACATCGACGAGTCCGAGGTCCTCACCCCGGCAGACGAGGCAAACCACATCGACAAGCTCTCGTTCGACGTGCCGTTCGTCTGCGGCGCCACGAACCTGGGTGAGGCGCTGCGCCGCGTCGGGGAGGGCGCCGCGATGATCCGCTCCAAGGGCGAGGCGGGCACGGGCAACATCGTGGAGGCCGTGCGTCACATGCGCGAGATCACGGGCGGGATCCGGCAGCTCGCTGCGATGCGTCCCGAGCAGCTCGCCGGCGCCGCCAAGGAGTTGCGGGCCCCCCTCGACGTCGTCCAGGACGTCGCGGAGCGCGGCCGGCTCCCAGTCCCGCTCTTCTGCGCCGGCGGCATCGCAACCCCTGCGGACGCCGCGCTGATGATGCAGCTCGGAGCCGAGGGCAACTTCGTCGGCTCGGGCATCTTCAAGTCCGACGATCCTGAGCGGCGGGCAAAGGCCATCGTCGAGGCGACCACCCACTTCCAGGATCCCGAGCGCGTGGCGCAGGCGTCGATGGCCCTCGGCGACGCGATGCCGGGCCTGGAGATCGAGGCTGTCGCGGCAGAAGGCGGCCTGCTGCAGGGCCGCGGGGCTTGAAGGACAGTCCACTCAGGGTCGGAGTCCTCGCGGTCCAGGGTGACTTCGAAGCCCACCGCCGGATGCTCGCCTCGCTGGGCGCCGAGGCTCCCGAAGTCCGCACCCCCGAGCAGCTCGATGGGCTGAACGGGCTGGTGATCCCGGGCGGTGAGTCCACCACGATCTCCAAGGGGATGGCCCGGGACGGGCTGGACGACGCCATCGCGGCCCTCCACGGCGCAGGCCGCCCCATCTTCGGAAGTTGCGCGGGGATGATCGTCAGCGACCGGAAGCACCTGGGTCTCGGCGACTACCTGTGCCGGCGTAACGCCTTCGGGCGCCAGCTCGCGAGCTTCGAGCAGGACCTGCGGATCAAGGGCCTGGGAGATGAGCCGCTGCGCGCGGTATTCATCCGCGCTCCCTGGGTCGAGACGCACAGCGCCGCCGTGGACGTCCTCGCCGAGGTCGACGGCCACCCGGTCGCGGTTCGCCAGGGCGGCCTGCTCGCCGTCGCCTTTCACTCCGAGCTGACCGACGACAGCCGGCTGCACGCCTACTTCATGGCGATGTGCTCCACATCTGCCCGCACGTCCTCGGCTTCGCGTGCGGGCGTGCGCGGTCGAGGCGCAGGGGGCCTGGCGACCTCGGGCGGTTCAGAGTGAGGGATCCCAGGGTCGAGAACCTCGCTCGCATCCTGGTCGAGCACTCGACGCAGGTCCGGGAGGGCGACGTCTGCACGATCGAGGGCGGGTCCGCGGCCGAGCCGCTCCTCCAGGCCGTCTACGAGCAGGTGCTCGAGGCCGGCGGCAACCCGATCGTGCAGATGGCGATGGAGGAACAGGCCCCGGCGTTTCTGCAGCGCGCCTCTGACGAGCAGCTCGAGTGGGTCTCCCCGACCTCGGAGTGGATCGTCGAGAACGCCGACGTCCGCATCGCAGTGATGGCGAGCCAGAACACGCGTGCGCTTTCGCAGATCGAGCCCCAGCGCCAGACTCGCATGCAGGCGGCTCGCCAGCACCTGATGTCGCGGATGATGGAGCGCAGCGCCGCCGGCGAGTATCGCTGGGCGCTGACCCTGTTTCCGACACACGCCTACGCCGCCGAGGCGCGCATGAGCCTGTCCCACTACGAGGACTTCTACTTCGGCGCCTGCCTAGCGACCGAGCACGATCCAGTCGCAGCCTGGAAGCGACAGTCCGAGGAGACCGAGCGCCTCGCCGAATGGATCGAGGGTCGCTCCGAGGTCCACGTCACCGGCGAGGGAACCGACCTGAAGCTCGGGATCGAGGGCCGCACTTTCATTCCCGCCGGCGGCCGCCACAACATGCCGGACGGAGAGTTCTTCACCGGCCCGGTCGAGGACTCGGCCGAGGGCGAGGTCAAGTTCCATCTGCCAGCGACGTATGGGGGCCGCGAGGTCGCCGGAGTCCGCTTCCGCTTCCGGGAGGGCGAGGTCGTCGACGCCACGGCCGAGAAGGGGGAGGAGTTCCTCACCCAGATGCTTGACACCGACGATGGCGCCCGGCGCCTGGGCGAGCTCGGGATCGGCACCAACTACGGCATCACCGAGGGCACCGGCGAGATCCTCCTCGACGAGAAGATCGGCGGCACCGTGCACCTGGCGGTCGGGCGCTCCTACCCCGAGACAGGCGGGGCCAACGAGTCGGCGATCCACTGGGACATGATCTGCGATCTGCGCCGCGGAGGCCAGATCAAGGTGGACGGCAAGACGCTGCAGAACGACGGCCGCTTCGTCGTCTAGGCACCCTGGTGCGGTGAGCCGCCGCAGCCCGGCCGGGAGGACGTCTCTCGTTCAGACCCAGAAGTCATCGACCTGCTCGTTGTCACCTCCCTCGGGCCTGCGAGTACCGATGCAGATCACGTCGAGACCCTGCGCGCCGGCCTCGAAGGAGCGGGCTACCCGAGGAGCCACGCGCAGCACGTCCCATAACGCAAGCTCGACGACCTCGTCATCGAGCTTGGCACGCCCGGAACCGCCGACGACGACGTAGGCCTCCTCCTGCTCACGATGCCGGTGGCCCCATGGCATGCGGGCACCCGGTTCGTAGGTGAAGCGGCTGACGCCGAGCTCGGGTGATCCCAGGGCCTCCCGCGCGAACCGCCATTGGATCTGAACGTCCGGCGGGCTGACATCGCGGAGATCGTCGAAGTTCTTCTTCGTCCATTCGGGCATCTTCAACTCCCGCATCTAACCATGCAGTGCGGCAGCGCAACCCTGGGTTGGCGGCCGGGTTTCTGGTACCGACAACAAGGTAGGGCCGCCGGGGAGGGCGCGCCCGCCGCACGCACGGAGGGATGACATGGAACGGAACCACGTTCGCGCAGCAGGCCTGGCGCTCGTGGCGGCCTTGGTGGCCTGCCTGACGCTCGCGCCGGCCGCAACCGCGGCCCAGAAGTCGGCGAAGAAGGTCGTCACCAAGACCTTCCTGAACGGGGTCGGTAGCCCCACTGGCGGCATCGCGCTGCCGATTCCGGACGGCGCGGGCATGAACACTCAGCTCGTCAGGGTCGGTATCCCCGTCAGGGGGCTCAACCCGAGGGGCAAGATCCGCGACGTCAACGTCGGTGTGCGAATCGACCACGTCTTCGATGCCGACCTGGAGATCTACCTGGCCAGCCCGCGCGGCGTGATCAGCCTCTCCACGGACAACGGGGGTCCCGGCAACGACTATGGCGGGACGTTCGACAGCTGCTCGGGGCAGTTCACCCTGTTCGACAGCGACTCGCCGACACTGATCAGCGCACCGGGGATCGCGGCGCCGTTCGCCGGGGCGTTCGCGCCCGAGGAGAGCCTGAACCTGCTGGAGGGGCTCGGAAACAAGAAGGCGACGAATGCGACCTGGTCCCTGCTGGTTCAGGACGACGATCGCGCAAACGCCGCGGGCACCGTGTTCTGCAGCAAGCTGACGATCAGCGCGACCAACCCGAAGAAGAAGAAGTCTAAGAAGTAGAGCTGCGCCGGCCTGGCGATTCACGGACGGGGCGCCCGGGCCGCCCCGTCCGGCGTCGGCCCAGCTCTTCGCCAGCTTCATAGAATCGAGCCATGTCCGGTCACTCGAAGTGGTCCTCGATCAAGCACAAGAAGGGCGCGAAGGACGCCAAGCGCGGCAAGCTCTTCACCAAGCTCGCACGGGCGATAACGGTCGCGGCGCGCGAAGGAAGCGGGGATCCCGATGCGAACCCGGCGCTCGGCCTTGCCGTGCAGAAGGCGCGCGACGCATCGATGCCGAAGGACAACATCCAGCGGGCGATCGACCGCGGAACGGGGGAGGGAGCCGACGCCGACGCGATCGAGGCCGTCACCTATGAGGGCTACGGGCCCGGCGGCGCCGCGATCCTCGTCGAGACGCTGACCGACAACCGCAACCGGACCGGGTCCGAGGTGCGCCATGCCTTCGAGAAGCACGGCGGCAGCCTGGGCGAGCCGAACTCGGTCGCCTGGCAATTCGCCAAGCGCGGGGTCGTCCTGGTGGACGGCGAGCGCTACTCCGAGGACGACCTCATGGCCGCCATCGACGCCGGGGCCGAGGACGTCAGCGCGGACGGCGACGTCCTCAAGGTCCTGACCGCGGCCGGAGACCTGGCCGCCGTCCGCTCCGCGCTGGTGGAATCGGGCGTAACGATTGAATCCGCCGCGATCTCCATGGAGCCCCAGAGCACCGTCGAGGTCGGCGAGGGAGAGGCCCCCGGACTCCTGCGCCTGATGGACACACTCGAGGAGCACGACGACGTGGACTCGGTCCACGCCAACTTCGACGTTCCGGAGGACGTGCTGGAGAAGGTCGCCGCCGGCTGAGCGGCCGGCCCCACCAGCGTTCCAGCAGGCGACGCCTGGAGCGCGGTGCCGGGGCGGCATGCAGCATCGCAAGTTCCTTCCGCGAACGCCGGCGGGCCGGGAAGGCATCCGGGGCGGGGGAGAGAATCAAGGGGCATGATCGTCCTGGGCGTGGACCCCGGTGCCGCCAACACCGGATTCGGTGTTGTTCGCACGATCAATGACCGCATGGTCGCCCTTGACGGCGGGGTCATCGAGACCGCGCCCGAGCTGCCCGCCTCGGAACGGCTGGCCCGAATCCACGAGTCCCTGGCGCAGCTGATCGACTGGCACGAGCCGAAGGCCGTGGCGCTGGAGGACCTGTTCTTCGGGCGCAACGTCGGCTCGGCGCTGAGCGTCGGGCAGGCCCGCGGGGTCGCGATGCTGGCTGCGGCCCAGAGCAGCGTCCCCTGCTTCGACTACACGCCACAGGCCGTCAAGAAGGCGGTGTGCGGCTCCGGCTCGGCGGACAAGGGGCAGGTGCAGCGCATGGTGGGAAGCCTCCTCGGCCTGCCCGACCCCCCGGCCCCGGATCACGCGGCGGACGCGTTCGCCGTCGCCATCTGCCATGCCGGCACCCCGGGCGTGCGCGAGCGGAGCGTGGCCGAGCGAGCAGCCTGACCCGGCGCCGGGCCCGGCGGCATGAAGGCATCCGGGGCGGTACGCAGAATCACGAGGAATGATCGCCTCCGTCAGCGGTGAGGTGCTGGTGCGCCGCCCCGACCACGTCGTCATCGACGCCAATGGCGTCGGCTACCGCCTGGCCGTGTCGGTCGAGACCCTGAAGTCGGTCCCGGCGCGCGGCAAGCGGGCGACCCTTCACGCGCACCTGGTCGCCCGGGAAGACGCCCTGAGCCTGTACGGGTTCGCGAGCGAGGAGGAACGCGACCTGTTCCTGAACCTGATCTCGGTGGGAGGAGTGGGGCCGAAGGTCGGCATCGCCGCCCTCTCGGGAGGCCCCGTGCGCGAGCTGTTGCGGGCGATCGCGGCGGGTGACGCCAAGCGCTTCCAGGCCGTTCCCGGGATCGGCAAGCGCACCTCGGAGCGGATCATCATGGAGCTGCGCGAGAAGGTAGCCGGGGAGATCGAGTCCGACGCCGATGGGATTTCCCCGCCCGGCGAAGAGGACCCGCGCTCCCTCGCAAGGGAGGGTCTGCTCAATCTCGGCTACACGCCGCCCGAGGCCGAGCGACTGCTGGACGGGGCATCGGGTGCGAGCGCGGAGGAGCTGGTCCAGTCAGCGCTGCGCTCGGCCGCCGGGGCCAAGGCCGCGTGAGGCGATTCCGGTGACGGTCGAGCCCGGCAAGGGGATCCGTACGCCGGATGCGGATCAGATCCAGGTCCACGACGCACGTGCCGTGGGAGGCGACGACGACTTCGACCGATCACTCCGCCCCGCCAAGCTCACCGACTTCGTCAACCAGGTCCAGGTCACCGAGCAGCTCGGCGTCTTCATCGAGGCGGCGCGCCGGCGCGGCGAGGCGCTAGACCACGTGCTGCTCGCCGGCCCGCCCGGCCTCGGCAAGACCTCGCTGGCCCACATCATCGCCGCCGAGCTGGACGCTCCGCTCGTCCAGACAGCGGGCCCGGCCTTGGAGCGCAAGGCCGACATCGCGGCGTTCCTGACCGCCCTGGAGCCCGGAAGCGTCTTCTTCATCGATGAGATCCATCGCCTGGGCCGGGCGGTGGAGGAGACGCTCTACCCGGCGATGGAGGACCGCAGCCTGCCGGTGGTGCTGGGACAAGGTGCCGGGGCGCGAACCGTCACCCTCGACCTGCCCCAGTTCACGCTGATCGGCGCCACTACGCGCACCGGTCTGCTCACGACGCCGCTTCGCGACCGCTTCGGCGTCTGTCACCGCCTGGAGCACTACGCGCCCGAGCACCTGCGGCGGATCGTGATGCGCTCCGCCGGGATCCTGGAGACCGAGGTCACCGAGGACGGCGCCGGCGCGATCGCCTCGCGCGCCCGCGGCACCCCGCGCGTCGCAAACAGGCTGCTGCGGAGGGTGCGCGATTACGCCCAGGTCCGCGGCACGGGCGAGGTGGACGCGGGAGTTGCGGCTGAGGCTCTGGAGTTGCTCGAGGTCGACGACTACGGCCTCGACCGGCACGACCGCCGCCTGCTGCTGACCATCGCCGAGAAGTTCGGGGGAGGCCCGGTCGGCCTCTCGACGCTGGCCGTAGCCATCGGCGAGGAGCAGGATTCCGTCGAGGACGTCTTCGAGCCCTACCTGCTCCAGCAGGGCCTGGTCAAGCGAACTCCGCGGGGACGGGTGCTGACGGAACGGGGTTTCGAGCACCTCGGGCTGCCGGCTCCTGAGGGAGCTGCGAGCCTGTTCTAGGCACGATTGGGCTTAGCCCAAGCTGAGGCCGTCGGCTAGCCTTTCGCCCGTGCCTTTCTTCATCTGTCCGAATTGCGGCAACAGGGAGCTGAGCGGGGAGCGAACTGTGGGGTTCTCCAACCGACCAAAGGGGTGCTCCAAGTGCGGCTTCGGGTTCCTGTTCGAGCTGCTCGACGACTACTACCCGGCCCCGGGAGCCGCGTTCTTCACCTGCGACTCGGAGGGGCGCCTCCTCGACCTGGGCAAGAACGCGTTCGAGCTGACCGGCCTCAAGGACGAGGACGCGATAGGGCGCCCGGTCCACGAGGTGCTGGGCCTCGAGTGGATCGACAAGGGCGACGGGGACAAGGAATCCGATACGAACGGCGATGGGAAGACCGACCCGATCGAGACGACACTCGAGTGGGGCGTCCGTTCCCTCGGCAAGAAGGTCGCGGTCAACGCCGAGGGCGACCTGCCGACCGAGGCAGTGGCCGACGTCTTCCCGGCGTATGACGACGACGGCGGCCTACTGCTCGTGCTGACGCCGGACGGCTAGGGCGTTCGTGGCGAGTCGCCGCCGCAACCTCTTCATCCTGCTCTTCGTAGCCGGGTTGGTCCTCGCCTCGCTGGCGGTGATCAACGGCAAGGACACGAAGCTCGGCCTGGACCTGTCCGGCGGCACGGAGCTGATCTACCAGGGGCGCGCCACGCCCCAGAACCCCGAGATCGAGGGCGAGGACATCGATCGGGCGATCGAGATCATCCGCAGCCGCACCGACTCCCTCGGCGTCTCGGAGCCCGAGATCAGTCGCATCGGTACCGACTCGGTGCGCGTCGCGCTGCCCGACGTCCAGAACGCCGACCGCGCCATCGCGCAGGTCGGCGACACCGCGCAGCTCTTCTTCTATGACTGGGAACCGAACGTCATCCCGAACCCGACCGTCCGGGCCGACAGGGCGACGGAGTCGCCCTTCCCGCGGCTCTACGACGCTGTCCAGCTCGCCGCTCAGCAGGAGCCCGAGTGCTTCGAGGACCGCTGCACGACCACGGGGCCCAGCTTCTACCTGTTCGACGAGCAGACCAAGGAGCTGACTTCAGGGCCTGAGCTGGCCCGCGAGGACCTGTTCGCCGACCTCGACCCCGGGGAGATCCCGCCGAAGAGCCGCCGGGAGATCGTCGAGATTCCCCAGGGCACGATCGTGGTCCGCGCTGAGCCCAACGAGGACGACCCCGAGACGGAGGAAGACGAGAGTGCGAACGACGAGAACCTCGGCTACTACGTCATCCGCGACCGTCCTGAGCTGTCCGGCGACGACATCCGCAACCCCGAGCAGCAGTCCGACCCGAACACCAACCAGCCCAACGTCGCCTTCGAGTTCACGGATGACGGGCGGGAGGCGTTCGAGAACGTCACCCGCCGGATCGCCGAGCGCGGCCTGAACAGCGCGCCGCCGGGCACGGGCCCGGGCGATGCGGCCAGCTTCTCGGACCACTTCGCGGTGGTGCTCGACAACGAGGTCGTCAGCCGACCGATCATCGACTTCTCCCAGAATCCGCAGGGAATCGACGGCCGCACCGGCGCTCAGATCGAGGGCAGCTTCTCGATCCAGGAGGCCCAGGACCTTGCCGAGTTCCTGAAGATCGGGGCCCTGCCGATCGAGCTGAAGCTGATCTCGCAGTCAACCGTCTCGGCCTCGCTGGGCGAGGAGGCCCTTGACGAGGGCCTGCGGGCCGGTCTGGTCGGGCTGGCGCTGGTGATCCTGTTCCTGATCGCCTACTACCGCTTCCTCGGCGTGGTCGCGGCCCTCGGGCTCCTGCTGTACGGGATCTTCTTCTACGCCCTCGTCGAGCTGATCCCGATCACGCTGACGCTGCCCGGCATCGCGGGCCTGATCCTGACGATCGGAGTCGCGGCGGACTCGAACGTCGTCATCTTCGAGCGAATAAAGGAAGAGGCGCGGGCAGGGAAGTCCATGCCCTCCGCGATCGCCACCGGCTATCGCAAGGGCATCGCGACGATCATCGACGCGAACGTGATCGTCCTGATCACGGCGTTCATCCTGTTCGTGCTCTCGACGGCGGGAGTGAAGGGATTTGCCTTCACGCTGGGCGTCGGGACGATCGCCTCCCTGTTCACCGCGGTGGTCTTCACCCAGGCATTCCTGGGCCTGTTCGGGCGCGCGCGGTTCATGCGCTCACCGGCTTTCCTCGGCGCGACCGAGGAGCGGGTGCGCTGGCACTTCGACTTCACGGGGATGAGCCGGTACTTCTTCTCGCTCTCGGGGCTGATCCTGCTGATCGGCGCCCTCGGGTTCGCGACGCTGGGCCTGAATCTCGGCCTCGACTTCGAATCGGGCAGCCGCATCACCGCCGGGCTCCAGCGGGACGCGACGGTGGAGGAGGTGCGGAGGAGCCTCGACGACGCCGGGATTCCCGACGCCGAGATCACCGAGGCGACCAGCGAGCAGCTGGGCGACAACGTGGTCCAGATCGAAGCCGACATCGAGCCGGAGCAGGTGCAGCAAGTCCAGCCGGCGCTCGAGGAGGACTTCGGCCTGGTCGAGAACGGGTTCGAGAGCCAGAGCATCGGGCCGACCTTCGGCGAGCAGGTGGCGACCAGCGCTATCTACGCGATCATCTTCTCCCTGCTCGTGATCTGCGCGTACGTCGCCTTCAGGTTCGAGGCCAAGTACGCGGTCCCGGTGATCATCGCCGTAATCCACGACATCCTGATCACCGGTGGCGTCTACTCCCTGGCCGAGCGGGAGGTGACCTCAGGCACCGTGGCGGCCTTCCTGACGATCCTCGGCTACTCGCTGTATGACACCGTGATCGTCTTCGACAGGATCCGCGAGAACGTGCCGCGTCTGCCGCGCGCGACGTTCAGCCAGATAGTCAACCGGTCCATGAGCGAGGTCCTGACCCGGTCGCTGATCACCGGCCTGTCGAGCATCTTCCTGGTGAGCGTCCTCTACATCTTCGGCGGCGCCACCCTGCAGGACTTCGCGTTCGCGATGATCGTGGGGATCGCCTCGGGTACGTACTCCTCCATCTTCATCGCCGCCCCGGTCCTGACCGCATGGAAGGAGCGCGAGCCCGCGTACCGCCGCCGGCGCGAGCGCATCAGCGAGCAGATGGGCAGGGTGCCCCCGTTCCCCGAGGAGAACGTGATCTCGCGGCTCGAGGGCGAGCCCGAGCCGGATGCAGAGCCCGGCGAGCCGCCGGAGCGCGCGCCGGAGCCCGAGCCGGCCGCGCCTGCGCCTTCGCGCTCAGCCGTGCCGGGCGTGTTGCCAGGGCCGCCCGAGCCCGCAGCCCCGCCCGCCGAGCCGGCGCCGGGCCCGGAGCCGGCCGCCGCCCCCGAGGGCGAGCCTGCACCGACCGGCGCCGGGACCGCGACCGACGGCGGTGACGGCGCTCGCGAGGGCGCCGGCGCAGACCATCAGGCCGAGCGGCCCGAGCTGAGCGAGGCGAGCGCCGCCGCGCTGCGCAGGATCAAAGGCGAGCAGGGCGGTGGGGGAGGGCGCAAGAGCCGCCGCAAGCGCAAGCACGGGAGGCCGCGATGACGACGAGCGGGTCCGCCTAGATGGCCGCGCTGGTCTGGTTCACGATGGGCGTCGCCCTGTGGCACTTCACGGTGTTCGTCCCGGACCGCTTCTGGGGCGGCATCGTCGGGGCCTTCCTGGGAGCGATCGCCGGAGCGATGATCACCGGAGCGATCGCCCAGGTGGCGATCGGCGACAGCATCGGCCAGACCGACCTGGCCACGGCCTTCTTCGCCGTCCCGGGAACCCTCCTGGGCCTCGCGGCCGTCTACGCCTACGGCGTTCGCAACGAGCAGATCTAGCGCGACCGGGTCGCCGGGTGACCGCTGGTCGCCCGGGCCAGTCACCGCGTGCTGGTCGCGCCGGTGCCCACGAGGTCGGCGTTCGCCCCGGATCCGTTCTGTTCCGTCAGGGGTCGAACCTACTGTGGGCCGGTGGCAACGCCGGAGCTTCAGCGGGCATTCGTCGCAGAGCCCTATGACTATGGAGCCGCTCGCCTGATCGCGGCCGAGCTGGGACTGGCCGAGCCGATCGCGGTCACCCTCGTCCGGCGCGGCTACTCGACCGTGGAGCAGGCGCGAGAGTTCATCGAGGCCGGCGACGAGCACGATCCTCTCGAATTCCGGGGGATGGAGGCCGTGGTCGCGCTGGCGCTGGAGCACGCACATCGAGGGGCCCACGTCACAGTCCACGGGGATTACGACGTGGACGGCGTCACCTCGACCGCGATCCTCGTCTCGACGCTGCGGGCGCTCGGCGCGAGGTGCGACTGGCTCATTCCCGACCGCCTCTCGGATGGATACGGGCTGAGCGAGGGCTCGGTCCGGGAGCTGCTCCGCAGGGGCAGCGAGCTGGTGATCACCGCGGACTGCGGGATCGGCTCCGCCGAAGAGATCGCCGCGCTGACCCGCGGCCGGGTGGCGGTGGTCGTCACCGACCACCACGAGCCGCCCGATCGGCTGCCCGATTGCCCGGTGCTGCATCCAGTGGTGTCGGGCTATCCCTTCAGTGCGCTCTGCGCCGCCGGCGTCGCTCACAAGCTGTCGCTGGCGCTGCGCCGCGCAGGCGGCCTGGACGCCGAGGGGAGGGACGAGCTCGAGATGGTGGCCCTGGCGACCGTCGCCGACATGGTTCCCCTGATCGGGGAAAACCGCAGGCTGGTGCGGCAGGGCCTGGCCGTGCTTCGCAGCGCGCCGCGTCCCGGGCTGCGGGCCCTGATGGCCACGGCGCGGGTCGAGGCCGAGACGGTCGACGAGGCGGGGCTGGGATTTCGCCTGGCGCCCCGGATCAACGCCGCCGGCCGCCTGTACCGCGCCGACGCGGGTGTTGAGCTGATGCTGACCGAGGACCCAGACCGAGCGGTCGCGATCGCCGATGAGCTCGAAAGGGCCAACTCCGAGCGCCGCTCGACCGAGCGCGCGGTCGCCGCCGGCGCCGAGGCCGCTCGGGCCGCGCTGCCGCCCGAGCAGGCGGAGGCGCCGGCGCTGGTGCTGGCGGGCGAGGGATGGCATCCGGGTGTGGTCGGCATCGCCGCCTCCCGCCTGGCCGACTCGCACTGGCGCCCCGTTGTGCTGCTGGCCGTGGATGGCGAGACCGCGCGGGGGTCGGCCCGCAGCGTTCCGGGGTTCGACCTGATCGGCGGGCTGGACGCCTGCGCGGATCACCTCGTGCGCTACGGAGGGCACCGGGCGGCCGCTGGGCTCGAGCTCCGCGCGGACAGGATCGACTCATTCCGCGACGCGTTCATTGCCCACGCCGCCGAGTCGCTGGATCCCGCCGATCTCGTCCGCACCGAGCGCGTGGACGCCCTGGTCGGCGTCGGCCGGGAGGGAATCGGCATGGACCTGGCCGAGCAGCTCGAGCGCCTCGCACCGTTCGGCCAGGGCAATCCGGGGCCCAGGCTGGTCGTCCCCTCGGCGAAGCTCCGCAGCGTGCGCCCCCTGGGCGAGGGGGGCAAGCACTCACGCTTCGACCTGGAGAGCGGAGCAGGGCGCGCGATCGGGGTCGCGTTCGGCGTCAACGGCGGCCTCGCCGGCTGCGAGGATCAGCCCCTGGACCTGTCGGTGAGCCTCGAGGTGGACCGCTGGAATGGCGCGGTTCAGCCCCGGGTCGTGTTGCGCGAGCTCTACCCCTTCGCGGGGGGCGAGGCGGAGGAGGCCCCCGGCTGCGCCGACGGCGGCTGCCCCCCGGCCGAGGAGGAGTGGTGGAGGCGCTTCGACGCCGAGACTGCCAGGGCGGAGGAGGGCTTTCCCGCGGCGCTCGGCCGGCGCGGCCCCGAAGGTCCCAGGCGCGAGCAGGTGGACCGGCGCGGCGGGGCCGCGGTGGCGGCCCTGGCCGAGCTGGTTTCCAGCGGCGAGTCAGTGCTGGCCTTGTGCATCGACGCATCCCGGCGCCGTGCCCTGGCGGGGTCGGCCGCCGACCCCCGCCGGTTCGGCGCCGGCTCCCCGAAGGTCGCATGCTGCCGCTGCGGGGAGGAGGCTCTTGACGCCGCGCTCGGCAAGCCGGGCACGGGCGGCGAGGACGCCGAAGCGGAGCTTTCGGAGGGCCCCGGCCCGGGGCTGGTGCTGAGCGACTGGGGCGCACTCGCCCGGCGTCCGGGCGCCGCGGCGAGCTTCCAGCACGTCGTACTGGTGGACCCGCCTCCGTTCGCCCAGCTCGAGGCGCTCGCCCGGCTCGGCCGCAGCGGGGCCATTGCTTCCGGCCCCGTCGCCGGCTTCATGCACCTGGCCTGGGGGCCGGCCGAAGCCGAGCTATCCGAGCGCTGCCTCGAGCTCGAGTGGGAGCCGCGCGGACCGGCCGAGCAGGTCTGGCGGCTGCTGGCGAAGGCCGGTGGGCAAGGGAGCGGCGAACCGCTGATGCACCTGCTCGCCGGCGTAGGGGACCATCCTCGCACTCCCGAGATCGCCGCCCGGTGCGTGGCGGTCCTCGTGGATTTGGGGTTGTGCGAATGGAGCGCCGATTCCGGTCCACGAGCCCTGCGAGTCGTATCCTCGGAGCACACGCGGCTGGAGCGTTCACGCCTGTACGTGGCGTGCGCCGACCGGCACGAGGAGGCAAGGCGATACCTGCAAAGCAAGAGATCCAGCAGCTGAAGGACGGCGACCGCCGCGGCCACCTGCGGGTGGGCGAGCCGCCGCGTGGGAGCAAGGCCGCGCGCGCAGACGCGATCACGCGCGGGCTGAGCGAGGAGCAGCGGGCCCTCCTCGGTGACCTGTTCGCGGTGATCGAGGAGCACAAGGCCGAGCTGGCAGAGGCGATCGACCGCCCGGAGATCGAGCGCGCCTTCGCCTTCGCCTGCGAGAGCCACGCCGGGCAGGAGCGCAAGTCCGGCGAGGATTTCATCACCCACCCCCTCGGCGTCGCGCGGATCTGCGCCGGGCTGCGGCTGGATACTGCGACGCTGTGCGCGGCGCTCCTGCACGACACCGTCGAGGACACCAGCGCGAGCCTGGAAGAGGTGCGTGAGCGTTTCGGCGACGAGATCGCCCAGCTGGTGGACGGCGTCACCAAGCTGACCGAGATCACGTTCAAGAGCCGCGACGAGCGCCAGGCCGAGAACTACCGGAAGATGATGGTGGCGATGGCCACCGACGTCAGGGTCATCCTGATCAAGCTGGCCGACCGCCTCCACAACATGCGGACGCTCGGGGCGCTGCCCAAGCAGAAGCAGCAGGAGAAGGCGCGCGAGACGATCGAGATATTCGCCCCGCTCGCCCATCGCCTCGGGATCCACGCGATCAAGTGGGAGCTCGAGGACCTGTCCTTCGCGACTCTTCACCCGCGCAAGTACGACGAGATCAAGGAGCTCGTCGCCCAGCAGCGCGCGGAGCGCGAGAGCTACGTGACCGACGCCGGCACGTTCCTGGAGCAGGAGCTTAAGCAGGTCGGGATCGAGGCCGAGATCTCAGGCCGGGCCAAGCACTTCTACTCGATCTACACCAAGATGACCCGTAAGGGGCGGGAGTTCAACGAGATCTTCGACCTGACCGCGATGCGAGTCCTGGTCGGGTCCGTGAAGGACTGCTACGGCGCCATCGGGATCATCCACTCGCTCTGGAAGCCGCTGCCTGGCCGCTTCAAGGACTTCATCGCGATGCCCAAGGCGAACATGTACCAGGCGCTGCATACGACGGTGATCGGACCCGAGGGCCGCCCGCTCGAGATTCAGATCCGCACCCAGGAGATGCACGACCTGGCCGAGTACGGGATCGCCGCTCACGTCATCTACAAGGAGGGCTCCTCGGCCGGCGAGCCTGGCCGCGAGAAGATGACCTGGCTGCGCCAGCTGTTGGAGAACGAGAAGGAGGCGGACCCCAAGCAGTTCCTGGAGGCGCTGAAGGTCGACCTGTTCGAGGATGAGGTCTTCGTCTTCACGCCCAAGGGCGAGGTCAAGAACCTGTCTGCCGGCTCCACGCCACTCGACTTCGCGTACTCCATCCACACCGACGTCGGGCACCGCTGCGTCGGTGCCAAGGTGAACGGCAAGATCGTGCCGCTCCACTACACGCTTCGCAGCGGCGACATCGTCGAGGTGATGACCGCCAAGCAAGGCCGCGGGCCCTCACGCGACTGGCTGCAGCTCGTCCGCACCTCGCGAGCACGCAACAAGATCCGCGCCTGGTTCCAGCGCGAGGGTCGCGAGGACGCCGAGCGCCACGGCCGCGAGGCGCTGGCCGAGGCACTGAAGAAACGTGGGCTTCCGCACTCCAAGGTCGCCGGCTCTCCTCTGCTGGTGGACGTGATCCGCGAGATGGGCTTCCGCAAGGCCGACGACTTCTACATCGCGCTCGGCCAGTCCAAGATCTCCACGAAGGTCGTCGCCAACAAGGTGATCCAGCGGCTGAAGCGGGGCGAGGCCGTCGAGGAGGAGCCGGCCGAGGGACTGATCAAGGGCGGGGATGAGTCCCGCAAGCGGGTCAAGGAGGCGACGAGCTTCGGGATCAGCGTCAAGGGGGTGGACTCGGTAGCCGTCCGCCTGGCAAAGTGCTGCCGCCCGGTCCCCGGCGACGAGGTCGTCGGCTACGTGTCCCTTGGCCGTGGGATCACCGTGCACCGCGCCGACTGCCGCAACGTCGCCGCCCTGAAGAAGGCACCGGAGCGCTTCACCGAGGTGAGCTGGGAGGGCGACAACGAGACCGGGTATCGGGTCGAGCTCCAGGTGGACGCCTGGGACCGGACGCGGCTGCTCGAGGACCTCTCGCGCACGTTCGCCGAGGGCGGCGTCAACATCCTCGAGGCCCGCTGCACGACCAAGCACCCGATGGTTAAGAACCGGTTCGTGGTCGAGGTCGGGGACACCGACCAGCTGAAGCAGTGCATCTCGCGCCTGCGCAACCTCGAGTCGGTCTTCGACGCGTACCGCGTCACCCCCGGCGCCTGAGCCTCAGGGTTTCCCAGGAGCGGCGATCGTCCTTGACCGTTGGTCAACGTCCCGCTATCGTCGCGCGCGCATGCTGAAGCCAGGGACAGCACGCAGGGTCTTTACGGCCGCCGTCGTTGCAGGCGCGCTCCTGTTCGCCCTCGGGGCCGGAAGCGCCCTCGCAGCCGACCAGATCGTCGCGACCGACGACGTCTTCGACGCGCCGAGCTATGCGATGGACCAGGGAGAGCGGCCGACCCTGCTCAACAACGGGGTCAACAGCCACAACGTCACCGCCCGGACCAAGGGTCCCGATGGACGCGAGCTGTTCTCAAGTCCGACGATCAATGGAGGCACGACCACCGTCGACGGGACTCAATACCTGACGACCGGCACCTACAGCTTCTGGTGCAGCATCCACCCGCTGAGCATGCAGGCGACACTCAACGTATCTGGAGCCGGCAGCCCGGTGGCCCGTCCCGACATCGACGTAGCCGGCAAGGGCGGCAAGCTGAAGAAGGTCGCGAAGAAGGGCAAGGTCACCGTGACGGTGAGCGCCGCCACCGCGAGCGCCGGGGTGAAGCTCGTGGCCAAGCTCGGCAAGGCGACGCTGGGCAGGACCGCCGTGTTCGACCTGGCGGCCGGACAAAGCCGCAAGGTCACGATCAGGCTCAGCAAGTCAGGCAAGGCCAAGCTCGCCAAGAAGAAGAAGGCGAGCATCAAGGTCACGGGGTCGGTGCGGTTCGGTGCACCCGACACCGTCAAGCTCTCGCTGAAGTAGCCGGCTAGTCCAGTCGCGCGACCGCGTCGCGAACGCGCTTGCCGACCCGCCTCAGCTCCGCGGCGGACTCGTACTTGGTGCGCGGCCAGAAAAACCCGCGGAGCCCGTCCTTCTTGCGGCGCGGCACGACATGGACGTGCAGGTGAGGGACGCTCTGGCTGACGACGTTGTTGAGCGCCACGAACGACCCGGGCTTGTCCATTGCCTCGGGAATCGCTCGCGAGAGGAGCCGGGCGCGGACGAACAGCGACGCGACCAGATCGTCGGGCAGGTCGGCCAGGGTGACGTGATGCTCGCGGGGGATCAGCAGGCTGTGCCCGTGGAAGAGCGGGCGGTCGTCGAGGAAGGCGATCGAGGCGTCGTCCTCGAACACGATCTCGGCCGGCTCCTCGCCCGCGGCGATCCTGCAGAAGCTGCAGTCGGGATCGGACGCCACGCCGGCGGGCTAGGCGACGATGGTCAGGGCGCGTGGATCGATGCTCGCGCGCAGCTCGGCGAAGTCCCCGATGTAGTCCCCGTCGACCTGGACGGGGAAGCGGCGCGGGGCGCCGTCCGCGTCCAAGTCGATCGAGTGGACCAGCGCCTCGGTCACCCCCTCGGCATGGTCGATCTGGCGATGCGAGGCGGGCCGGGTCCGCTCGCCGGTCCCGAGCACCCTTCCCGCCACAGTCGGCATGTCCCGCTGAGTCGCCCGTCGCAGCACGGCCAGTGACAGCGTCCCGTTGTCGAACGCCGCGCCCTCGCAGACCCGGACCGGGCGGCGGCCGAAGTAGGTGAAGGGGTCTGAGTTCTGCAGGATCGTGGTGATCCCCTCCAGGCGGGTGCCCTCGAGCTCCGTCGCCATGCGCACCGAGTTGCGCAGGTACTGCCTGTAGAAGCCCGAGATCGCCGCCCAGGTGAAGTACCACTGGCCGCCGCGCGCCTTCATCCTCGGATGGGCGTCGACGCGCCTGACGACCGTGGCATCCAGGCCCATCCCGCAGGCGAAAACGAAGTGGCGGCCGTTGATCCTGCCCAAATCGATCTTGCGTGGGCGGAAGTCGTCGGCCAGCGCGATCAGGTGCTCGGTCGCGTCGACGACGTCATTCGGGATACCGAGCGTCCGGGCGACGACGTTGGTGGAGCCCCCCGGCAACACCGACACCGGGACCTCGGTGCCGGCCAGTCCGTTGGCGACCTCGTTCAGAGTGCCGTCGCCCCCGAAGGCGACGACGATGTCGTACTCGCCGTGGCTGGCGTCCCGCCCGATCTCTATCGCGTGCTCCGACGCCTCCGTATCCACGGCGTGGACCTCGTAGCGCGACTGGAGCGCATAGACCACCAGGTTCTTCAGCCGGTCAGAAACCGTCGTCGCGTACGGGTTGACGATGATCAGCATCCGCTTCTTGGCGGCGTCCGGCGTCAGCGGCTGTGCCGGGGTGGGAAACGAGGCGGGCGCGCTGGGCGAAAGGGTGGGAGACACGGGGAGGGGTCTAACCCTAGCCAGTGACCTGGCTTCCGCCGGGAATCAGATCCCCGAGCTCGTCGGCCGGCGTCGTGGAGATGGCCTCGAAGCGGAGCACGCCGTCCTCGTCTAGCTCGCGGACGTGCCCGGCGTTGATCAGCAGGTCGACGTGGCCGATCACCTCGGACAGGGTCAGGAACGCCTGCGTAACCGCGACGTCTCCCCAGAGCCGCTGTGCCAATTCGTGTCCGGTCTGAGGGCGCTCGGAGATCAGCCCGTACAGCTTCGCCGCGCGCCTCTGGTGCAGGGCGAACCGCTGCGTGATCAACTCGGCGTGGCCGGTGATGGGCTCCCCGTGCCCGGAGAGGACGACCTCGGCCGGCAGCTCCCTGGTCTTCTGCAGGGAGCCGATGTACTCGACCAGGGCCTGCCGGCGCCGGTCGGAGCCGTCGAGTGGCCGCGAGATCAGGGGATTGGACGAGATGTGCCCGATCAGATGGTCGGCGGCGATCAGGATCCGCCGGTCCGCGTCCCAGAAGCATGTGTCTGAGGGGCTGTGGCCGGGGCGGTACTGGACCGCGAGGGCCCGGTCCCGCAGCTGCATGAGCTCACCGTCGCTCACCGGCCGTGTGACGGTCACCTTCGAGCCCCACGCGCGGAAGCTGCCGGTCACCTGCTGCAGCGCGGTGACGACATCTTCGGAGATGCCGTGGCGCCGCATCAGATCGGCGGCCTCGCGGTCGTCGCGCTCGGCGTCCTCTCCGAAGTTGGCCAGGAAGTCGACCGCCAGGTCGAGCGCCGCGACCTCGGCTCCCGAGCGCCTGGCGATGATGTCCACCAGGCCCAGGTGGTCGATGTGCTGGTGGGTGACGATCACCAGCTGGATTTCCTCGACCGAGTGGCCCAGCGCCTGTAGCTGGTGCTCGAGCTCGTCCAGCGCCTTGCCGGAGTTGGGCCCTGCGTCGATCAGCGTCAGCGGATCGTCCTCTACCAGGTAGCAGTTGACCCGGCCGACCTGGAACGGGGTCGGGATCCGCAGGACCTTGATCGCGGCCTCGTCGATCCGCTTCCAGACCGACTCGCCCACGGGGTCGGTCATGCGCGGATCAGGCCCAGGATCTCGTCGCGCTTGGCCTCCATGTCCTCGGGCGAGACGAGGGACTCCAGGGTCAGTCGCAGCAGGGGCTCGGTGTTGGAGGGCCGGACGTTGAAGTGCCAGTCCGTGTAGTCCACCGAGATTCCGTCGAGGCGCGTGATTGCCGCGTCGGAGTAGCGCTCCTCGATCTGGGCCAGCTTCGCCTGCTGGTCGGCCACCTCGGAGTTGATCTCGCCCGAGATGAAGTAGCGGGAGCGGAAGTCGTCCATCAGCTCACTCAGTGAGCGGCCGGTCGCCGAGACGAGCTCGAGCACCAACAGGGCCGGAATCGAGCCCGAGTCCGCGCAGAAGAAGTCCCTGAAGTAGTAATGGCCGGAGACCTCGCCGCCGAAGACGGCGCCCTCCTCGCGCATGCGGATCTTGAAGAACGCGTGCCCGACGCGGCTGAGTCCCGAGCGGCCGCCCGCCGCGGCGACCGTGTCCGGCACGGCGCGGCTTGAGCGCGGGTCATACAGCACCATCGCGCCCGGCTCCTTCTCGAGCAGGGCCCGGGCCAGGAGGGCGCAGACGAAGTCGCCATCGCAGAACCGCGCCTGCGAGTCGAAGAAGAAACAGCGGTCGGCATCACCGTCCCAGGCGATCGCCAGGTCGACCTCGTCCTCGCGTATGCGCGCGACGATCTCGGCCTGGTTCTCCGCGAGCATCGGGTTGGGCCCCAGCTCGGGGAATTCACCGTCGGGCTCCCACGACGCGGTTCGCAGCTCGAGGCCCAGGGATTCGAGGATCGGCCCGACCATCGGGCCGGCCATGCCGTCGCTGCCATAGGCCAGCACCCGCAGCGGCTTGATTCGCTCCGGATCGACGAAGCCGAGAACCCGGGAGCGGAACTCCTCGTCGACGCGCACCTCCTCGACCGAGCCGCCGCCGGGCGGCTCGGGCAGGCCGGCCCTGATCTCGGCGCGCACATCCCCGATTCCGGCTTCTCCGGAAAGGGCGAGGGCCTGCTCCCGCATGAGCTTGATGCCCGTGTAGGCCCTGGGATTGTGCGAAGCCGTGACCATCGCACCTCCATCCAGGTCGCGCCAGCCGACCAGGAAGTACAGCTGCTCGGTCGCTATGCGGCCGGCGTCGAGGACCCGGACGCCCTCCGCGACCATGCCATCGCGCGCGCGTGATGCCATCTCGGGCGAGCTGAGGCGCATGTCGTGGCCCAAGCCGATGACAAGGTCACCGGGCGACTTGCCGCGCAGACCCGCCAGCACCCGGGCGAACGCCCGGCCGATGGAGTACGCGGTGTCGCCGTCCAACTCCTCGCCGTGGAGGCCCCGGACGTCATAGGCCTTGAAGATTGAGTCAGGGGGAGGGACTGGGGCCGCCATCGGTGGCGCAGGTTAAGGGCTCGGACTCCGCCGCCCCTGCTTGGTTCGCTGGTCCCGCGCGCGTCAGCCGAACGAACCGGCGAGCGCGTCGTAGCTCTGCTCCAGCGTCTGGGGCATGACGCGCGTGTCGGCCAGCACCGGCATGAAGTTCGTGTCGCCGCCCCAGCGCGGGACCACGTGCATGTGGATGTGGTGCTCCACCCCGGCGCCGGCGACGCGCCCCTGGTTGAAGCCGACGTTGTAGCCGTGGGGGGAATACGTGTGCTCGAGGATCGTCATCGACTCCTGGGCCAGGAGCATCATCTCGGCCACCGTCTCGCGGTCGAGCCGGGGCAGCGTCCCCACGTGCTCATAGGGCGCCACCATCAGGTGTCCGTTCGTGTACGGGTACTTGTTGAGGATCACGAAGCAGCGACTGCCGCGATGGACGATCAGGTTCGCCTGGTCGTCACCCTCGGCGGGCTTGACGCAGAAGATGCATTCGTCGGCGCTGTCCTTGCTCGCGTCCTTCACGTAGTCGAGCCGCCAGGGCGCCCAGATACGGTCGTTGGCCACACCACGCATCGTAGGCCCGAAGGCATCGCGGCTACCTCAGTCGTCGTCCTTCGTCAGCAGCCAGTACAGGCGGGAGGACTCAGCCGCCCCCATCCGCTCGTAGAACCGGGAGGCCTCCTCGTTGGTCGCGAGCACCTCGATCTGCATCATCGAGATGCCGTCCGCCGCCAGGCGCCGCGACACCTCGCTGGTGAGCATCCCGCCGACGCCCTGCCTGCGCCGGCCCGCGGCGATGGCGAGGATCTCCAGCACGCCGATCCGGTCGCCGACGTCCCAGGTCCCGGGTGCGTCCTTGACGGTCGCGACCGCAAACCCCACTGGGGCGGCCGCGTCCCGGGCGACGAGAGCGAATGCGCCCGGCTCTCGAAGCCATCGCTCCATCGCGGGGCGGCGAAATCGCCAGGCCTGCTCGGCGGTGCGTGGGCGCGCGACGGCCGCGCGCGTCGGGTCGGTGCTGATGTGGTGCTCGTGCAGCTCGAGCCAGATCTCTCGGATCTCCTCCAGCGAGTCGCTCGGCAGGTCCTCGATCGTGATGGGTGCGGCGGTCTCAGTCATGACCTGACTGTTCCCAAGCTCGGGCGTCGGCTAGAGCCAGCCGCGCCGGCGGAAGTAGGTGACCATGCCGACCAGCAGCGCCACCATCGAGCCGACGATGATCCAGAAGGGAGCGTCTTCACCCTCGCCAGGGACACCGACGTTCATCCCCCAGATGCTCGCGAGCAGGGTGAGGGGGAGGACGATCACGCTGATCGAGGTGAGCACGCGCAGGATGTCGTTGACGCGGTGGGAGATCACCGACTCGTTCGTGTCCTCGTATGCCTCGATCACCTCCTTGTAGTTCTCGAGCATGTCCCAGATCCGCTCATGGGCATCGACGATGTCGTCGAAGTAGATCTCCAGGTCGATCTCGGGAGCCAGGTAGCGGTCCTTGACCCGCTCGAGGTCGCGCAGGACCGGGCGCTGGGGCCGGATCACCTTCCGGAAGTTGATGATCTCCTGCTTGACGTTGGAGATGTCGCGCACGATCTCCTCGGAACGTCCTTCGAAGATCTCCTCCTCCAGCGCGTCGAGCTTGTTGCCGATCTTTCGCAGCATCGGGAAGCAGTAGTCGAACCCGTCGTCCACGATCCGGTAGAGGAGATAGCCGGAGCCGCGCGAGAAGAGCTGGTCGCGCAGCTCCTCCTTCTGCCGGCAGCGCTCGAACAGGTACTCGACGGGCTGGATCGGCTGGTTCGGAAGCGTGATCAGGAGGCCGGGCGCGACGAAGATGTCGAGCTCGCCAGTGCCCAGGCGGCCGGCGTTACGGTCGAACACCGGGAAGTGCAGGACGATGAAGAGATAGTCGTCGTACTTGTCGATCTTCGGTCGCTGGTTGCGCGAGAGGACGTCCTCGAAGTCAAGGGGGTGGAAGTCGAAGTTCTCCGCCAGCCAGCCCTGCTCGACGGCGCTCGGCCGCTCGATGTTGACCCACCGCAGTCCCTCGGCGGCGATCTCCTCGACCTGGGGGGTACGGGGCTCAGCGAGCTCGGAGTCGACCACCGGGCCGCCGGCGCGCGGGTTCCTGCGCAGCCTGGGACGAGGGAGGTTCGGCATCGGCCGGCTCCTGCTGTGTGGTCGCGTCTTCCATCTCGGCTGCAACTTTACGGGAGCAGAGGGGGGCGCTCGCAAGCGGTGGACCGCGATGTGGATGCCGGAAACCCGTCGGTCATGGATGGAGGCGCTGGTATAGTCCCGCGCCACATAGCTGCACCACATCAAGAGGGGTGGAGGGACTGGCCCGATGAAGCCCCGGCAACCACCTCGAACTTCGGTTCGAGGAGAGGTGCCAAATCCAGCAGGCGTCGCATCAGGCCTGGGAGATGTGGGAAGAGTTTCCTCCCGGAACCTCCGCCCACTGACCAGGCGGAGGTTTTTTCGTTCCAAGGAGATTCTTCGAGTGGCTGTCAGATCCCTCAACTGCAAGGAGTGCGGAGCGGGCTACGAGCTCGGGGCCGCTTTCTTCTGCGAGACCTGCTTCGGCCCGCTGGAGGTCGCGTACGACAACTCGGGCATGGACGCCGAGGAGGCCAAGCGCAAGATCCAAGCCGGCTCTCGCGGTATCTGGCGGTACTCGGACTTCCTCCCGTTCGAGGGGGAGCGGCCCGGCGATCCGCTCGAGCCCGGGCTGACCCCGCTGGTTCGCGCAGACCGCTTGGCCGAGCGGCTGGGAATGGGCGAGGTCTGGATCAAGAACGACGCGGCGAACCCGACCCATTCGTTCAAGGACCGCGTCGTCGCCGTCGCCGTCGCCAAGGCCAAAGAGCTCGGGTTCGAAACGGTCGCCTGCGCGTCCACCGGGAACCTGGCGAACGCCGTGGCCGCGCACGCCGCTGCCGCCGGCCTGTCGTCCTACGTCTTCGTGCCCGCGGACCTCGAGGAGCAGAAGCTGCTTGCGACCGGGATCTACGGGACGAACCTGGTCGGGATCCGGGGCAACTACGACGACGTCAACAGGCTCTGCACGGAGCTGTCGGCCGAGCGGCCGTGGGCGTTCGTCAACGTGAACCTGCGCCCGTACTACGCAGAGGGCTCCAAGACCCTCGCCTACGAGACGATCGAGCAGCTCGGCTGGCAGATCCCCGACCGGATAGTCGGGCCGATCGCTTCGGGGTCCATGTTCACCAAGCTTGGACGCGGGATCACCGAATGGCTGGAGTTGGGCCTGGTCGAGGGTGAGCTGCCGACGTTTTGCGGGGCTCAGGCCGAGGGCTGCTCGCCGGTCGCGACGGCCTTCGCCGACGGCACGAGCGTCTGCAAGCCGCAGCGGCCGGACACGATCGCGAAGAGCCTGGCGATCGGCGATCCCGCCGACGGTCCATACGCACTGGATCTCGCGCGCAGCACCGGCGGCTCGATCGAATCCGTCACCGACGACGAGATCACGGCGGGGATCCGCCTGCTCGCCGAGACGACCGGCATCTTCACCGAGACCGCAGGCGGGGTCACGATGGGGGTGCTGGAGAAGCTCGCGCGGCGCGGTGACATCGACAGCGACGAGCGAGTCGTCGTCTACATCACGGGCGAGGGGCTGAAGACGCTCGACGCCGCACGCGAATCGTTCCGCATGCACGAGATCGACCCGACGCTCGCGGACTTCGAGAGGGAGTTCGCGGCCGAGGTCGTCGCATAGCCGCCTGAATTAGGATCCGCTGAGATGAGTATCACCGTGAAGATCCCAGCGCAGCTGCGAACCGCCACCGGCGGCGAGGGAGAGCTCGAGGTGGAGGGGTCCACCGTCGGCGAGGCGCTCGACGCGGTTTTCGACCAGCACGACGGCCTGCGCGAGCGCATCACACAGGACGGGGACCTGCGCCGCTTCGTCAACGTCTACGTCGACGGCGAGGACATCCGCTTTCAGGACGGTCTCGAGACGTCCGTCAACGACGGCGACGAGGTCACAATCCTGCCCGCGGTCGCCGGCGGGGAGTGACGAGCGCGACCGCCTTCGGCCGACGCGGCGCGCGCGGCCTCTCCTAGGCTTCCGCAGGTGGATCCCGCGCGAACTCCTGTGGTGATTCTCTGCGGCGGGAGAGGCACCCGCCTGCGGGAGCGCACCGAGTCGATTCCCAAGGCGCTTGTCGAGATCGGTGCCCGGCCGATCCTGTGGCACGTGATCTCGATCTACGCGGCCCAGGGCTTCCGCCGCTTCCTGCTCGCGACCGGATACAAGGGCGATCAGATCCGCGAGTGGCTGGATGCCACCGAGTGGGGAAGGGGGGTCGAGGCCCGGTGCCTCGATACGGGCCTCGACACGCCGACGGGGGGACGAATCAAGCTGCTCGAGGACGAGCTGCGGGACGAGCCGTTCTGCACCACCTACGCCGACGGCGTGGCCGACATAGACCTCGCCCGGCTGCTGGCCGAGCACGAAGACGGCGGCGCGCTCGCGACGGTCACGGTCGTGCAGCCAACCCTTCAGTTCGGGGTCGCCGCGCTTGATGACGAGGGGCGGGTCGCCGAGTTCGAGGAGAAGCCGCGGCTGGAGCGGTGGATCAACGCGGGGTTCTTCTGCTTCGAGCCGGGCGCGCTGTCCTACCTGGAGACCGACAGCGTGCTCGAGCGCGAGCCGCTCGAGCGTCTCGCAGCGGACGGGCAGCTGCGCGCGTACCGGCATGGTGGCTTCTGGGACTGCATGGACACCTACAAGGACGCGGTGATCCTGAACGACCTCTGGGCTTCCGGAGAGCCGCCGTGGCGGGTATGGGCCGAGGAGCCCGTGGCGTGAGTCGGGTGCGATGAAGGCCCTAGTCACGGGGGCCCGCGGCTTCGGGGGCTCGTGGCTCGCCCGGGCGCTTTTGGAGCGCGGAGAGGAGGTCGTCGGCCTCGATCGCCAGACCGGCCGGCCGTCGGGGCTCGCCCTGCTCGGGATCGAGACGGATGTGCGACAGGAGGCGGCCGACGTCAGGGACGCCGAGCGGCTGTCCGCCGTGGTGTCGTCGCACGCGCCGGACGTGGTCTTCCATCTCGCGGCCCAAGCGATCGTCGGCGATGCCATGGCCTCGCCGGTGGCCACCTTCCGGATCAACGTGGAGGGGACGTGGAACCTGCTCGAGGCGGCTCGTGCGGCGGACGTGGGTACCGTGGTGGTGGCATCGTCGGACAAGGCCTACGGCCGCCATGAGGCGCTTCCGTACACCGAGGACGCCGCGCTCGAGCCTGCCTTTCCCTACGACGTGTCCAAGGCCGCCGCGGACCTGATCTCCAGGTCCTACTGGCACTCGTTCGGCCTGCCGGTCGCCGTCACCCGGTTCGCGAACATCTACGGAGGCGGGGACCTCAACTTCTCGCGGCTGGTCCCCGAGGCGGTCAGCGCGGTGCTCGAAGGACGCCGTCCGGTGATCCGCTCCGACGGCAGCCCCGAGCGCGACTTCCTGTACGTCGAGGACGTCGCGTCCGCCTACCTGGCGGTGGCCGACGCCGTCTCGGCCGGCCGTGGCCGGGGTGAGGCGTTCAATGCGGGGTGGGGCCGGCCGAACACGGTCGGCGAGGTGGTCGAGTTGGTGTGCGAGGTGGCCGGCGCCGAGGTGACGCCCGACTTTCGCGGGAGGGGCAATCCGCGGGGCGAGATTGATCGCCAGTTCCTGGACTCGGCCAAGCTGCGTGGGTTGACCGGCTGGAAACCGCAGGTCGAGCTGCGGGAGGGGCTCGGCCGGACCATCGAGTGGTACCGGGCCAACCCCGAGGCGCGCGCGCCGGCTCCTGCCTGAGGTGCGCTCCGCCAGGCCGACGCGGCGCAGCGCGCCCGACAGGATTCGAACCTGTGGCCTCCGCCTCCGGAGGGCGGCGCTCTATCCAGCTGAGCTACGGGCGCGAGCCTGGTCAGGTTACTCGCGAAACGTGGACGGACTGGGCGTGCGAGCGCTTGATACGGGGGATAATGCACCTGTGACCGAGCCTGACGCCCAGCCGCCCGAGTTCGACCTGAAGCTGGCCGAGGTCGCGGCCTGGGTCGGGACGGGTCCTGACGGGATCGGTCAGGGACCGCCCGATCCATCCGACGAGGCGGCCCTCGAGATCGAGGGCGACGATCCCGCCAAGGCGCTGCGCCAGACGCTCGGGATGTTCGCCACCGGTGTCACAGTGATCACGACGAAGGTCGGTGACCAGGTCCACGGGATGACCGCGAACGCCTTCATGTCCGTCAGCCTGGAGCCTCCGCTGGTCCTGATCTCGGTGGACCGCCGCACCAAGATGTGCTCGCTGCTCTACGAGGGACAGCGCTTCGGCGTCTCAGTGCTCGCCGCCGGGCAGCGCGATCTCTCGGACCAGTTCGCCGGCAGGCCAGGGGACGGCCGCGACGAACCCAGTTTCGAAATCGTCCACGAGACCCCGGTAGTCGCCGGTTCGGCCGCCCAGTTCGTCAGCAAGGTCGCCAAGTCCTACTGGGGAGGCGATCACTCCCTCTTCCTGGGGCGGGTCGAGGATGCGTGCTACGAGGGGAACGCCCAGCCCCTGCTGTTCCACGGCGGCCAGTACGGAGGCCTCGCCTCCGGCGCCGAGTTGACCTAGAGCGCGACCGGGCCCGGCCCGAGCAACTCCGGGTCATGACCCGGCAGGACCGTGAATCGCTTGACCTTCACGGCCGAAAGCCTATGACCGCGGACGCTCCTTCTTCGGGTCATAGAAGGGGATCGGGACGACCTGCGCCGGAATTCGCTTCTGCTCCCCATCGAGCTTGCCGACCTCGATCGCTGTGCCGGTCTCGGTGTGCTGGACGGCCATCCGGCAGAGCGCGATGTTCTTGCG
Organism: Solirubrobacterales bacterium; assembly: GCA_021323175.1. Lineage (GTDB taxonomy): Bacteria > Actinomycetota > Thermoleophilia > Solirubrobacterales > 70-9 > VGBV01. Next base: position 48,962 of record JAJTCK010000002.1, on the reverse strand, counting down.
CAGGACCGGGCTGCGCGTGCCGCTGGTGACGACGCCGACCGAGGCGCGCTCGCCGGGCACGTGCACGCAGTCGCCGTGGCCAGCGGTCTCCCGGCCCTCGAGCTCCAGGCCGACCAGCCTGCGCTGGGGGTGCTCGGAGCGCTCGATCAGAGCCTGCTTGCCGACGAAGTCGTCCTCCGAGTCCAGGGCCACGGCAAAGCCGATCCCGGCCTCGAACGGGTCCACCTGGTCGTCGAACTCGTAGCCCGCGAAGATCAGGCCGGATTCGATCCGGAGCATGTCGAGCGCCGACAGCCCGAGCGGCTGCAGCCCGTGTCCCTCGCCGGCCTTCCAGATCGCGTCCCAGACGGCGGGGCCGTCGTCGGGATGGCACCACACCTCGTATCCCAGCTCGCCGGTGTAGCCGGTCCGCGAGACGACGATCGGCGTGCCGTCGTAGTCGCCGATCCGCCCGATCAGGAGGCGGAACCACTTCAGGTCCTCGAGGGCCGGCTGGTCGGGCGGGGTCCACACGATCTTCTTCAGGATCTCGCGGCTCTCGGGCCCCTGGACGGCGACGTTGTGAAGCTGCTCGGTCGAGGGCTTCACGAAGACCTTCAGCCCCTCGGTGTCAGCGAGCTTGTTCAGGTGCACGCCGGTGTACTCGTCCCCGGCCACGAAGCGGAAGTTGTCGTCGCCGAGGCGATAGACGGTGGCGTCGTCGAGCATCCCGCCGGTCTCGTTGCACACCGCGGTGTAGGTGACCTGGCCCACGGACAGCTTGCGAGCGTCGCGTGTGATCGCGCGCTGGATCAGCATCTCCGCATCGGGGCCCAGGACCTCCCACTTGCGGAGCGGGGAGAGGTCCATGATTACCGCCTTCTCGCGACACGCCCAGTACTCGCCGATTGACCCTTCGCCGGGGAAGCAGTCGGGCAGCCAGTAGCCCCGGTACTCGACCATGTCGCCCGTCAGGGCGGAGGTGCGGGCGTGGAAGGCGGTCTCTTTGGTCATGACGGGGTCGGCCTCCGGTGTGACGCGATGGGCGATCGCCAGCGAGAACCGGTTCTCGGGCCGGTACACGCGGACGTGGATGTCTGTGATCTCCCAGCCGTTGGCGGGGTCGATGTCGTCGGGGCATGCGGATGAGGCGCAGAGCAGGTGGTTCGAAGCGCGCATCAGCACGTAGTCGCCGGGCCGTGACCACGGTTCGTCGGCGATCAGAGCGTTGGCCGTGTCGAAGGTGGTGTTGTAGAAGAGGTTGAGCGCGTTCCATCCGGCCCGCGCCTCGACCCCCCGCGGGACCAGCTCCCCGTTGAAGTTGTCGCTGCAGTTGACGTGCCCCGGGTAGCCCAGGTCCTCGTAGTACTTGGCGAAGCAGGCGAGCCCGAAGTTGTCGTGGCGGCCGACGGTGTCGTGGACCACCTCCACCAGCGGGTCCTGGTCGATGTCGAAGCTCTTGCGATACAGGCCGGGGGTCGGGTAGGCCGAGCCCATCAGGGAGCGAGTCGTGGTCGAGTCCAGGCCGCGCTCGATGCCGCGCTCGAGCTTGCTCTGGTTGAACGCGAGGAAGTCCGAGCACTGCTTGCCCCGGACGTCGATGATCTGGATGTACTCGCCTGCCTGCACCTCGTAGGCGAGTGCGCTCGCCTTGTCGACGCGGAAGTCCAGCCGCGGCTCGGCCAGCGGCGGCGGCAGCTCGACCTCGTCGAACGCACGCGGCGTCGCGCGCTTGACCTCGACCATCAGCGGCGATGCCGGCCAGTCGCCTTCCACCACCCGGCCTCCCGGCGCGGCGACGATCGCGGTCGCCTCGCGCTCGACCGTGAATGTCTCGGTGGCGCCCCGAGGGGTATCCGCGGCGAACAGCCGCAGCGCCTTGGCCTCATCGGGGATCAGCCCGCTCGTGTGGAGCTGGCCAAGGAACCCTTCGGCGCCCCCGTTGCCCGAGAGCCCACGGAGGACCGTCGCGTCGCCGTCGGCCCGGGCGCCGATCGCGGCGGCGTCCTCGCCGCCCTCGGCGTCGAGGACGGTGAGCTCGGCGATCTGTCCGCCGTCCCGGTTCAACACCGTGAGCAGGTCGTCAGGCCGCAGCCGCACCGCGGTAGCCGCACCGGGGCGGACCCAGTGCGACTCCAGCGAGCGGTCGATCGGCAACAGGCCATTGCCGATCACGACGGGGCGCGTTGCGGCGGCCATGGTCCTAGGCCTTCGCCGGCTCGGTGCCCTCGGCCTTGTCAGCTTGCTCGACGAGCTGCTCGGCCAGCTCTCGCTTGGCGGTCGAGTCGAGCTTCTTGACCTCGTTCTCCACGACGCGGCGGTTGTAGGTCTGGTTCCAGTAGTCGAGCGAATCGAACCCGTTCAGGACCGCCTTGCCGACGAACTGGCGCAGCACCTCGTTGGTCGGCCCCATCACCCATCCGGCTTTCGCGTCGCGCACGTAGCGCTCCAGCTCCATGTCCTTCTTGTACCCGGACCCGCCGCATGCGTGCAGCATCTTGTCCACGTGGTGTGCGGTGTTCTTGGCCGCCTCGAACTTGATCTGCCACGCCCAGTGGAGATAGTCGGCGCGGGCGGTCTCGCCCGGCTTCAGGACCCTGGTGTTGTCGTCGGTCGCCTTGTCCATCGCCTGTGCGACCGAGTACACGAACACCCGGCAGGCGTTCGTGTCCATGACTGCCTCGCCGACGTAGTCCTGGATGGTGGGGTAGTCCGCGACCCGCATGCCGACGTCCACGTGCTTCTTGCGCGTCGTGTGCCGCTTGGCGATGTCGATCGCCCCGAGCGTGATGCCGTTCCAGACCGAGGACGAGCCCACCAGGAACCAGGGGTCGACCGCCTCGTCGTTGGAGTTGGCGCCGTCCCCGAGCGGGCCAACGACCTGGTCGTCGGGGATCTCGATGTCCTCGACCTGGATCGGGCCGGACTGGTTGCCGCGCAAGCCGAGGGCGTCCCACAGCGAGGGCTGGGCCTGCACGTCGTCGCCGTCGATGACGAAGACGGACAGGTCGTCGTATCCGCTGAAGTCGGGGCTGGTCGTCTGCACCACGTAGAAGTCGGCGAAACCGCCGGAGGTCGTCCAGCTCGCCTTCTTGTTGACCTTGTAGCCGCCGTTGGACTTCTGGGCGTTCGAGCTGACGGGGTACCAGAAGTGTGAGCCGGTCTCGGGATCCGAGTAGGAGAGGGTCCCGATTCGCACCTCCTCGTTGAGGGGGCGGATGTACTTGTCGACCAGCGCGTCGGTGGGGCGGAGCATGATCGTCGCGACCGCGCCGATGTGCATCACGTAACACATCGCGGTCGAGGCGCAGCCGTAGCGGGCGAGCGTCTCGCAGACCATCGCGAAGCCGACGTGGTTCTGGCCCAGGCCGCCGTACTCCTCGGGCACGGTCAGGCTGAGGAAGCCGTTCTCGGCGAGGAGCTCGAAGTTGCGGCGCGGGTAGAGCAGCTCGTCGTCCGAGCGCTTCGCGTTGGCCCGCATCTCGGTCTCGCAGAGCCCGATCAGGGTCTCGCGGAGCTCCTTCTGACGGTCGGTCAGGACCCAATCCGGATCCCAGTCGTAGTCGAGCCCCCAGAACGGCTCGGACCCCCACATCTTCTCGGTCATACGGCCTCGCTCCCTCCTCCTGGACAAATCTGTACAAAAATCGATTCTGCCTGACCCTGGGTCGGAAGTAAAGGTCGCACTCCCTTCCTTTCGAAGATAGTGGCATTTCCGACTTGACTTCCGGCTGAACGAATGGGTATAACCAGCGCGCCTCACGGGTGAGAGCCCGAATTCGGAACAGAGGGAGACACGTGTGGGCAACCGGCCGGTAGTCCGGACGCCCATCCGAAAGGAGAGGTCATGCTGAACTTGCTTGCCCAAGCCGGGGAGATCTTCCCCGAGCAGGTGACCACGAACATGCTGACGCAGAACCTCGTCTATGCGTCAGGAACCGTGGGAGCGCTGATGGTCGTGGTCGGACTCGTGATGCTGGACGCGGCCAGCGTGAGACGTCTCAACGTGTTCAACTCCACGATCGAGAAGCTCGTCGGCTTCTTCATCGGGTTCGCCACCTACTTCGGGATCGGCTTCGCGCTCTGGAACTGGCAGTACAACGATGCCTTCGAGGTCGCGAACCCGCTCGGCCAGTCGATCGAAGACTGGTGGCTCGGCGGCACGCTGGCCAACGACCTGGCACAGAACGTGTCACCGGATGTCTTCCCGGGCCTGAACAACTTCCAGATCTTCATCTTCTTCCTGGCGGTGTTCGCGGGAATCGTGAACATCCTGCTGCACTTCGCGGTCTCGGAGCGGATGAAGGCCTCGGCCTACTTCATCACCTGCTTCGTGGCCACGATCGTTTCCTCGCTGCTGAGCTACCTGACCTGGGGCTCGGTAGGACCGCTCACGAACGAGGGCTTCCACGACTTCTTCGGAGTCGGGTTCGTCTATCTGTTCCCGGCTGGCATGGCACTGGTGTTCGTGCGCATGCTGGGCAAACGACCCGGCATGTTCGAGGCGCATTCGAAGGTCGCCGAGTACCGCACGGGCAACCTCTGGACTCTGTCGACAGGCGCGCTGCTGATCTTCGCGGGCCTGCCCATGGTGATCCTGTCGTGCCTGTTCTTCTTCGATCCCGAAGCGCTCGCCGTCTCGGTGACGATGGCGGACACGAGCGTCGGCATCGCGTTCAACAACTACGGCCTCTCGTGGGCCGGCGGCGCGCTGACCGGCGCGATCATCGCCTACCGGACCAGGAAGTACAGCTACCTGCTGCTCGGCCCGTTCGCCGGATACGTGGCGGGGGCGGCGGCGATGGACGTGTACGAGCCGTGGCAGATGTTCCTGGTCTCCGCGGGCGCACCGTTCCTCTCGTACGCCGTGTACGAGTTCCTCGGCCGCAAGAACGTGGACGATCACAAGCTGCTCCCGGTGTTCGCCACGGCCGGCACCTATGGGCTGATCATGGTCGGGCTGATCGATTGGGGGACCGCCAAGGGCGGCTACTTCGGCATCACCGAGGGCGACTACGCCTTCCAGCACGCCGAGATCACGCTCTGGTGGCAGCTGATCGGGATCGCGGTCTGCTTCGGGGCAGGCATGCTCACGGCGGCGGTTCTGGGATTCATCTTCAACAAGACGTTCGGGATGCGGGTGTCGGACGAGCACCAGGCCGAGGGCCTGGACAATGTCCTCTGGGAGCTCCCCGACGAGTACGAGACCCACACGAACGGGGCGCGCGGAGCACCGGCCGACAGGCAGCCGACGAGGACCTAGCCGCACGCTGCTGACCTGCGTACCGGGGGCGGGGCTCCATTTGGGGCCCCGCCCTCGTCGCTCCGGCCGCCCATCCTCGGGTCGCGCGCGGCCCCTAGGCTTGCCGCATGGACCTCTCGGTCGTCTTCTACGGCACCGGCGGCTCGGTGCCCACCGCGCGCCGCGCAACGGCCTGCGTGCTGATCCGCGCGGGTGGCGAGCGGGTGCTCATCGACTGCGGAGAGGGGGCACAGCGGCAGATGATGCACTCGACGGGGCTCGTCCAGGTCGACGAGATCCTGATCACCCACCTGCATGCTGACCACTACCTGGGGCTCCCCGGCCTGCTCAAGACGTATGACCTCCTGGACCGGCAGGCGCCGCTGCGGATCGCCGGGCCGCTCGGGCTGCGCGGCCTCTTCGACGCCCTTCGCCGGGTCTTCGGCAAGATTCGCTACCAGGTCGAGCTGGTGGAGCTGGCACCCGGCGACAGCCTCGCCCACACCGACGCGGGATTCGAGATGCAGGCCTTCGAGGTCGAGCACCTCATGCCGGCCAACGGCTATGCCTTCGTCGAGGCCGAGCGCCCGGGCCGGTTCGACACCGACGCGGCGAGATCGCTGGGCGTCAAAGACGTCCAGGACTTCGGGCGGCTACAGCGCGGAGAGACCGTGCCGGGGGCTGACGGAGAGGTGCGCCCCGACCAGGTCCTCGGCGAGGCGCGGCCCGGCCGCAAGGTCGTGCTCACCGGCGACACCGCGCCGTGCGAGATGACCCGGATCGCTGCACACGAAGCCCAGCTGCTGGTCCATGACGGAACCTTCGCGGACGAGGAGTCCGCGCGCGCGGCCGAGACCGGCCATACGACGGCGAGCCAGGCGGCAAAGCTCGCGGTCGAGGCGAAGGTGAAGATGCTGGCGCTCGTCCACATCTCCTCTCGCTACCACGTCGGCGCCGTCCTGGACGAAGCTCGCGAGACCTTCCCCGAGTCCCATGCGGTGCGGGATTTCGACCTCGTCGAGATTCCCTTTCCGGAGCGGGGTGTGCCCCGTTTGGTGGAGAGCGGAGCCAAGGAGGACCGGGCTGAGCAACGCTCGCCCGCGTAGTCCGGCCCACGGGTTCGCCGGATTCGAATCGGGGTAGCCCCTGCCCATGGCAGAGGGATTTCCCGTGCTCGTGGTCACCGCCGAGGCGATCACCGACGATGCCGCTGAGGCGGTGGCCCAGGAGGTCCGCCGCGCGGCCGGCGACGGCGATGCGCGCGCCTTCGTGGTCGCGCCGGCCCTCGTAGATTCGGCGCTGAAGTACACCATGGGGGATGTCGACGACGCGATCCCGCCGGCGCGCGAGCGGCTCGAGCGCTCGCTCCAGGCCCTTGGAGCCGCTGGCATCGAGGCGAGGGGAGAGGTGGGGGACTCCGACCCCGTGCAGGCCATCAGCGACGAGCTTCAGAAGTTCGACTTCGGCCGGATCATCCTGGTGGACCACGCCGATCTAGAGGACTCCGTCTACGGCGAGAAGCAGCTACTGGACCGCGTGCGCGCCAACGTCAGCCCGCCCGTCACCGAACTGCGCGTTCACGCGCAGAACGGGCGGGAGCAGGTAGCCGAACGCCGCATGGCTCCGGCCGGCGCCCAGCGCGCCGATGAGGGCAGGCGGTTTTCGGAGAACTTCCCTCCGATCCGCTCGCGCGACGGCCTCGGCCTGCTGATCGGGGCCTTCGCCACGATCGCGATGCTGATCCTGGCCAGCGCCTGCCCCGACGCGACGGGCCACTCCGCGAACGAGTTCCGCGACGAGGTGGGGCCGTGCACGTGGGTGTTCCTGATCGCCGGGGGCTTCTTCCTGATCAACATCGCCCATGTCGTGGCGCTGATCCTGATGGAGAGCGTCAAGTACAGGGGCCCGTTCGAGCGGCTTTTCTCGAGGATGAGCATCTACGCGACGCCGCTCGGCCTGCTGGCGGTCATCGCGATCATGGCCATCGGTTGACGCTGCGGGAGCGTCGCCGCGCGCCGCGTCTCGCCCGGATTCCCGCACCCAGCGGTCCTTTTCGGCCCGGCTGCCGCTCGGACCGCTGCTAGGCTGGCCGCAGCACCTTTAACCACGGTCCCGTGAGGCCGGGAAGGAGCGGAATGGACGACAAGGTCGTGCTCAGCCACGACGATCTGCGCAAGGCGCTTGTGCGCATTGCCCACGAGATCGTCGAGAAGAACCCCGGCGCCGACCAGGTCGCCCTCGTCGGCATCCATACTCGCGGCGCTGTGCTGTCGGAGCGGCTGCACGCACTTGTAGGCGAGCTGGGCGGCTCCCAGGTCCCCCTGGGCGACATCGACATCTCCTTCTACCGGGACGACCTGGAGCGCCGCGAGCCGCTGCAGGCGCCAGTGGTCCACGCGTCGCACCTGGATTTCGACCTGGACGGGCGGACCGTGATCCTCGTGGACGACGTGCTCTACACGGGGCGCACCGTCCGCGCCGGAATCGACGCCCTCTTCGACTACGGGCGCCCTTCCAGGGTGCAGCTCGCGGTCCTCGTGGACCGGGGCCACCGCGAGCTTCCGATCCGGCCGGACTACGTCGGCAAGAACCTGCCGACCGCACCCGGTGAGCGAGTGAACGTCCGGCTCGAGGAGGTGGACGGCGCCGACGAGGTGGCGATCGTCCCGGCGCCCGCCGAGGCGTCGCCGGCCGCGTCCGCGGGCGCCGAGAGCGAGGAGGAACGATGAAGCACCTGCTGGGAGTCGAGAACCTCACCCGCGAGCAGGCCGAGAGGCTGCTCGACCGCGCCGAGAGCTTCGCCGAGGTCGGACGCCGCGACATCAAGAAGGTGCCGACCCTGCGCGGCCGCACGATCGTCAGCCTCTTCTACGAGTCGAGCACCCGCACCAGCTCCTCATTCGAGCTCGCCGCCAAGCGCCTTTCCGCCGACGTGGTCAGCATCAAGGCCGCGGGATCGGCGGTGGACAAGGGCGAGAGCCTGAAGGACACGATCGCGACGCTCACCGCCTATGACCCCGCGGCGATAATCATCCGGGCGCCACAGGCGGGCGCCGCGCACCTCGTGGCCGGGTGGACGGATGCCTCGGTCATCAACGCCGGAGACGGCAAGCACGAGCATCCGAGCCAGGCGCTGCTGGACGTCTTCACCCTCCGCCGCCGGCTCGGGTCGCTCGAAGGCACCAGGATCTGGATCGTCGGCGACGTGCTGCACAGCCGGGTCGCACGCTCCTGCCTGATGGCCTTCGGCCTAATGGGCGCCCACGTCACCCTCTGCGGCCCGCCGACGCTGATCCCGCGCGGGATCGCCGAGGCGACGGGCGCGAATGTCACCTACGACCTCGACGGCCTGGCCGAGGCGGACGTGGTCTACGCGCTGCGGATGCAGCATGAGCGCATGAGCGAGAGCTTCGTGCCCTCCCTGCGCGAGTACGCGGCGCGCTACCAGATCGACTCCCGCCGGCTGGGGCCGCGCCAGCTGCTGATGCACCCCGGGCCCGTCAACCGAGGAGTCGAGCTGGCCCCCGAGGTGATCGACTCCTCCCAGTCCCTGATCACAGAACAGGTCGAGAGCGGGCTGGTCGTTCGCATGGCGATCCTCTACGAGCTGCTGACCGGGAGCGACCGCGCCAGGCCTAAGGGCGGCCCCATGTCCGCGGACGCACCACCAAGGATCGGGCAACCGGCATGACGGCCCCTGCCCCGCAGAACGGCCCCTCCTGGCTGCTGCACCGCCCGGGCGATCCGGCGCAGGTCCTGATCCGGGGTGCTCGGGTGCTCGACCCACGCTCGGACCTGGACGCCACCCGCGACGTCCTGGTCCGCGCGGGAGAGGTCGCGGAGATCGGTGAGAGCGGGTCGGTCGAGGCGCCCGAGCGGGCGGAGGTCGTCGAGGCCGAGGGGATGATGCTGGCGCCCGCGTTCGTCGACCCTCACGTGCACTTCCGCGTCCCCGGTCACGAGCACGAGGAGGACCTGGAGACCGGCACGCGGGCCGCCGCAGCCGGCGGCTATTGCGCGGTGATCGCGATGGCGAACACAGAGCCGCCGGTCGACTCCGCGGCGGTGCTGGGCTCGGTCAGGGACAAGGCGCTGACCGAGGCGTCGGTGCCGGTGGGGTTCGTCGCCAACGTGACCCAGGGCATGGCCGGCCGGGAGCTGACCGAGATGGCCGAGCTGCGCGAGGCGGGGGCGATCGGTTTCTCCGACGACGGGCTTCCCATCCGCAGCGCGCGCGTGCTGCGCCGGGCGCTGCAATACCAGCGGCTCGCCGGCGGCGTGATCGCGCTCCATGAGGAGGACCCCGAGCTCTCGGCCGCCGGGGTGATGCACGAGGGCGAGGTCTCCGCCGTCCTGGGCCTCACCGGGGTGCCGGCGGTGTCAGAGTCCACGATGATCGCGCGCGACTGCTCTCTCGCCCTTTATGAAAGAGCGAGGATCCACATCCAGCACCTGTCCGCCCGCGCGTCGGTCGAGGAGATCGCTCGCGCCAAGGCGGCGGAGGTCCAAGTCACCTGCGAGGCGAGCCCGCACCACCTGACCCTCACCGACGAGGAGGTCAGGAGCCTGGACTCGCGGTTCAAGATGAACCCACCGCTGCGCACCGAGGACGATCGCCAGGCGCTGATCGAGGGCCTGCGCGAGGGCACGATCGACTGCGTCGCGACCGACCACGCTCCCCACGCCCCCGAGGAGAAGGAGGTGCCCTTCGAGCAGGCAGCGATGGGCGTGACCGGGCTCGAGCAGGCTTTCGCGGTCCTGCACACCGACCTCGTCCTGCCCGGCGTGATCTCCATGGAGCTGCTGGTTCGCCGGATGACCCAGGGCGGCGAGTCCTTCGGCATCCCTGCTCCGCGGATCGCCCCCGGGGAGCCGGCGAACATGGCGCTGATCGACCTCGAGCACGAGTGGGAGGTCGGCGCCGGCGGCTACGAGAGCCGCTCGCCCAACTCCTGCTTCGCCGGCCGCACGCTGACCGGCCGCGTGATGATGACCGTGGCCGGCGGCCAGGTCGCCTTCCGCCAGCGCAGCTTCGCGATCGGAGCTGCTGGGTGACCCGGCTGGACCGGGAGCGGTCCGCGCTCGTCGTCGTCGACGTCCAGGAGGGCTTTCGCAAGGCGGTGCCGGATTTCGAGCGAGTGGCGAAGGCGACCGCCACCTTGGTCCGAGGTGCCGAGGCGATGGGGGTGCCGGTGTTCATCACAGAGCAGTACCCGAAGGGCCTGGGGACGACCGCCCCCGAGGTGGTTGAGACCCTGCCCGAGGGCGTCGAGCCCTTGGAGAAGAATGTGTTCTCGGCAGCCGAGGCCGAGGGCTTCGACCTCGCCGGCCGCGATCAGGCGGTCGTGTGCGGAATCGAGACCCATGTCTGCGTCAATCAGACCGTCCTCGACCTGCTCGCGGGCGGCACCGAGGTCCATGTGGTCGAGGACGCCGTCGCGTCGCGCTTTCCCGACTCGAAGCGGATCGGGCTCCACAAGATGGAGGCGGCGGGAGCCGTGGTCAGCAGCGTCGAGACCGCGCTGTTCGAACTGCTCGGCCGGGCGGGCACCGACGAGTTCAAGACGGTCCAGAAGCTGATCCTGGAATACGCCCCGACGCCCGAGGGGGTCGCGTGATGGCCGCCGGTTTCGTCCTGCTCGAGGATGGGGCCCGCTTCGACGGCGAGCTCTGCGGCGGTCCCGGCTCGGCCACCGGCGAGGTCGTCTTCAACACCTCGATGACCGGATACCAGGAGGCGGTCACCGATCCCTCCTACGCCGGACAGATCATCACCTTCACCTACCCGATGATCGGCAACTACGGCGTCTCGGAGCAGGCGATGGAGTCGGACCGCGTCCACGCCCGTGGCGTGATCATGCGCGAGGCCAAGAACGACGACGACGCCGCCAGCTCGGAGGGTGGCTGGCTCGACTGCCTCGTGGACTGCGGCGTACCGGCGATCACCGGAATCGATACGCGCCGCCTCGTCCGCCACATCCGAGACCGCGGCGCGATGCGCGGCGGTGTCTTCTCCACCGAGGTCAGCCCCGAAGAGGCGAGCGATGCGATCGCCGTCGAGCCGCCGATGGAGGGAGCCGATTTTGCCCGCAGCGTCACGCCGGCGGAGCCGATCGAGTTCGATGGGGACGGCCCGCACATCGTGGCCATCGACACCGGGATCAAGCTCAGCATCGTCCGCCAGCTGCGCGAGCGCGGCTGCCACCTGACCCTGCTGCCCTGCGAAGCGTCCGCCGAGGACGTGATGGCGCGCGACCCCGACCTGGTCTTCCTCGCCAACGGCCCCGGGGACCCCGGAGCACTGGACTACGTCGTTGACACCGTCCGAGACGTTGTCGGCAAGAAGCCAGTCATCGGCATCTGCCTGGGCCACCAACTCCTCTGCCGGGCGGTCGGGCTGGAGACGTTCAAGCTGCCGTTCGGCCACAGGGGCGCCAACCATCCGGTCAAGGACCTGGACACCGGCCGGATCGACATCACCTCGCAGAACCACGGGTTCGCCGTCAGCGGGCCCGGGGGGGAGGGCACGATCGAAGGCGACGAGCCGGTGCGCTGGAGCACCGACTTCGGCGATGCCGAGCTGTCCCACCTGAACCTGTATGACCGCACTGTCGAGGGGCTGGTCCTCAAGGACGTGCCGGGCTGCACCGTCCAGTACCACCCGGAGGCCGGGCCGGGACCGCACGACGCCCGCTACCTGTTCGACCGCTTCCTGGAGCTGGCCAAGTGACGGCGGCGGCCACCGGAGCCGGCGGGTCCATGCGGTCGCGGAACCTCGAGGTCGTCAACCGCCTGGATGCGCAGGAGGGCATGGAGGCGATCGCGGAGTTCTTCCAGGCGGAGCAGACGGGCTGATGCCGCGTCGCGACGACATCCGGAAGATCCTGCTGCTCGGATCCGGCCCGATCGTGATCGGCCAGGCCGCGGAGTTCGACTACTCGGGCGTCCAGGCCTGCAAGGTGCTGCTGGCCGACGCCTACGAGGTGGTCCTGGTCAACTCGAACCCGGCGACGATCATGACCGACCCCGAGTTCGCCGACCGGACCTACGTCGAGCCCCTGCTGCCCGGCCCCGTCGCCCAGGTGATCGAGAAGGAGCGCCCCGACGCGCTGCTCCCGACCCTCGGGGGGCAGACCGCGCTGAACCTTGCGAAGGCGCTGCACGACGACGGCACCCTCAAGCGCTTCGGGGTCGAGCTGATCGGGGCCGACTACGACGCGATCCATCGCGCCGAGGACCGCGAGGCGTTTCGCCGGACGATGGAAGGGGCCGGTCTGCGGGTGCCGTGGTCGATGATCATCGGTTCGATCGAGGAGCTCGAGCGGGCGATCGGGGCGGGTGAGATCGCGCTGCCGGCGATCGTGCGGCCGGCGTTCACCCTGGGCGGCCAGGGGGGAGGAGTCGGCAACACCGAGACTGAGCTGCGCCAGGTGGTCAGCGAGGGGCTCGCGGCGAGTCCGATCAACCAGGTGCTCGTCGAGGAGTCGGTGCTCGGCTGGGGCGAGTTCGAGCTGGAGGTGATGCGGGACCGCAATGACAACGTGGTGATCGTCTGCTCGATCGAGAACGTGGACCCGATGGGGGTGCACACCGGCGATTCCGTCACCGTCGCCCCGGTGCAGACGCTGTCCGACCCCCTCTACCAGGAGCTGCGCGACCAGGCGATCCGTGTGATCCGGGCGGTCGGCGTCGAAACGGGTGGCTCGAACGTCCAGTTCGCCGTCAACCCGGAAAGCGGCGAGATCGTCGTGATCGAGATGAACCCGCGTGTGTCCAGATCCTCGGCGCTCGCCTCGAAGGCAACCGGATTCCCGATCGCGAAGATCGCCGCGAAGCTCGCGGTCGGCTATGCCCTCGAGGAGATCCCCAACGACATCACCAAGGCGACGCCGGCCTCGTTCGAGCCGACCATCGACTACGTCGTGACCAAGGTCCCGCGCTTCGCCTTCGAGAAGTTCCCGGGGGCCGAAGGCCAGCTCACCACGCACATGAAGTCGGTGGGCGAGGCGATGTCCATCGGCCGGACCTTCAGGGAGTCGTTCGCGAAGGCGATGCGCTCGCGGGAGCTCGATGAGGCCGCAGAGATCCCGGCCTCGACGGGCGAGCTGCTGGAGCGGCTCGCGGTCCCGTCCGATGACCGATTCGACCTGATCGGGGCCGCCTTCGAGCGGGGAGTCGAGCTCGAGGAGGTCAGGGCGGCGACGAACATCGATCCCTGGTTCCTGCGCGAGCTGCGGCTGCTAGCCACCGAGGGCGATGGGACCGACGGCCTGGAGCGAGGCTTCCGCGCCGTGGACACCTGCGCGGCTGAGTTCGAGGCCCGGACGCCCTACTTCTACTCCGCCCATGAGCGGCCTCCAACAGCCGACACCTCCTCCGCTTGGCCTCCGGGGCTGTCGGGCGAAGGCGCGGCTGACTCGGCAACCTTCAGCGAAGTTGACAGGGGGGACAGGGCGTCGGTGATGATCCTCGGCTCCGGTCCGAACCGGATCGGCCAGGGGATCGAGTTCGACTACTGCTGCGTCCACGCCGCCATGACCGTCCGCGAGTCCGGCCGCGACGCGGTGATGGTGAACTGCAACCCGGAGACCGTCTCCACCGACTACGACACTTCGGACCGTCTGTACTTCGAGCCGCTGACCGCGGAGGACGTGCTCGCCGTCGCCGCGCAGGAGAGTCCCGAGGGTCTGATCGTGCAGTTCGGCGGCCAGACGCCCCTGCGGCTGGCGCGGTCCCTGGAGGAGGCGGGCGTGCGCCTGCTCGGCACGCCGGTCGACGCGATCGACCTGGCCGAGGACCGCGGCCGCTTCGGCGCCCTGCTGAGGCGCCTCGAGATCGAGCATCCGCCCTACGGCACGGCGCTCTCGGCGGACGAGGCGGTCTCGATCGCCGGCGACGTCGGCTTCCCCCTCCTTGTCCGCCCCTCCTACGTGCTCGGGGGCCGCGCGATGGAGATCTGCTACTCGGGCGAGGGGCTGTCTTCGTACCTCGAGGCCAACGTGAAGGCGGATCAGGAGCACCCGCTGCTGCTCGACAGGTTTCTGGAGAACGCAATCGAGGTGGACGTGGACGCGCTCGCCGATGGCGAGGACTGCTACGTCGCGGCGGTGATGCAGCACGTCGAGGAGGCCGGCGTCCACTCGGGCGACTCCGCCTGCGTGATCCCGCCGATGAGCCTGGGCGAGGAGATGCTGGACGAAATCCGCGAGACGACCAGGCGGATCGCGCTCGAGCTCGGGGTGATCGGACTGATCAACGTTCAGTACGCCGTCTCGGACGGCCGCCTCTTCGTGATCGAGGCGAACCCGCGCGCCTCGCGGACCGTGCCGTTCGTCAGCAAGGCGATCGGGACGCCCCTCGCGAAGATCGCCTGCCGCCTGATGCTGGGGGAGGGGCTGTCCGAACAGGAGCTGCCGACCGAGTCGCCGGACCACGTCAGCGTCAAGGAGGCGGTCCTGCCGTTCGCGCGATTCGCGGGCGCGGACGCCGTCCTGGGACCGGAGATGCGCAGCACCGGCGAGGTCATGGGGATCGCCGCCGACTTCCCGACGGCATTCGGCAAGGCGCAGGCCGCGGCGGGCGTATCGCTCCCGGGCGAGGGGACCATCTTCATCAGCGTCACGGACTCGGACAAGCCGGCCGCCACCCAGCTCGCGACCAGGTTCCACGACCTCGGGTTCGAAGTGATCGCGACCTCGGGGACCTCCCAGGCGATTTCGCGGATGGGGGTGCCGGTGCGGATGATCAAGAAGATCGGAGAGGGCTCGCCCAACGTCGTGGACTGCATCCGCTCCGGTCAGGTGGACCTGGTGATCAACACGCCGACCGGATCGGGCGCGCGCAGTGACGGATACGAGATCCGCTCCGAGGCGGTGCGGCACGGGATCCCCTGCGTCACGACGATGACGGGAGCCTCGGCGGCCGCCCGGGCGATCTTCGCCCAGGGAAGCGGGGAGGCCGAGGTGGTCTCCCTCCAGGAGCTGCACGCGGGCGACGGGACGCCGCCGGCCGCCCGCGTGCCGGAGTCCTCCCGGGCCTCCGGAGCCTCGGGGGCGTGAGCGGGAAGCCCGGAATCGCCGAGCAGGGGCCCACCCTGGACGATGGGCGGCCGCTCGCGCCGTTCGGGCGTCGGGCTTGCCGGGTCACGCGCAACATCGCCTCGGGCGGCTACCGGATCTTCTCTGCCGTCGACCCCGAAGGCCCCGATCCCGCCGCGGGCCAGTTCTACATGCTGGCCGCGGAGTCGGGCTGGGCCGCCGAGGACGGCAGGCCCTATCTGGCCCGCGCCTTCTCGGTCGCCGACAGCGATCCCGAGGGCGATCGGGTCCGGTTGGACTTCCTGGTCCAGGGGGTCGGGCCTGGGACCGGTCGGCTCTGCTCCCTGCAGGAGGGGGAGCGGCTATGGGTCCATGGCCCCCTGGGGCGCCCGTTCGGGGTTCCAAGGGAGGCGGTCCCCGGGGCGCACGGCGCGATCCTCGTCGGAGGAGGGATCGGGATCGCCCCGCTCGCCCTCTGGCGTCGCCGCCTCGCCGCGGCGGGCGTCCCGACCCGGGTGTTGCTGGGCTTCCGCGACCGCGAGCGCTCCGGCGGCCTGGATCTGTTCAGGTGCAGCGAGTTGAAGGTCGCAAGCGAGGACGGTCACCAGGGCCACCGCGGCTACGTGACGGAGTTGCTCGAAGTGATGCTGCGAGGCGACGACGCCGACGGGGCCGTCGTTTACGCGTGCGGGCCGCCGGCGATGCTGGAGGCGGTGCGCCTGCTGTGCGCTGAGCGCGGGGTCGCGTGCGAGCTCGCGATGGAGGCGCCGATGGCCTGTGGGTTCGGGGCGTGCTTCGGCTGCGCGGTCCCGCTGGCGGAGGGGGGCTACATGCGGCTCTGCGTGGACGGGCCGGTGGTGAGGGGAGCGGACCTCGCCACCGCGCTGGTACCGGGCGGCGGGCACTGATGGCGACCGACCTGTGCGGCATCGAGCTTGCCCACCCCGTGGTGAACGGGTCTGGAACCTTCGATGCGATCGCGGCGCAGAGGGCGTTCGGCGACGCGCTGCTCGAGCGGTTCCCCTTCTCCGCGTTCGTCTCGAAGACGATCACCCCGGAGCCGCGCTCGGGCAACCCGCCGCCCCGCCTGTGGGAGACGCCGTCGGGGCTGATCAACTCCATCGGGCTTCCGAACAAGGGATTGGACGGCTTCCTCGCCGAGGACCTGCCCCGGCTGGGGGAGTTGCCGGTTCCGCTGGTCGTCTCGGTGATGGGGACCAGCCATGACCAGTTCCGGCGGCTTGTCTCCGGGGTGGCCGAGCGCGAAGAGGTCGCGGCCCTGGAGCTGAACGTCTCTTGCCCCAACGTGGAGTCGGGGACGATCGTCGGAGAGTCGCCGGACGAGACCCGGTCGCTGCTGGACGCGGTGCGGCCGCTGACCGACAAGCCGCTGATCGTGAAGCTCACCCCGAATGCGCCCCCAGTCCCGGTGGCGATCGCGGCCGAGTCGGGGGGTGCCGACGCAATCTCGCTGATCAACACGCTGCGGGCGACGGCGATGGACCCGGGCGGTGCCGGCCCGTGGCTGGGTGGGGGCAGCGGAGGCCTGTCCGGACCCGCGGTACGCGCAATCGCCCTGCTCCAGGTCAGCGAGGTCGCCGCGGCGGTCTCGATCGCCGTCGTCGGGATGGGGGGAGTTGCGAGCGGGGGTGACGCCGCCGACCTGCTTGAGGCCGGCGCGGCGGTGGTGGCGGTCGGCACCGAGAGCTTCCGGGATCCGGCGGCCGGCCGGCGGATAGCGTCGGAGCTCTCGGCCCGGTTTGGTCTGTCGTCCAGCGGCTGAAGGATTTCTTCGCAAAAGCCGCAGTTCTCTTTCCACGCCCCGGGGGCGGTCATATACTCCCCGCGAATGTCGGTCCCGGTCCAGTCCTCGAACCCCGCTAACGCAGCCCCGGAGAGGTCACCGGACCAGAGGATGGAAGCACTCAAGAGGGCCAACGACATCCGGTCGAAGCGGGCTCAGCTGAAACGGGACCTGAAGGGCGAGAATGTCAAGATCCAGACCCTCCTCCTCGACCCGCCCGAGTACGTCCTCACCGCCAAGGTCATCGACATGCTGATGGCGGTCCCGAAGTACGGCCGGGTCAAGACGAACCGGATCCTCAACCAGTGCCGCATCTCGCCGAGCAAGACGATCGGCGGGCTCTCCGAGCGGCAGCGGTCCGAGCTCGTCGCGCTCTTGCGCAGGTAGCGCGCCAGCGGCGCAGCGATCTCCGCGCGTTTCGCTCCACCCCTCTAGCTAGGGTCCGCGGGGTGTCCGACCGGGGGAAGGTGTTCGTGATCACCGGCCCGTCCGGGGTCGGAAAGGGGACGCTGATCAAGAGGCTGCTCGCGGCCGTCCCGGAGCTCGAGCTGTCAGTCTCGGCGACCACCCGGGACCCCAGAGCCGGCGAGCAGGACGGACGCGATTACCACTTCCTCACCGAGGACGAATTCCAGCGCCGGGTGGACGGCGACCACTTCCTGGAGTTCGCGACCTACTCCGGCAACCGCTACGGGACGCTTCGCTCCGCGGTGATCAAGCGCCTCGATCAGGGCCGGTCGGTCGTGCTCGAGATCGAGGTCCAGGGAGCGAGCCAGGTCCGCCAGGCGATGCCCGAGGCCATCCAGATCTTCATCGCTCCGCCCGATCCGGGGGTGCTGCGGGAGCGTCTGGTCACCCGCGCCACGGACTCGGAGGAGGAGATCGAGAAGCGGCTGCGCCGGGCGGAGGTCGAGCTCGAGGCGCAGGTCGACTTCCCCCACGTGGTGGTGAACGACGATGTGCAGGAGGCCGCCGCGGAACTGGAGAAACTCGTTCGATCGCAGCTATCCCTACACTGAGCGCGGATGATCAAGCCCCGCGTCGACAAGCTTCTCGATCAGACGGACTCGCACTACGCCGCGGTGATCGTGGCTGCAAAGCGCGCCCGTCAGATCAACGCCTACTACCACTCCCTTTCCGAGGGCGCCTACGGCGAGTACACCCCGCCGATGGTGGAGACCGAGAGCGGCAGCAACTACCTCACGATCTCTCTCGAGGAGCTGGCGGCGGGCAAGATCGAGTACGAGTACAAGTCCTAGCCCGTCCGGCGCTGGGGCCGCCCCTGAGGAGGGGCCGATGACCCGGATTCCGCTCGGAGTCAGCTGATGGCCCGCATCCTGCTCGGGGTCAGCGGCGGCATCGCGGCGTACAAGGCGCTCGAGTTGGCCCGCCTGGCCACGAGCGAGGGCCACGCGGTTCGCGTCCTCATGACCCACTCCGCGGGGCGCTTCGTGGGCGCCGCCTCATTCGAGGGAATCGTCGGGGCCCCAGTGCTGACCGGCGACTTCGAGCGCGACCCGTTGCGAGGATCGTTCCCAGGCGACCCCGCTCCCGAGCACGACCCGATCGGCCACCTGGAGGTGGTCGCCAACGCGGACGCCTACCTCGTCGCCCCGGCGTCCGCGAACACGGTCGCGAAGCTGGCGGCGGGGATGGCCGAGTCGATGGTCACCACGTCGTTCCTGGCCTGCTCGGCGCCCCGCCTCGTCGCACCCGCGATGAACGACCGGATGTACCGGGACGCCGCGACCCAGGCCAACCTGAGAACGCTTCGAGAGCGCGGCATCACGGTGATCGAGCCGGAGGAGGGGGCGCTGGCGTCCCGCGGCGAGCACGGGGTGGGCCGCCTGCCCGACCCGCGACGGCTCCTGGACGCGATCGAGTCCGTGCTCCCCGGCCCGAGCGGCCCCTGGGACGGCCTCCGGGTCCTCGTCTCGGCCGGCGGGACCCGCGAGCCGATCGACCCGGTCCGCTTCATCGGCAACCGCTCCAGCGGTCGGATGGGGCTGGCGCTCGCAGAGCGCGCTGCCGCCCGCGGCGCCGATGTGACCCTGGTCGCCGCCAACGTCACCCTGCCGGCTCCCGCCGGGGTGCGCCGGGTGGACGTCGAGACCGCCGCCGAGCTGGCCTCCGCGATGGAGGCCGAGTTCGGCTCGACCGATGTCCTGCTGATGGCGGCCGCCCCGGCTGACTTCCGGCCGAGCGTCTCGGCCGACAGCAAGATCGCCCGCGAGGGCTCGATCGAGCTGGACCTGGAGCCGACCGACGACATCCTGGCCACGCTGGGCGGCGGCCGCCGGGAGGGGCAGACCCTGATCGGGTTCGCCGCCGAGACAACCTCCGGCGACCCGAGCGCCGGTGAGAAGGGCGGGCTGGAGCGGGCCCGCGCCAAGCTGCGGCGCAAGGGGGTCGACGCCATCGTCTTCAACGACGTC
The DNA here is from genome assembly GCA_021323175.1 of Solirubrobacterales bacterium. Lineage (GTDB taxonomy): Bacteria > Actinomycetota > Thermoleophilia > Solirubrobacterales > 70-9 > VGBV01. The sequence continues at coordinate 29,465 of JAJTCK010000002.1, read as the reverse complement.
TCGCGTTCCGAGATCGGCTTCGAGAGCTCCGAGAACGAGGTCGTGATAGTCGAGGCCGACGGCGATCGCCCGGTGCCGCTCGCATCCAAGGAGTCCGTCGCGGATGCGATCCTCGACCGGGTCGAGGCGATCCGGGCCCGCGCCGCCGAGCAGAGCGCGTCCGAGTAGGGCGGGCGAGCCGTGGCGCCCTCGTAGACTTGGCCACATGAGTGATCGACAGCGGATCGAATCCGACCAGGTCGATGAGTCCCTCTACAGCCTCTACAGGCGCGGCATGGAGCTGCTCGAGGACGGCTCCTTCGCCGAGGCCGCGGTCCCGCTGAAGGAGGCCGCTCGGCAGGCGCCCGAGAAGACCTCCGTCCGCGAGGCCCTGGGCCGCGCCCTCTTTCGCAGCCGCCACTACGCCGAGGCCGCCGCCGAGTTCGAGGCTGTCGTCGAGACCCACCCCGTCAACGACTTCGCCCACTTCTGCCTGGGCCGAGCCCTGTCGAAGACCGGCGAGACGAAGAGAGCCCGCCACCACCTGGCCCTCGCGTCGAACCTCCGCCCCGAGCGTCGCGACTACCGCCAGTACCGAGAGCAGCTCGCCGCCCAGGCGGGCTAGCCGCACGGCTCTCCGTGGGCACACCGGCGACCGCTTGAGATGAGGGCGCTGGTCCAGCGCGTGAGCCAGGCCGCGGTCGACGTCGATGGCGATCGCGTGGCGCAGATCGGGCCCGGGATGCTGGTCCTGCTCGGAGTCTCGGTCGAGGACACGGACGCCACTGCGGACAAGCTCGCCGACAAGGTCCTGAAGCTGCGGATCTTCGATGACGCCGAGGGCCGGATGAACGAGCCGCTCGGGAAAGATCGCGAGATCCTCTGCGTCAGCCAGTTCACCCTGTACGGGGACACCCGCAAGGGCAACCGGCCCAGCTACGTGAATGCGGCGCCGGGTGAGCAGGCCGAGCGGCTGTACGACCGGTTCTGCGAGCGGACGGGCGCGATGAAGGGGGTGTTCGGCGCGTGCATGGGCGTCGCCCTGATCAACGATGGGCCGGTCACGGTGATGCTGGAGGGCTGACCCATGAGGACGCTGCGATGCGGCGGCCCGCCTGGGGCACACGCCGCTGACCCGGACAGCCACCCTCCGATCCGTCTTTTCGGAGCCGGTTTTCGGAGCCGTCGCAACCGCCGGCGTCCCTTGGCGGGAGCCAAAGCCGGGGCTATACTCGCTCGCGGAACCTTTTTTCGCACCGGAAGCGTGTCGAAAGGTGGGCGAGCGCCCGCCTTTTTTTGGGTCCGCGTCCGGGTCAGAGGAGAAGAATTGAGCGACGCACAGCTGCGACAGATCCAGGGGAAGGTGGAGGACAGGCTCGCCGAGGCGAAGCCCGACGTCGAGTTGCTCGCGCTCGAGCGCCCCGCCGCCGAGAGGCTGCGCCTGGTGATCGACCGGGAGGGCGGGGTGGACCTGGCCCTGTGCGAGAGCGTCACGCGGCTGCTTCCCGACCTTAACGAGGAGTGGTCTCTCGAGGTCGCCTCTCCCGGCCCGGAGCGCCCGCTGACCAAGCCGGAGCACTTTGAGCGCTTCGTCGGCCACCGAGTCCGGGTCAAGACCCACGAGGAGATCGAGGGCCGGAAGAGCTTCACAGGACTCCTGGAGGGCGCCGGCGACGACAGCGTCGCGGTCGCCACCCACGAGGAGACCGTGATCATCCCGCTCGCCTCGGTTCGCCGCTCGAACCTGCTGGCGGACGCGCCTGGAATTGGGAGCGCGGACGACGACGAACACTCGAATGGAGGTGGTCCGGCGTGACCCAGGACATCGTTGACGCCGTCAGGGCGCTCGAGCAGGAGAAGGGGATCGACGCCGACACCCTGATGGACGCGCTCTCCGACGCGCTGCTCTCGGCCTACAAGAAGACCCCAGGCGCAGCCAAGTACGCGAAGGTCGAGCTGGACCACAACACCGCCGACTTCCGCGTCTTTGAGCTGATGGTGCCCGACGACCTGGAGCAGAGGCTGCTGGACGAGCAGTTCGAGGAGCAGCTCCAGGCCGCGGAGGCCGCCGAGGCCGCCGGCGAGCCCGTGCCGGAGATCCAGCAGACCGGCCCCACCGTGGATCCCGAGACCGGCGAGCGCCGCGAGGCCGAGGAGCCCGAGGTCGAGCAGGAGCGCCTGGTGCCCTACATGGACCAGCTGGACACCAAGGACGTCACCCCCGACGACTTCGGGCGCATCGCCGCCCAGACCGCCAAGCAGGTGATCCTTCAGCGGATCCGCGAGGCCGAGCGCGGGATGATGTACGAGGAATACAAGGACCGCGTCGGCGAGCTGATCACGGGGATCATCCAGCAGTCCGACAACCGCTACACGCTGGTCCAGCTGCGCGAGCGGGTCGAAGCGCTGCTGCCCCGTTCCGAGCAGGTCTACAACGAGCGCTACGACCACGGCATGCGGGTCAAGGCCGTCATCACCGACGTCTCCGCCGAGAACAAGGGCCCCAGCATCGTCGTCAGCCGCCGTAATCCCGAGCTGATCAAGAAGCTGTTCGAGCTCGAGGTTCCCGAGATCGCCGACAAGCTGGTTGAGATCACAGGCGTCGCCCGCGAGCCCGGCTGGCGCTCGAAGATCGCCGTGATCTCGCACGCCGACGGAGTCGATCCGGTCGGAGCCTGTGTCGGCCCCCGAGGCTCGCGCGTCCGCATGGTCGTCAGCGAGCTGCGCGGCGAGAAGATCGACATCATTCCCTACAACGACGAGCCCGCCCGCTTCGTCGCCAAGGCGCTCTCGCCGGCCCGAGTCCGGGAGGTCCTGGTCGACGACGAGACCAAGGAGGCGACGGTGATCGTCCCGGACGACCAGCTCTCGCTGGCGATCGGCCGCGACGGCCAGAACGCCCGCCTCGCCGCCCGGCTGACCGGGTGGAAGGTGGACATCACCTCCGAGACCGAGTTCTCCCAGCAGGAGGAAGACATCGAGTACGAGGGCGAGGAGATCTCTGACGGGCGCTGCGCGGCCGTGCTCACCACCGGGCGCCGCTGCCCGAACGCCGCGCTCGAGGGCTCGCGTTACTGCGGGCTGCCCCAGCACCAGGCCCTGACCCCGTTCTCGACCAGCCAGGTGGCCGTGTTGAATCCGCTCGGCGACGAGGAGGTCACGAAGCTGGCCGACCCCGATGCCGATGACTCGGAGGTGGCAGCGCTCGTCCAGCGCGCCGAGGCCGAGTTCGACGAGGCCCAGGCCGCCGCCGAGGCCGCGGCCGCGAGCCAGGTGGCCGATGCGGCCGAAGCGCAGGCTGAAGACGCGGCGGAAACAGGAGCGGCGGGGATCGCAGAGGCCGAGGCGGCCGAGGGCGGAGTCCCCCAGCCCGCCAGCGCGCCCGCTGCGTCCGACGATGACACTGCCGATGCCGACGAGGACGACTCGGCCGACGACGCGATGGGAGAGACCAGCTCGGATGAATCCTCGAGCGACGACGCCGAGGAGCCGGCCGCCGAGCCCGAAACCGAGCTGGTCAGCGAGCGCGAGGGCATCGTCGACCAGGACGAGGCCGCTGTGAAGGCGGCGGAACAGAAAGGCGAGGGGTCGTAGGAGACCGTGGCGAAGAAGCGAGTCCATGAGATCGCAAAGGCCCAGGGCCTGACGAGCAAGGAACTGCTCGTGAAGCTGAAGGCCGCCGGCATCGACGCCAAGGCGGCCCAGTCAAGCGTGGAGGAGTCCCAGGCCCTGGCCGCGCTCAAGGGCGGCGAGGGAAGCGGCGGAACCGCGACGAAGGCGCCCCCGGCCGAGACCAAGGCCAAGCCGAAGGCGAAGTCAGTGGAAAAGCCCAGGACGGACGGCAAGGCCGCACAGGCGGCCCAGTCGGCGAAGACCGCCCAGGAGCAGGCGCCGCCTGGACAAGCCAAGCCGGCCCCGCAGAGCGCCTCAGACGCGAAGGCCGAGGGCGTTCGACCGGTACCCGCGCGCAGCGGTGACGGCGCCGCCAAGAGCGGCGGCAAGAAGCGCCGCCGGGTCGTGATCGATTCCCAGGCCGCCCGCAGGGACCACATCGCCAAGAACCAGCCGCCGCCGCGCCCGCCGCGCCGGCGTGGTGGCCGCCGCCGCAGGCCGCTGCTGGAAGAGCCCGAGATCAAGGCTCCCCTGACCCCGGAGGAGACACCGGCGATCCGCGTCAACTCCGGCGCCACGGTTCGCGAAGTGGCCGAGAGCCTGGGGCTCGGCAGCGCCGAGGTCATCAAGGCGCTGATGGAGGGTGGCGAGATGGCCACCCTGACGCAGACCCTCACCGACGACTCCGTCGAGGCGATCGCGAAGAAGTTCGACCGCAAGATCGAGATCCTCACGGCGGCCGAGGAGGAGGTCGAGGTCCCGGCGAATGAGGACGTCGACGCCGATCTGAGGGACCGCCCCCCTGTGGTCACCGTCATGGGTCACGTGGACCACGGCAAGACCTCTCTCCTGGACGCGATTCGAGAGACCGAGGTCGCCGCCGGAGAGGCCGGCGGGATTACCCAGCACATCGGCGCCTACCAGGTGAACCACGACGGCAAGACCATCACCTTCCTCGACACGCCGGGTCACCAGGCCTTCACCGCCATGCGTGCGCGCGGCGCGAAGGTCACCGACATCGCAGTGATCGTCGTCGCCGCCGACGACGGCGTGATGCCGCAGACGGTGGAGGCGATCGACCACGCCCGAGCCGCCGACGTCCCCGTCCTGGTCGCGGTCAACAAGGTGGACAAGGAGGGCGCGGACCCGAACCGCGTCCGCACCGAGCTCGCGAGCCACGACCTGAACCCGGAGGAGTGGGGCGGAGAAACCGTCTATGCCGACGTGTCCGCGAAGACCCGGCAGGGTCTGGACAACCTGCTGGAGATGATCGTGCTTGTCACCGACCTGGAGGAGCTGGCAGCCAACCCCGACGCCGAGGCGTCCGGGACCGTGATCGAATCCGAGCTAGACCCCGGGCGCGGCCCGGTCACGGGCGTGCTGGTACAGCGCGGCACGCTCAAGGTCGGTGACGCGGTCGTCGCGGGCGCCGTCTGGGGCAAGGTCCGGGCCATGCTCGACCATCGCGGCGAGCGTGTGGATTCTGCGACACCGGGCATGCCCGTCGAGGTCCTGGGCTTCGACGGGGTCTGCGAGGCCGGCGAGCACATGCAGGTCGTCGAGAACGAGCGGCGCGCCCGCCAGCTGGCGCAGGAACGCGAGACCCGGCTCAAATCCGAGCAGCTGGCCCGCCGCCAGGCCCGCAAGGTCACCCTGGACGAAGTCTTCCAGCGCGCCCGCGAGGGTGAGCTGAACGAGCTCAACATCGTGCTGAAGGCCGACGTCGCCGGCTCCCTGGAGGCGCTCGAGGACGAGATCGCGAAGCTGCCGCAGGAGCAGGTCCCGGTGAACGTCATCCACGCTCAGACAGGCGGGATCAACGAGTCCGACGTGATGCTCGCCTCTGCCTCCGACGCGGTCATCGTCGGTTTCAACGTCCGTCCGCTGGTCGAGGCTCGCCGCGCCGCCGAGCGCGAGGGTGTGGACATCCGCACCTACACCGTCATCTACAAGGTCACCGAGGAGCTTCGCGGCGCGATGGAAGGCCTGCTGGAACCCGAGGAGGTCGAGCAGACCCTGGGCAGCGCCGAGGTCCTTCAGACCTTCAAGGCCTCGCGAGTCGGGACCATCGCGGGCTGCCAGGTCAACGACGGCAAGGTCACCCGCAACGCCCAGACCCGTCTCGTCCGGGACGGCACGATCGTCTGGACCGGCAGGGTCGGGTCTCTGCGACGCTTCAAGGACGACGTCGCCGAGGTGGAGGCCGGGATGGAGTGCGGGATCGTGCTCGAAGGCTTTGCCGACGTGAAGGAGGGGGACGTGCTGGAGTTCTTCGAGGTGAGGCAGGTCGAGAAGACCCTCGAATAGCTCGGGGTCGGTGGCGCGGAAGGATCGCGGTGGCAGAATCGAGCCGTGAGCACCTTCGTCTGCATCATCGAGGCCCGGCTCCATTTCGGAGAGGTGCACGACCTCAAGGGGAAGCGCAAGCTCGTCAGGTCCCTCAGGGACAGGCTGCGCCGCTTCGGCGCGACCGTTTACGAGTCCGACGGGCACGACAAGTGGCAGCGGGCGACTCTTGTGTGCGCACTGGTCGGAGGCCCCGACGTGGGGAACCGCGCGGACGAGCTGGAGCGGCTGATCGAGAGCGGGTGCCCGGAGGGCTGCAGCTTCTCGCGCGAGCTGCTGAGCCTTCAGGACATCCGCGGATAGGTACACGCGCCCCAGATGAGTCGGGGTCACGGTATGAGGGCCTGTTAACGTCACGCGGGGGATGACCACCGCACGGATGCGGCGCGTCAACGAGGCTGTTCGCGAGGTACTCGCTGCCGCGGTTGCGACCGAGATGAAGGACCCGCGGATAGGTTTCGTGACCGTGACCGATGTCGACACCTCACCTGACCTGCGCGCTGCCCGCGTCTACGTCAGTGTGCTTGGGTCGGCCGAGGAGCGCGAGTCGGCCCTCGAGGGACTGCGCTCCGCGCACGGGTTCCTGCAGGCGCGGATCGCCGCGGAGATGAGGATGAAGCGGACGCCCACGCTGACCTTCGAATACGACGAGAGCATCGAGCGGGGCGCCCGCCTGTCCCGGCTGCTCGAAGAGGACGAATGACCGAAGCACAGATCGTCGCCACGGACCTGGAGCGCATCGTCGAGGAGATCCGCGAGGGCCAGCGGTTCCTGCTGACCACCCACGAGAACCCCGACGGGGACGCGCTCGGCTCCCTGCTCGCGACCCACCAGATTCTGCAGGCGCTCGGCAAGGACTCGGTGATGTTCCTGGCCGCGAAGGAGTTCCCACTGCCCGTCGAGTACCGGTTCATGCCGCTGGAGGAGGTGTTCCACGAGCCGCCCGCTGACATGGCCGACCGCGTCGTGATCTTCCTCGACTGCGGGAACATCGACCGCATGCCCGTCGACTTCCTGAAGCACGACCGCGAGAAGGTCCTGAACATCGACCACCACCACGACAACACCAGGTTCGGGACGGTGAACCTGGTCGACGTCGAGGCCTCCAGCACCGCCGAGATCGTCTTCGATCTGGCGGGCAGGCTCGGGGTCGAGATGACGCCGGACCTGGCCAGCGCGCTCTACGTCGGACTGGTGACCGACACGGGCAAGTTCATGTACGAGAACACCCGGGCCCGCTCACACCTCGTGGCGGCCGCCCTCCTGGACGCCGGCGTGAACGTCAGCGACGTCTATCGCCGGCTCTACGAGCACGTGCCGATCGAAAAGCTTCGCCTCGTCGCGCGCGCGCTCGACAAGATCCGGATCCTGGACGACGGAGCCCTCGCCGTCACCTACATCTCCAGCGCGGACTACGAGGCGACGGGTGCGAGCGAGGTCCTGACCGAGGGCGTCATCGATTATCTGCGGACCCTCGACGGGACGGCCGTCGCGGCCGTCGTCCGCGACCAGCCGGAGCGGGGCAGGGCGAGCCGCAAGGTCAGCCTGCGCTCGACCGACGGACGTGTCGACGTCTCTGCGATTGCCCGCGAGCAGGGCGGTGGCGGCCATCAGCGCGCCGCCGGTTTCAGCACGGACCTCTCCTTCGAAGAGGTCATCGAGTTCCTGCGCGCCCAGATCGCGGCGCAGATCTAGACGGGAGCACACCTTGGCCGGTGCACTGCTGGTGGACAAGCCCGCCGGTCTCACGTCGCACGACGTGGTGGCGCGGATCAGGCGGGAGCGGGAAGAGGCCAGGGTGGGCCACGCGGGCACCCTCGACCCATTCGCCACCGGCCTCCTGATAGTGCTGCTGGGCAGAGCCACCCGCCTGCAGCGCTTCCTGCTCGAACTGCCCAAGACCTATCTCGCAACCGGCCGCCTGGGCTGGCGCTCGACCACCGGCGATCCCGACGGTGAGCTGACCGAGACCGGCCGAGTGCCGGACAGGCTGGAGCTGCCCACCGGCGAGGTCATCCAGCGGGTCCCCCTTACATCGGCGGTCAAGGTGGGTGGCGAGCACCTCTACAGGAAGGCTCACCGCGGCGAGACGGACGCGGAGCGGCCGACGCGCACTGTCACGGTCCACCGCGCGGACCTGGTCGAGAGCGACAGGGACCACGCGACCTTCGAGATCGAGTGCTCGTCGGGGACCTACATCCGCACCCTGATCGAGACGCTCGGGGACGCCTATTGCGACTCCCTTCGCCGCACGGCGATTGGCCCTCACCGGCTCCCGGACCGAGGCACGCGAGAGATCGGCACCGACGAGCTCATGTCCTTCCTGCCGGCATTCGATCTCTCGGCCGAGGAGGCCATCGCCGTGGGGCACGGTCGGGCAGTCCCACAGCACGAAGCTCAGGCCGTCCCCACACCTCACGTCCGGCTCACTCACCGAGGGGACGTCATCGCAATCGCGCGCCAGGATGGCGAGAATCTCCGCCCTGAAGTCGTCCTCGCTGGGTAGTCCGGTCATGAGCATCAAGGTCACTCAACTCCACGACGCCGAGCCGCGGGATCGCCATGTCGCGATCGGGACCTTCGACGGCGTCCACCTGGGCCACCAGGCCGTGATCGACGACGCCGACACGGTGCTGACCTTCGACCCGCACCCCCTGACCGTGATCCATCCCGAGGTGGCGCCGAAGCTCCTGATGACCCCGGAGGTGAAGCGAGACGTGATCGACGGGCTCGGGGTCGAGCAGCTCGTGGTGATCCCCTTCGACCGGGAGTTCTCGAAGCACAGCGCGGAGGACTTCGTCGAGACCGTCCTTGTGGAGCGGCTCGGAGCGAAGCGGGTTTCCGTGGGCGAGAACTTCCGGTTCGGAGCGAAGGCAAAGGGGGACGTGGAGATGCTGCGCGCCGATGAGCGTTTCGAGACGCGGGTCGTCCCGCTGGTGGAGGTGGACGGCGAGACCGTGTCCTCGACCCGGGTGCGCGGCCTGGTCGCCGCGGGCGAGGTCGAGCAGGCCATGCGCTGCCTCGGCGCGCCGTTCATGATGGAGAGCGAAGTCGTGACCGGTGACCAGCGCGGTCGCGAGCTGGGTTTCCCCACCGCGAACATCGTCCCCGACGACGCGCTCGTGGTGCCGGGCCACGGGGTGTACGCCGCATTCGCCAACGGTCACCCGGCAGCGGTGAACGTGGGATTCGCCAACGGTCACCCGGCGGCGGTGAACGTGGGGATCCGCCCGACCTTCGAAACGGGTCGGGGCCTGCTGATCGAGTCCTACCTGATCGACTTCAGGGGCGACCTCTACGGCCAGAACCTGCGAGTCGCCTTCGTGGAGCGCCTGCGCGGCGAGAGGCGCTTCGACAGCGCCGAGCGGCTGATCGAGGCGATGAAAGAGGACGTCGAGCGCGCCCGCGCGATCTGCGCGACCTACCGGCCATAGCGGCCGACGGAGAGGGCGCGTCGCACCGCTCCGCGGCGAGCGCCGCTACCCTGTCGCGAGCGAGATGCCCCTTCCCAAGGACAGGAAAGCCGAGCTGATCGGCAAGTACGGGCGTGACGACGGCGACACCGGCTCGGCCGAGGTCCAGGTCGCCCTGCTCACCGAGCAGATCAACGACCTGACCGAGCACCTGCGCACCCACACGAAGGACCACCACTCGCGCGTCGGGCTGCTGAAGATGGTCGGGCGCCGCCGGCGGCTGCTCCGCTATCTCGAGAGCAGCGACCTCGAGCGCTATCGCTCGCTGGTCGCCGAGCTGGGCCTGCGCCGCTAGCCGACGCGGGGGGGCCACGTGATCGAGCCCGGCTCGCAGGCCCCGGCCTTCACCCTTCCCGATCAGGACGCGCGCGACGTATCGCTCGGCGACTTCGCCGGCCGCAAGCTGGTGATCGCCTTCTACCCCTTGGACTTCAGCCCGGTCTGCACCGACCAGCTCAGCCTCTACCAGGAGGTGCTCGCCGAGCTGGACCAGCGGGGCGCCACCCTCGTCGGCGTCAGCGTGGACTCGCCCTACTGCCACGCGGCCTTCCGGGAGCGCCTGAACCTGACGATGCCCCTGCTGTCCGACTTCCATCCGAAGGGCGCGATGTCGCGGGCCTACGGCGCCTGGATCGAGAAGGTCGGGCACGGGAACCGCTCGCTCGTGCTGGTGGATGAGCGGGGTATCGTGGCCTGGTCGCACGCGAGCCCGACACCGCTGGAGATCCCGGGCGCGAACCTGATATTCGACGCCCTCGCCGCCTGAGCCCCGAACGGGGGAGTGAGGCGGGGATCTCCGCGAACGCCGCGGCGATGCGGCGCGGATTTGAGGCCTTCAGCCGGGGGGACCTGGATGCCGGGCTCGCAGAGATCCACCCGGAGGTCGAGTGGCATCTCGCGTTCCGCCTCCCGGATCTGCCCCCGGAGAAAACGGTGTTCCTGGGCCACGACGAGGTCAGGGACCTGTGGGTCGCGTTCAGGGGTGCCTGGGACGAGCTCACACTGGAGGGCGAGGAGCTCCTGCACGACTCCGACGACGTGCTGATCGAACGGGTCCGGTTCCGGGGACGGGGCGGCGCCAGCGGAATCGAGGTGGACCGCGTCATCCACTACGTGCAGGAGATGAGGGATGGGAAGCTGGTCCGGATCCGCCCGTTCGACTCCGCCGAGGAGGCTTTCGCCGCCGCCGGAGTGGAGCATGGATGAGCTGACGAGCGCCGCGGTCCCACCGCTCCGGGCCGACGACCACGTCACCGGGCGCGGCCCCGAGGCGATCGTCTACATCGACCTCGCGTGCCCGGCGTGCGCCGCGGTGTGGCCGCGGATCCGCGAGCTGCCACTGGAACTGTGTTTCCGCCACTTCCCGATGACCTCCAAGCACCCGCGCTCGCCGGCCCTGCACGCAGCCGCAGAGGCCGCTGCGGGCCAGGGCGCCCTGTGGGAGATGGCGGACTCCCTGTTCGCGGAGCGGGGTAGGGTGGACGACCCGCACCTGTGGGAGCGCGCCGAGCGCTTCGGGCTCGACCTGGACCGCTTCCAGTCCGACCGGCGCTCCGGTGCGGTCGCCGAGCGCGTCCAGCGCGACTTTCGCAGCGGCGTCCGCGCCGGCGTCGCAGGAACGCCCGCCGCATTCGCTGAGGGCGCCCCGCTCCCGGGCGAGGTCGAGGCGGGACTGCGGGGGTTGACCACATAGGCACGTCGCGCTTCATGCGCAGATTGCAGGCAGGTTGGAAAAGGAGGCCAGCAGTGCCGCTAACATCGCGCGGGACAGAGAACGAGAGTTCTTAAGCAAAGAGCCGCCATCCGGGCGGCTGGAGGAGTACATACGAGATGAGCATGTTCGAAGTCACCCGCGTCTCGGCGGAGGTTGGAGGCAAGGAGATCTCCTTCGAGACCGGGAAGCTCGCCAAGCAGGCGAGCGGATCCGTCGTCGTCCGCGCCGGCGACACGATGGTCCTCTGCACCGCCACAGCCGGCAACGACCGCGACGTGGATTTCCTACCCCTTACCGTCGACGTCGAGGAGCGCCACTACGCCGCGGGCAAGATCCCCGGAAGCTTCTTCCGCCGCGAGGCGCGAGCGGGCGAGAAGGCGACGCTCACGGCTCGCATGATCGACCGGCCGCTGCGCCCGCTGTTCCCCAAGGGATGGCACCGCGAGACCCAGCTCGTGTCCACCCCGATGTCGGTGGATCACGTCAACCCCTACGACATCCTCGCGATGAACGGGGCATCCGCCGCGCTCGCGATCTCGGAGATCCCCGTCGCCAAGCACGTCGGCTCGGTCCGGATCGGCAAGCTCGAGGGCGACTTCGTGGTCAACCCGGACGAGGAGACCCACGAGGACCTGGACCTGGACCTGATCGTCGCTGGGACCGACGAGGCGATCCTCATGGTCGAGGCCGGCGCCTCGGGCGTCAGCGAGCAGGACATCCTCGACGCCCTGGATATCGCGCATGGTGAGATCAAGAAGCTGACCGCCGCCTTCCAGGAGCTCCAGGACAAGGTCGGCAAGGAAAAGATCCAGATCGAGGCGCCCCAGGTCGACGAGGAGCTGATGTCCCTGATCCAGGGCGCGCTCGGCGGCAAGCTCGACGACGCGACGCAGATCGTCGCCAAGCTCGAGCGCCAGGACGCAATCGACGCCGTCGAGGAGGAGGCACTCGAGCAGTTCGCCCCCGGCGGTGAGGACGACGAGGCTGACCGGGAGCGTGCCAGCCAGGTCAAGGCCGCCTTCGCGAAGATCGAGAAGGACATCATTCGCAAGCGCATCGCCGTCGACAAGAAGCGTCCCGACGGCCGCGCCACCGACGAGATCCGCCCGATCGAGACCGAGGTCGACATCGCTCCCCGGACCCACGGGTCGGCGCTGTTCACGCGGGGGGAGACCCAGATCTTCTCCGTGGTCGCGCTCGGAACGACCCGCATGGACATGAAGGTCGACAACCTGGGCCTCCAGGAGACCAAGACCTTCTGGCATCACTACAACTTCCCGCCGTACTCGGTCGGGGAGGCGGGGTTCATGCGCGGCCCGAAGCGCCGCGACATAGGCCACGGCGCGCTCGCCGAGCGCGCCCTGCAGCCGACGATCCCCGACCTGGAGGAGTTCCCCTACGTGACGCGGGTCGTCTCCGAGACGCTGGAATCAAACGGCTCCTCGTCGATGGGGTCGGTCTGCGCGTCCTCGATGGCCCTGCAGGCCGGCGGGGTCCCCGTCTCGGACCCCGTCGCAGGCGTGGCCATGGGCCTGATCAAGGAGGGCGACGATTACGTCGTGCTCACCGACATCGCGGGCGTCGAAGACCACCTGGGCGACATGGACTTCAAGGTCGCCGGGTCCGAGGACGGGATCACCGCCCTGCAGATGGACATCAAGATCACGGGCGTCACGTTCGAGATCCTCACCGACGCCTTGGAGCAGGCTCGCAAGGGCCGTCTGTTCATCCTCGGCAAGATGGCCGAGGCGATCGACGGGCCGCGCGAGGAGCTCTCGCAGTACGCGCCGCGGATCACGACCATCCACATCGACCCCGAGAAGATCGGCGCGCTGATCGGCAAGGGCGGCGAGACGATCCGGGCGATCTCAGAGGAGTTCGAGGCCCAGATCGACGTCGAGGACGACGGCTCGGTGCGCGTCTACGCGCCCACCGGCCAGCTCGTCGACGCCTGCGTCGCCAAGATCGAGTCGATCACCAAGGAGGCCGAGATCGGCGACCGTTACACGACCGGCAAGGTCGTGAAGACGACCAACTTCGGCGCCTTCATCGAGCTGACCAAGGGCACCGACGGCCTGCTGCACATCTCCAACGTCAAGCCCGGTGAGCGGGTCGGGGCGGTCGAGGACGTGCTGAACAGCGGCGACGAGATCGACGTCACCGTGGTCGAGATCGACAAGGAGCGCGGCCGCATCGGCCTGCGTCTGACCGAGGATCCCGACGTGTCGGGCAAGTCCGCCGAGGAGCTGGCCAAGGTCGGCACCGGTGACCCCGGCCCGCCCCGTCGTGATGGCAACCGGGGTCGTGGCGGCGACCGTGGCGGACGCGGCGGCCGTGGCGACAGGGGCGATCGCGGCCGCAGAGAGCGCCGTTGAGCGACTCCGGCTCCCAGGGCGCCCAGGTGACCGAGCTGAGCTCGGGCATCCGAGTTGTCACCGAGGCCGTTCCGTCGGTGCGATCGGTCGCCCTCGGGCTCTGGGTGAGGACAGGTTCTCGTGACGAGACCCCGGCTCAGGCCGGGGTCTCGCACTTCCTGGAACACCTGCTCTTCAAGGGCACCGAGCGCCACTCGGCAATCGAGATCGCCGAGATCTTCGACGGCATGGGCGCCTCGGTGAACGCCGCCACCGGCAAGGAGTCCACCCAGCTGCACGCCCGGCTCCTGGACACCCACACCGATCAGGCCTTCGACCTGCTGGCCGAGATGCTCCTCGGACCGACCTACCCCGACATCGACTCGGAGCGCGAGGTCGTCCTGGAGGAGATCGCCATGTACGAGGATGAGCCATCGGACCGCGTCCACGACGTGCTCGACGAGGCGATCTTCGGCGAGCACCCGCTCGGACGCCGCATCCTCGGCGCCGCCGAGGTGATCAGCTCGATTCCGGTTCCGGACATCAAGGCCTACCACCGCGCACGGTACACGGCGTCGAACATCGTCGTGGCGGCCGCCGGCAACCTGTCCCACGATGAGATCGTCGAGCTGACCCGCCAGCACGTGGAGTCCAGGGATCCCGCGCCGAGCGCAGAGCACAGCGACGGCGCCGCTCCCGAGCCGCAGGCCCGGGTTGGCTTTCACTGCAAGGACACCGAGCAGTACCACGTCACCCTGGGCGGCCCGGGAATCCAGCGCGGGGACGACCGGCGCCACGCCCTCGCGATCCTGGACACGGTCTTCGGCGGGTCCACCTCCTCGCGGCTCTTTCGCGAGGTCCGCGAGAAGCGGGGTCTGGCGTACGCGGTTGGGTCCTACACGCAGCAGTTCGCGGACGGAGGTCTGATCGGCCTGTACGTCGGGACGCGCGAGGACAACATCGAGGAGGCGTGCGAAGTCATCGCCGCCGAGCTGTCGTCCATCCACTCCGAGGGCATCACCCAAGAAGAGCTCACGCGCGCCAAGGAGCACGTCAAGGGGCGGCTCGTGCTTTCGTCGGAATCCACCGCCGCCCGGATGTCCCGCATCGGCAAAGCCGTGCTGTTCGGGACCGACCTGCTGACGCTCGACGAGATGATTGGCCGCGTTGATGCCGTCTCCCTCGACGATGTCGCTGCCCTGGCCGATGAGCTCTACGCGCCCGACCAGCTGGCCGCCGCGGCCATCGCTCCCTCCGAGGACCGCTTCCGCGCCGCCCTGGCGCCTATCAACGAGTCCCTCGCCGCTGCTCCCGCCTGAGTCGCGCCCTACGAGCTCGCTCTCGCTTCGCCATGAGCGCGGCGGGATTCGCGACCCCGGCTGCCCTCAGCCGGTCGTAGGGGGCCGGGCGCGTGTCCGTCGGCTCTGGCGCGGAGCCGGTGATCGATCGCGAACAGGAGCAGGAGGAGCGCTCCCAGGCGCAAGAAGACCGAGGGAACCAGCCCATGGCGGTCCGGCTCCAGGGCACCGGCGTGGTGGACCAGGATCGCGAAGGGAACCGAGGATGCGATCAGGAACGCCGGGGCCCACCACTCTCTGCGGGGGCCGTTGCGAAGGCCGACGCAGAGCGCGGCCGTCACCGCGCCTAGGAGCAGGACGAGGAGCGGGACCTTGCGCCTGGGGTAGACGGCGGCGCTGGGCTCGGCGTCCCAGGCCGAGGAGTCCGGGGTGAAGTGGATCAGCTCGGGGTCGAGCAGCGTCTCGCCCAGGTAGCCGAATCCCGCGGCCACCACGGCCGGGTGGGTGAGAAGAAATCGCGTGTACGCGCCGCGTCCCTCGGTCAGCAGCCAGCGGTGAAACGGTGTCGCTTGCTCGAGGGCGGCGGGGGTGTCGTATCCGGGCGGGTGCTCCAGCACGATCTGGCCGGTCTCCCGGTGCACCCGCATCGCCTCCAGGAGCTCCGGGCTGACCGGCATCCCTGCGTCCTGGAAGTGGGCGAGCTGGCCGGGCTCGTCCGCGATCCGCAGCGAGAAGACGTTCTGGAGTGGATACGCCCAGCGCGCGAAGTGAGACGTCCCGGACCAGACGCCGATTGCTGCGATCAGGACGAGCCCCGCCGAGGCCACGGCGCACATCCGGCGGGGACCGCCGCCGACGCGAACGAGCAGTATCGACACGGCCAGCGCCAGACCGATTCCGGCAGCCACGTAGGCGTGAGGGTCACGCACGAGTGCCCAGGCCGCCGAGACGGCCAGGACCAGCCCGTAAGCCCAGGCGGAGGGATGTCCCAGCGCCCGGATCCAGGCGGCGACGAGTGCCGCGGTCAGGGACAACGAAACGGACTCCGACAGTAGCGCCGCATCCCACAACACGATCTCGGGGGCCAGTGCGAACAGGAGGACGGCGCCGAACGCGAGCGGCCGCAGGACCCGGTCTCGGATCGCCGCGGCGACCACCCCGGCCAGGGCCAGCCAGCATGCGATCGAGATCCCCAGCTGCATCCAGATCCTCGCCTCGTCTCCCGTCACCATCCCGTAGAGCAATGGGAGCGTCGGCGCGCGGGCTCCCGCCAGGAAATCCTGGCTGGTGAGGGGCTGATCAGCCGTTCGCTCATAGGAGCTCGTATCGATGAACGTCTCGGGCTCGGCCTCCGCGAACCCGGCCACCCGGAACAGGACGTAGCCACCGGCGATCAAGACCAGGATGTACTCGCGCCGGACCAAGTCGAGGGCTCGCGCCGCCACCGCTGGCCGCGACTCTATTCGGCGGGGCGAGCCACATCGGGCTCTCGCACTAGGCTTCGCGACCATGGCCGACACGATCAAGGTGGCCGTGTCCGGGGCGGCCGGACGCATGGGGCAGACCGTCTGCGAGGCCGTGGAGGCCGCGGACGGGATGGAGCTGGCCGCCAGGGCCGACCCGCGGCTGGAAGAGACCCTGGCCGAGGCGCTCGAGGCGGCCGACGTGCTGGTCGAGTTCAGCACTCCGGAGTCCGTCCTCCAAAACGCCGCCGCCGCAGTCGAGGCGGGGGTTCATGCGGTGGTCGGCGCCACCGGCTTCGATCTGGACGAGCTGCGTCAGCGGGTGGAGGCGGCCCCAGGCGACGCCAAGTGCTTCGTCGCGCCCAACTTCGCGATCGGTGCGGTCCTGATGATGGAGCTCTCCCGTCAGGCCGCCGAGCACATGCCCCAGTGCGAGATCGTCGAGCTGCACCACGACCGCAAGGTCGATGCCCCTTCCGGAACGGCGAAGCGGACGGCGGAGTTGATCGCGGAGGCGGGCGGCGACGTCCATCAGCCGATCCACTCGATCCGCCTGCCCGGACTCGTCGCGCACCAGGAGGTCATCTTCGGCGGCGAGGGCCAGACGCTGACGATCCGTCACGACTCGATCGACCGCCACAGCTTCATGCCCGGCGTCGTGCTGGCGGTGCGGAGAGTGGGGGAGATGCCCGAGCGGTTCGTCGTCGGGCTCGAGAACCTGTTGTGATCCCGGGGCCGTCGGGGCGGCCCAGAGCCGAAGCCGCAAGGAAGAAGGAGGAGATGATGAGCGACCAGGACCCGAGCCGGATGGACGCGACCGCGCAGGGGGAGCTGGTGCTAAGCGGCTCGGCCTCGCCGGTCGAGCTTGTCGACGCCGCCATCGAGCGGGCAGAGCGCGTCAACCCCGAGGTCAACGCGATCATCCACGAGCTCTACGACGAGGCGCGCGAGCAGGCAGCCGGCGAACTGCCCGATGGCCCGTTCAGGGGTGTCCCGTTCCTGCTGAAGGACCTGGGAGCCGGGCTCGCCGGGCAGCCGTACCACATGGGCATGCAGGCGCTGAAGGACGCAGACTTCAGGCTGCCGATGGACACCTACCTTGGTGTGCGCTTCCGCGACGCCGGATTCGTGACGATCGGCAAGACGAACACCCCCGAGCTCGGCATCCTTCCGACGACCGAGCCCAGGGCCTACGGCGCCACGCGGAACCCCTGGAACCCAGGGCACTCGGCCGGCGGCTCCAGCGGAGGCTCCGGCGCGGCGGTCGCGGCCGGGATCGTGCCGGTCGCGCATGCGAACGACGGAGGCGGCTCAATCCGGATCCCGGCCAGCCACAACGGCCTGGTGGGCCTGAAGCCGACCCGCCAGCGCACCACCCAGGGCCCGCTGATCGGCGACGCGCTGTCGGGCCTGACCGAGGAGCTCGTGGTGGCGCGCTCGGTCCGCGACGTGGCCGCGGTCCTGGAGGAGGTTCACGGCGCCGTCCCCGGCGATCCCTACTTCGCGCCCGCGCCCGAGCGCCCGTACACGGACGAGATTGGAGCGGACCCGGGCAAGCTCCGCATCGGGATCACCGTGGACGCCTTCGTCGAGCAGGAGGTCGATCCCCGCGTCCAGGAGTCGGCGCGCAAGGCTGCGAAGCTGTTGGAGCAGCTGGGGCACTCGCTGGACGAGGACACGCCGCAGGTTCCGCCGACCGAGGCCGGTGGCCCAGAGGACCTGATCGAATCGTTCATGACCCGCTGGCAGGCGGGGCAGGCCGCGTCGCTCGACCAGTTCGGTCACATCCTCGGGCGGCGGCTCGGCCCCGACGACGTCGAGCCGCTGACGTGGGCGCTCGCGCGGGAGGGCAGGCGGAAGAGCGCCGGCGAGTATCTGAACGCCGTCGCCGTCCACCAGGGCCTCTCCCGTCTGGTCAGCGGCTGGTTCCAGCAGGGCCATGACCTGCTGCTCACCCCGGCCACGGGGGAGCCCGCGCCGGCGCTTGGCACCTTCGACGACTCCGGGCCGGACCCGCTGTCGGCGATCGAGCGCGCCCGCAAGACAGCGATCTTCAACGCGCTATTCAACGCCACCGGTCATCCCGCGATCTCGGTGCCGCTGTACGCGACCGAGGACGGCCTGCCGACCGGCGTACAGCTGGTCGCGCCGCAGGGGCGCGAGGACGTCCTGCTCCGGGTCGCCTGCCAGCTCGAGGAGGCCCTGCCATGGGCGGACAGGCACCCCACGGTCTGGGCCGGCGAGGCAGCCGAGACCGTCTAGCCTGAGCCGCATGGCGAAGCTGGAGGGAGTCCTGACCGCGATGGTGACGCCGTTCGCAGAGGACGGCTCGGTGGACGTCGCCGCGGCGCGGCGTCTGGCTCGGCACCTCGTCGAGCACGGGTCGCATGGGGTCGTGGTGGCCGGCACGACTGGCGAGTCGCCGACCCTGAGCGACAGCGAGGACGTCGAGCTGGTGCGTGCAGTCAAGGAGGAGATCGGAGCCGACGCGGTCGTGATCTGCGGCACCGGCACCAACGACACGCGCCACTCCGAGCACCTGACCGGGGCCGCGGTCGAGGCCGGGGCCGACGCCGTCCTGGTCGTGACGCCGTACTACAACAAGCCCAACCGGTCCGGCATCCTGGCGCACTATGAGGCGGTCGCCGCCGCGGCCGACGGCACCCCGCTGATCGTCTACAACATTCCCTCTCGCGTGGTGGTCAACATCGACCCGGGCCTGCTCGCCGAGTTGAGCCGGATCGACAACGTCGTCGCGGTCAAGCAGGCCAACAACGACGAGATCGACGCCGTCGAGGGCCTCGACGTGCTGGCCGGCAACGACGACATCTTCCTGCGCTGCCTCGAGGCGGGGGGCAACGGCGGGATCCTGGTCGCCTCGCACGTCGTCGGAGCCGAGATGCGCGCGATCTATGACGCCGTCCGCGCGGGAGACATGGACAAGGCGAGGGAGATCGATGCGGGCATCCGTCCCGTCTACGACGCCCTGGCGGTGACCACCAACCCGATTCCCGTCAAGGCCGCCGCGGAGATGCTCGAGCTGATCCCCTCGGCCCGGATGCGCCTGCCGATGGTCGAAGCCGACGACGAGCAGCGGGCGACGATCCGAGCCGCGCTCGCGGCGCGGGGCATGCTGACCGCGAGCGCTGCCTGACCTTGAGCTCGAAGCTGCGGATTCTGCCCCTGGGGGGCCTGGGCGAGATCGGCAAGAACATGACCGTCGTCGAGTACGACGGTCGCATCGTCATCGTCGACACGGGGCTGATGTTCCCGACCGCCGAGATGCTTGGGATCGACCTGGTCCTCCCTGACTTCGCGACGCTCCGCGACCGCGTCGACGACATCGAGGCCATCGTGCTCACCCACGGCCACGAGGACCACGTCGGCGCGCTTCCCTATGTCCTGCGCGAGATCGGGATGCCGCCCAAGATCTACGGCGGGCTGCTGACGATCGGCATGGTCCGCTCCAAGCTCGACGAGCACAAGCTGCGAGACGCGCCTTTGCAGGAGCTGCCGGCCGGCGAACGCGTCCAGGCCGGGCCCTTCCGGCTGGAACTGGTCCACATGTCCCACTCGATCCCCGACGCGCGCGCCGTCGTGGTCTCCACGGATGTGGGGACCGCCTTGATCACCGGCGACTACAAGTTCGACCAGACCCCGGTGGACGGGCGGCCGGCGGACGTCTCGCGGCTGGCGGAGTTGGGACGCGACGGGCTGCTGTGCCTGTGCGGGGACTCCACGAACGCCGACCGGCCCGGGATCGCCCCGTCGGAGTCGAGCGTGGGCCCGGCTCTGCTCGAGGTCTTCTCGCGCTGCTCCGGACGCATCGTGGTTACCTCGTTCGCCTCCAACATCCACCGCGTCCAACAGGCGATCGACGCGGCCGCGCAGCTGGACCGCAAGGTCGCCCTGGTGGGGCGATCCATGCGCAAGAACTTCAACATCGCCGACAACCTGGGCATCGCGCACGCACCGGATGGCATCTTCATCCAGCCCAAGGAGATCGAGGACCATCCCGATCACAAGGTCGTCGTGATCTCGACGGGCTCCCAGGGCGAGCCACTCTCGGCGCTGCGCAGGATGGCCCACAACGACCACCGCGACGTGCGGCTGCACTCAGGCGACACGGTGATCTTCTCGGCGACGCCGATTCCGGGCAATGAGCGCTCGGTCAACGAGACGATCGACCGGATCTACCAGATCGGCGCCTCGGTGGTGACCGCGCGCGACGCCCCGATCCACGCCTCGGGGCACGGCTGGCAGGAGGAGATGAAGCTGATGCTGAACCTGACCAAGCCTCGCTACGTGTTCCCCTTCCACGGAGACCACAAGCGAATGCGGCTGCACGGCGACCTGGCGGAGGCGGTCGGGATGGAACGCGACGACATCTTCACCGGCCGCAACGGCCTGGCGCTGGAGTTGGACGGCGGCGGCGCCTCGTTCGGCGAGGACGTCCACGCCAGCATGATCTTCGTGGACGGTGTGGCAGTCGGTGAGCCGGACGAGTTCGCGCTGCGCGACCGGCGCAAGCTGAGCGACGACGGCGTCGTGATCGTCGTGGCGACGATCTCGAACGACGACGGGTCGCAGGTGGCCGATCCCGAGATCATCTTCCGCGGCATGCCCGACGCCGATGAGGCCGACGGCCTGCGCGACGACCTGAGCGAGGTCGTCTCGGAGACGCTCGAGGAGGCGGCCGAGGACGACGTCCGTGAGGTCACGCTGCTCCAGGAGGACCTGCACGACGACGTGGCGGAGTTCGTGTGGAAGGAGCTTCGCCGGCGCCCGTTGGTCCTGCCGGTGGTGGTGGAGGTGTGAGCGGCTCTTCGCCGGCTTCGCCACCAGGTTGTGGTCACAGGCGGTCGCCCGCATCAGTCGCGCCGCGAGCCGGCGCTCCGAAGTCAGCGGCCCGCTGGCGGCCGGGAACTGGCCCGCGGGGGCCGAGGGAGGGCGGCCCCCGCGGGCGTTATCTCGTCCGCATCTGAAACTACGTCGGGGGAGTCAATCCGGAGTAAAGGAATCCGCACCGTGAGCCGGGCGCCACCGCGGTCCGACTCCCCGGCCTCGACGGTCCCCCCGTGGGAGGCGGCCACCGCGCGTACGATCGCCAGCCCGAGCCCGCTGCCGCCCCGCGCGGCGGTGTCGGCGGGGCCCTCGCCCCGGACGAACCGCTCGAAGACCTGATCACGGATCTCCCGCGGGATTCCGGGGCCGTCGTCGCTGACCTCCAGCAGGGCCTCGTCGCCGTCGCGTCCCGCGTACAGCTCGATGGTCGAGCCGGGCGGGGTGTGGCGCACGGCGTTCTCGAGAAGGTTGAGGGCGAGGCGGTGCAGCTCGTCGGGGTTGCCCTCGACCGGGATGGCCTCCTTCGAGACCCCAGAGTGGAGGGCATGCCGCTCGGCAAGGTGGGCGACTTCGGCCACCGCCGTGCGAGCGACCTCGGCCAGGTCGGCGTGAGTGCGGGCCGAGCGGCGTCCGGCGTCGGCGCGCGCCAGCAGCAGCAGGTCGCTGACCAGCCGGGACATCCGTCGCGTGGAGCCGAGCGCGGAGTCGATGGCGTGGCGGTCGTCATCCGATGCGCTCCCGAGCGCGGTCTGCAACAGCTCCAGGTTGGCCTGCACGCTCGTCAGGGGCGTCCGCAGCTCGTGAGAGGCGTCGGCGACGAACTCGCGCTGGCGCTCGAAGGCGCGCTCTCGTTCGCTGCGCGCCTCGTCCAGTGAGGCGAGCATGCCGTCCATGGTCTCGGCCAGCTCCCCGATCTCGTCGTCGGCCGCCGGGATCGGCATGTGCCTGGATGGGTCGCGGGTTTCCTCGATCTCGCGAGCCTGCGAGGTCAGGGCCCTGATCGGGTTGAGCGCCCGGTTGGCGACGGCCAGGCCGGCCAGCAACGCCAGCACCGTGCCGCCCAGCACGCCGGCCCCCAGGAAGAGCCACAGGCGGTCCACGGTCGCCTCCACGTCCGCATAGGGCTTGGCGTACTGGACGAAGGCGGCGGTCCCCTGGATGGGCTCGCTCGCGACCGCGTAGCGGCCGAAGTGCTCGACGTTCGCGCGGGGGGCGCCCAGGTCGGTGAACAAGCTGGTCGAGGCGTTCGGGCTGACCGGTCGCCCGAGCCGGTCCACAACCCGGATCACCGCGTCGCCGGCCATCGCCGAGTCGTTCAGGCGACGGGTCTCGGCGGTCTCGCCGAGGGTGGTGTTAAAGCTCAGCTCGCCGGCCAGTGAGCTGGCGCCGGTTCGGAGCTCGTCGTTGAAGTCGTCCCGGATCCGGTCGGACACCAGGCTGCCGAGCACCCCGGCGAAGCAGAGGAGGATCAGGAAGGTGAGTCCGGCGCAGGTGACCGCGATCCGCCACCGGACCGGGATCCTCTCCGGCCACGAGAGCCGCGACATCAGCCCTCGGTCGGCTTCAGAACGTAGCCGGCGCCCCGTTTCGTGTGGAGCATGCGCGGCTCGTCACCCGCCTCGAGCTTGCGACGCAGGTTGGAGATGAAGACGTCGATCGTGTTCGTCTCCTCGAAGGGGTCATATCCCCAGACGTCCTCGAGCAGCCGCTGGCGCGAGACGACTAGCTTCTGGTTCTCGGCCAGGTACTCCAGCAGTTCGAACTCGCGGTTGGTCAGCTCGATCTCGCGTCCTCCGCGCTTCACCTCGCGGGAGTCCGGATTCAGCAGCAGGTCGCCGACCGCGATCGAGGCGCTTCCGCGCGGGGGGCGGCGTCGCAGGAGCGCGCGAATCCGCGCGAGCAGCTCGGCGCGCTCGAACGGCTTCGGCAGGTAGTCGTCGGCCCCCGCGTCGAGCCCCTGGACACGCTCGTCGGTCTCCGTGCGGGCGGTGAGGATGAGGATCGGGACGTCCCCGTCAATCCGCAGCCGCTTCAGGACATCGATCCCGTCGAGCCGCGGGAGCCCGAGGTCCAGAATCACCAGGTCGGGGGAGAAGCGCTCGGTGATGGTCAGAGCCTCGACCCCGTCGGCGGCGCTCTCGACCTCGTGTCCCTCGGCGCGCAGCGAGCGTCGCAGGACGTCCGCGATGGCCTCGTCGTCCTCGACGACGAGCACGCGCGCGCTCTGAATCGCGTCGTTCATAACCGAAAGGGTAAGCGCGGAAGGCCGGAATCCCGCCATCCTTGAGCCAAGTTTTATGGGGGCGGGTCGTGCGTGGAGTGTGCGCGGAAGGGGACGCGTCGCGCGCGTCGAAGGGTGGGCGGATGCTTGCAGACAGGATCTTCGGCGCGCCCGAGCGGGAACCCCCGAAGCGGCGCAAGAAAGCGCCTGCGCGCTCACGAGCGAAGCTGAGCCGTGCGGGCGGCGCCAAGGAGCGCGGGGGCCGGGCGCCCGCGCCCGGCCGCGCACGCGCGGCCGGCCGTCGGATCTCGGCCGACGAGGCGCGCCAGCGCCGTATGGACCTGCTGGGCCTGGGGTGCCTGGCGCTGGCGATCTACCTCGGGTACGTGATCTACCTCGGCTGGAACGGCGGGACCGTCGGAAACGGCACAGAGGTGGCTCTGGACCACGCGGTGGGGGGTGGCTCGATCGTCTTCCCGGTGGTGCTGGCCCTGGGCGGGCTCGGGCTGATCCTGAGGCCCCTGCTGCCCTCTCCGCGCGCCCTGGCGGTCGGAGTGTTCGCGATCGCCGCCGGCCTGCTGCTGGCCCTGGCTGCGCAGACCGCAGGATTCGGACCCGACGGAACACGCGAGAGGCTGTTCGCCCCGGAGTTCTTCAGCGAGCACGGCGGCGCGCTCGGCGAGGTCCTGTACTGGGCCAGCACGACCCTGTTCCAGCGGATCGGCGCCCACATCATCGCGGTGCTCCTCGTCGTCGCCGGTGTCCTGCTGGTCATGGGCCGCTCCGTCTCCGACATGATCGCCGCTGCGCTGCGCGGGTTCTCGCGGGCCCGCGACGGAGCCGCCGACTTCGTGACTCTGATGCGCGAGTCCCGCGCAGGGAAGACCGACCCCGACCTGATCGGCACGGATCCGATCGACACCGACCCGGTCTTCGGCCCGCCCGAGCCTGTCGACGCGACCCCCGTGATCAGCCGCGCCGACCCGCCGCCGGCCGAGCCCGGCGCGCCGGGCGTCGCCAACTTCGACGAGGCGGTCCGCATCGAGGAGGAGCCCGACACCGAACAGGACGCTGAGACGATCAGGATCGCGAAGGCGGGCGAGGAAGCCGGGGCCGGGGGCGGGGGCGAAGGGGGGGAGGAGCCCGGCCCGCGCGCCCCCGCGGAAGAAGCCGTGGACGTGCACGATGATCGCGAAGCCGTCAAGCTCACCCCCCAGGGACGACGGCGCTCCCCCGACGGGGTGACCGAGTCGGAGGAGATGGACTACGAGGCGCCCGAGGCGGAGGCGGTGCTGGAGCAGGGGGCCCCGGAGAAGGCGCCCGACAACGCGGACCACGAGGGCGTCGGCACGACGCTGCTGGAGGCGCTCGGGCATTTCGGAGTCCAGGCCCAGATCGTCGGCACGGTCGTCGGCCCGCACGTCAGCCGCTACGAGCTGCGTCTTGCGCCCGGAACCAAGGTCTCGAAGATCACAGCACTGAAGGACGATCTGGCCTACGCGCTCGCCTCAACCGACATCCGCATCCTGGCGCCGATTCCCGGCAAGCAGGCCGTCGGCGTCGAGGTGCCCAACCAGCGCCGCCGCCTGGTGCGCCTGGGCGACATCTACGGCGGCCGTCCCCAGGGAGCCTCGCCGCTCGTCGCCTGGCTCGGCAAGGACATCAGCGGCGCCGCCATCTGGACCGACTTGCAGAAGATGCCGCATGCGCTGATCGCCGGCACCACCGGCTCGGGCAAGTCAGGCAGCGTCAACGCGATCCTGAGCTCAATCCTGCTCCACGCCTCGCCGAACGAGGTCCGGCTTGTCCTGGTGGACCCCAAGCGCGTCGAGCTGAACCACTATGAGAACGTCCCGCATCTGCTCACCCCCGTCGTCACCTCGCCGCGGCTGGCGGCCAACGTGCTGGGCAACCTGATCGCCGAGATGGAGAGCCGATACGGCGTCATGGAGGAGGCCCGCGCACGCAACCTCGCCGAGCTGAACAAGGCGCGCCAAGCGGCCGGAGAGCCGCCGCTGCCGCACATCCTCTGCGTGATCGACGAGCTCGCCGACCTGATGATGGTCGCCCCGGCCGAGGTCGAGGACGCGATCATCCGCCTCGCGCAGAAGTCCCGCGCGGTCGGCATCCACCTGTTGCTCGCGACGCAGCGTCCCTCCACCGACATCATCACGGGAACGATCAAGGTGAACATCCCGGCGCGGATCGCGTTCGCGGTCTCCTCGCAGGTCGATTCGCGAGTGATCCTGGACCAGGGCGGGGCGGAGACCCTGCTGGGTCAGGGGGACATGCTCTTCCGCCCGGCCGGCACGGGCAAGCTGCAGCGGATCCAAGGCGCGTTCGTGACCGAGGCAGAGATCGCCAGGATCACCGAGCACTGGGCCGAGCAGGGCGAGCCGGAGTTCGCCGAGGAGCTGCTGGAAGCGGTCGACCCGTCGGGCGAGGCAGCGTCGGGCGACGACGACTTCGACCCCGACCAGGACGAGCTGCTCGAGCAGGCCGCCCGGGTCGTCGTCGAGTCGGGGACCGCGTCCGTCTCGATGATCCAGCGCCGGCTGCGCGTCGGCTACACCCGCGCCGGCAGGCTTATCGACATGCTCGAGCGACGCGGGATCATCTCCGGGTACGAGGGCTCGAAGCCCCGACAGGTCCTGGTCTCGATGGCTGACCTGCCGCGCGTCATGGGCGGCGCCTCCGCCGAACCGACCGACACCGCCGCATCGCGCTCCGAGGACGAGACGGGCGAGCGGCCCGAGCTGGCGGGCTCCCCCGAAGCCTGACCCAACCAGGGGCCTCTGACGGGCGCCTCTACCCTGAGTGGGATGAAGGAGGCCTTCGGACCGCCCCTGCGAGCGGCCGCTCTCACGGCATTGCTGACCGGCCTCGTCTTCTTCCTGCTCAACCCTCCATCGCTGGCCGGTCTGGAGGACCTGCTGACGCTGCTGTTCGGGGCTGCGGCGATCATCCTCGTCACCGCCTGGGTGACCACCGTCCTCATCGGCGACGAGATGCCGGAGCCGGACTTCAGGCGGCTCGTGGATCGCAGCGAGCTGCTCGCCTCGCTGCCGCCGCCCGACTACCCGCCGAGTGAGTTCGACGAGCTGGTGATCCAGGCGCTGGACGGCCTGCCCCCGGAGTTCCAGAGGGTGCTCGAGACGACCCCGGTGGTCGTGTCCAACCTCGGTCACGAGTTCCGCGCCTACGGCCACTACATGGGCGGCACCGTCGCGCGCGACTCGTTTCCGGACCGGATCGTGATCTACCAGGACACACTGGAGCGTGACTTCGGCCACAGCCCTGAGCTGCTGCGGGCCCAGGTCGAGCGCACGGTTCGCCACGAGGTGGCCCACCACCTGGGCTGGGACGAGCCCGGCGTGCGCAGCCTCGGGCTCTGACGCCCCCCGTCGCGAGGGGAGCCGGATGGCTCCGACCAGTCAGAATGCCCGCGTGAGCGACGGGGCGAGCAGCGTGCGGGCGGGAATCTTGGTGACGGGGACCGAGGTGCTGAGCGGATTCATCACCGACCGCAACGGACCCTGGATCTCGGCACGGCTCGCGGAGCTCGGCGTCGAGGTGATCCAGATCGCGATCGTGGCGGACCGCCCCTCGGACCTGCTGTCCGCCCTGGAGGCGATGCGCGACCAGGACGCTGACCTGATCTTCACGACCGGCGGCCTTGGGCCCACGGCCGACGACTTGACGGCCGAGATGGTCGGACGGTTTGCCGGGCGGGAGATGGTGCTCGACGAGGGCATGGAGGAAACGATCCATACGATCCTGGAGGGATTCGCGCGGCGGATGAAATTCGACGCGGACGCCCTGCGCGAGGCGAACCGCAAGCAGGCGATGGTACCCGAGGGCGCAACGCCCATCGTGCCCTCCGGGACCGCCCCGGGGCTGGTCGTGCCGGCCGGCGACCAGCTCGTGATCGTCCTGCCCGGGCCGCCACGCGAGCTGCACGACATGTGGCCGCGCGCGCTCGCCACGGACCCCGCCAGGAAGGTCCTCGACCGCGCGCAGCCCTACGAGGCGTTCTCGATCCGCATGTTCGGCCTGCCGGAGTCCGAGCTGGCCAAGGCCCTGCGCGAAATCGAAAGAGAGGATGGGGCGCGGCTCGACCGTTTGGAGATCACCACCTGCCTGCGCGGCGGCGAGTTGATCACCGACGTCCGTCACCGCGCCGGTGACGAGGCCGCCGCCGAGGGCCTCCGCGCCGGGCTCGAGCGTCGCCTGGGCCGGTGGACCTACAGCGAATCCGGCGAGAGCATCGGCGAGGTCGTCGCGAAGGCCCTGGACGGGCGGACCGTCGCGGTCGCGGAGTCGTGCACGGGCGGGCTGCTCGCAGGGCGCTTGACCGAGCGGGCCGGGGCATCCGAGTACTTCCGCGGCGGTGTGGTCGCGTACTCGAACGAGGCCAAGGCCCAGCTGCTCGGAGTGGATCCGGCCCTGATCGAGAGCCACGGCGCAGTCTCGCCCGAGGTCGCCGAGCAGATGGCCGACGGAGCGCTCGAGAGGTTCGGCGCCGACGTCGCGTGCTCGGTGACGGGTATCGCGGGGCCCGGCGGCGGCACCGAGGAGAAGCCGGTCGGCTACGTCTGCTTCTGTGTCAAGAGCCGCTCGGGAGAGCTGCTTCCGCGGGACATCGTGCTGCCCGGTGACCGCGCCGACATCCGCGACCGGTCGGTGGTAGTCGCCATGCACCTGCTGCGGTACCTGCTGGAGGGCAGGGAGCCGCCGCGGTGAGCGGCGCCGAGCCGTTCCCGGTCGGGTTCGAGCAGGAGCGCGTCGCCGACCTGAGGCGGCGGTTGGACTCTGCGCGCTGGCCGGACCAGCCGGTGAGCCCCGGGTGGGCCCTCGGCACCGACCTGCGGGTCGCCGAGCGCGTCTGTCGCCATTGGGAGAGCGGCTACGACTTCGCCCGGCTGCAGCGCCTGCAGGAGCTCGGCAGCTCGACCTGGGACGGAATCCACTTCCTGATGCTCGGGGAGCCGAGCAGCGAGCCGGTCGTGTTGCTGCACGGCTGGCCGAGCGGGCCGATCGAGTACGAGGCCGCCGCGAGGCTGCTCGCCCAGACCGGCCGCCAGGCGATCGTTCCCTCGCTGCCTGGCTTCGCCTGGTCGCAGCCGCCTGCGACGCCGCTGAACGTCGTAGGGATGTCGACGCGGCTGCGCGCGCTGCTCGGCGATGGTCTGGGCCTCGAGCGCTACGCCGTCGCCGGCGGCGACTGGGGCGGAATCATCGCGGCGCGAATGGCGTTCGACGCGCCGGACCGGGTCTCGGCCCTGTACGTCAGCACGCCCGGAGTCCTGCCGACGCCGGTGGACCTGGAGGAGCCGCCGATGAGCAAGGCTGAGATCGCCTACGCCCAGCGCGCGCAGCGCTGGCTGCGACGGGAGGGGCACCACATCCTGATCCAGTCGGTCGCGCCCGACTCGCTCTCTCCCGGCCTGACCGATTCGCCCATCGGCCTGGCCGCTTACCTGCTGGAGAAGTACCGCCGCTGGTCGGACTCGGGCGGCGTGCTGGAGCGCAGGTTCTCGCTCGACGAGGCCTGCGACTTCCTGACGATGTTCTGGATGTGCGACGCGATCGCTCCCTCGATGCGGCTGTACTGGGCGGAGCGCCGCGACCGCTGGCGCCTGCTTCCCGGCGAGCGCATCGCAGCTCCCTCCGCCATCTCCGTGTTCCCCGGGCGCAGCGAGGGCCAGCTGTCCGAGGCGAATGCGCTGGCCACGCTGAACCCGCCCCGCGAGTGGTCCGAGCGCGTCCTATCCGACCTGCGCCGGCACGTGCGGATGCCCTCCGGGGGGCACTTCGGCGCCTTCGAGGAGCCCGAGCTCTACGCGTCCGACCTCTCGGCCTTCCTGGACGAGCTCTAGCGCTCCGCCTCGGAGGCCGGATGGTCGAGATCCGGGACGGCGAGCGCGGGCGAGGGCGTTCCCTCCTGTGCGCCGCCCAGCCCGGTCGCGACGTCGGCTGTGGCGTTCTGCCGGCGTGAGCGAAGGATGAAGGGAAGGGCGAGAGCCGAGATCCCGGCGGAGGCCAGGTAGGTGCTGGGATAGCCCCAGACGTCGGCGGCCTTGCCCAGCGCCGGCTGAACGGCGACGCCGCCGCCCGACGACATCAGCGAGTCGAACGAGAGGATGCTCGCGCGCTGCTG
>JAJTCK010000001.1 GCA_021323175.1 Solirubrobacterales bacterium | reverse complement strand
GATGTCACCAGGACGCTGAAGCGCATGGCTCCCGAGATCGACGACGCGCAGATCGAAGGTCGGCCGCGTTCGTCGTCGAGGTCGGTCAGGCGCCAGAGCGGGTGCGGCGAGCGCCGGCACGGCCTCGCGGCGGCGCGGATCGCGGAGGAGAGCTGATGGCGCTGGGCAACGCGGCGGCTGCCGCGGCGGCGGCCATCGCGGTCGCCGCGGGGAGCTCCGGCGGCCCGTGGACGGGCGCCGAGGCGAGCGCGATGGCGGACGCGAGCGCGGCCCAGAAGCCCAAGATCGCCAAGCAGCTGATCCCGTATCCGCAGCGCCGCAAGTCGGACATGGCCGCCTACTCGAAGCGCCACTACGGTCACTACAGATGGCGGCTCACCGACCCGCAGCTGATCGTCATCCACTTCGCCGTCGCGGCCTCGATCGGATCGATCCGCAGCACCTTCGCCCACAACCGCCCCGATCCCGAGTACGGCGAGAAGCCGAACGTCTGCTCGCACTACGCCGTCGGGGCGAAGGGGGGAGCGGTCCAGTTCGTGAAGCCGGGGATCCGGTGCCGTCACGTGGTCGGGCTGAACCACGTCTCGATCGGGGTCGAGCACGTCGGATTCAGCGACGGCGAGGTGCTGGGCCGCACGCCTCAGCTGCGCGGCTCCCTGCGGCTCATCCAGTGGCTTCGCTGCACCTATGACCTCGGAATCAAGCGGGTGATCGGCCACGCCGAGAGCCTGTCCTCGTCCCTCTACAAGGAGCTCGACCCCGACTTCCGCGGACGCACGCACGGGGACTTCAGGAAGCGCTCGATGCGCGTCTATCGCAGGGAGCTGCACGAGCTCGGCCCCTGCTGAGGCCCGTGCGGCTGGCCCGCTACCTCGCCCACGGTGGAGTCGCCTCGCGCCGAGCCGCCGAGGAAGTGATCCGGGCGGGCCGGGTGACGATCGCCGGCCAGGTCGTGACCGACCCCGCGCGAGACGTGGACGAGAAGAGCGGCGTCGAGGTGGATGGGCGCCCGGTCGCGCCCGAGGAGCGGGAGGTGTGGGCGGTGCACAAGCCCGCCGGCGTCGTCTCCACGGCGCGTGAGCCTGGCGGCCGCCGAGCCGTGACCGAGCTGGTGCCATCGGAACGCCGCCTCTACCCGGTCGGGAGGCTCGACGCCGATTCGACCGGCCTGATCCTGCTCACGAACGACGGCGAGCTGGCAAACCGGCTCACTCATCCCCGCTACGAGGTGCCGAAGACCTACGCGGTCCGCCTGGAGCGCGCGCCGTCCGGCGGCGATCTGGAGCGCTTGCGCGGCGGGGTCGGCCTCGAGGACGGGCCGACGGCGCCGGCGCAGGTGAAGCGGGTCGGCGAGCGTGAGATCGAGATCACGATCAGCGAGGGCCGCAACCGCCAGGTCCGCCGCATGGCGGAAGCGGTGGGCAACCGTGTCGAGGCGCTGCGGCGGACCCGAATCGGGTCAGTGGATCTGGGCGACTTGGAGTCCGGGCGGAGCCGCCGGCTCAGCGCCGAGGAGGTCAGCGCCCTGCGGGCGTTTCCGGGCCCGGACGCCGCGACAGGCACCCTCTGGGAAGATTCCGCGCCATGAGCCAGGACCAGAGACTGTGGGCAGTCCGCGGAGCGACGAGCATCGGTCGCAACGACGCGAACCTGGTCGTGTCAGGCACCGAGGAGCTGATGCGCGAGCTGCTGTCCCGCAACGATCTCGAAGCCGAGCGAATCGTCAGCTGCATCTTCACCAGTACCCACGACCTGAACGCGGAGTTCCCGGCGGTTGCCGCGCGCAACCTCGGCCTGGACAAGGTGCCGCTGCTCTGCGGCCAGGAGATCGACGTTCCCGGCTCGATGCGCGGGGTGGTCCGCGTCCTTGTCCACTACTACGGCGCCACCGACCACACGCCGGTCCACACATACATAGGCGAGGCTCAGAAGCTGCGCTCGGACCTGGACGCCGCCCAGTAGGCAGGCCGGTCGGGAGCTTCCCCCGGCCATGCCTGCGTCGGCCCGTCACAATGTCGCGACCATGACCGTCACCTTCGCCGAGAAGCTCGCGCGGATCCCGCACTACGAGCCGGGTATCTCGCTCGACGATGCGAAAGCGCGGGCGCAGACCTCCGACGCAGTCAAGCTCGCCTCGAACGAGTCGCCCTTGCCGCCCCACCCACAGGTGATCGAGGCGATCGCCGCCGCCGCGGGGGACATCAACCGCTATCCGGACCCCGAGGCGCGCGTGCTGAGATCCCGCATCGCCGAGCGCTGCGAGACCGAGCCGGGTCGAATCGCGGTCTCGAACGGATCCTGCGAGATCCTGCTCGCCGCCGCCGAGGCGCTGTGCGAGCCCGATGCGGAGATCGTCTACGCGTGGCCCTCGTTCTCGATGTACCCGCACATGGCGGCGCTTTCGGGGGCGCGCGAGATCCGCGTGCCGCTGGCCGACGGCTGGGTACACGACCTCGACGCGATGCACGAGGAGGTCACAGCGGCGACGCAGATCGTCGTCGTCTGCAACCCGAACAACCCGACCGGGACCTACCTGCCCGCAGAGCGGATCGCGGCCTTCGTAGAGAGCGTTCCCGAGCACGTGACGGTGATCTTGGACGAGGCCTACATCGAGTACCAGGCGGTTGACCACCCCGATGCGACCATCGACCTGCTGCCGGACCACCCGAACCTGGTCCTGCTCCGGACCTTCAGCAAGGTGTACGGCCTGGCCGGCCTGCGCGTGGGCTACGCGCTCTGCTCCGCGCAGTTCCGGGCGGCTGTGGACGCGGTGCGTCAGCCCTTCAGCGTCAACTTGCTCGCTCAGACGGCGGCGGCCGAGGCGCTCCTGCACCAGGACGACGTGGCCAACCGGGTCGAGAAGAACATCGTCGAGCGGATGTTCGTCGAGGAGGGTCTCGGCGAGCTCGGTCTCGAGATCGCCGATTCCCAGGCGAATTTCGTGTGGGTCGGCCTGGGGGACCGCGACGAGTCCGAGCTCGTGGAAGCGCTCGCGCGCGCCGGTGTCGCGGTGCGGCCCGGCGCGGCGCTCGGGGCGGAGGGAAACCTGCGCGTCACCTACGGCAACCGCGACGAGAACCAACGGTTCCTGACGGCGATGGCCGACGCGATCTGAGAGCGTCGGCGTGAACGAGAAGGTCGCATCCGAAGCGCAGGAAGAAGTAGTCTCTGTGTGGATGCGTCACGCGACTCCCCTCGATCCCAGCACCTCGGACACGGGCCGCAAGGCGGCTCGCTCGCGTGCGCGCAGCTTCTACTGGTATCCGCGATTTAGCTAGGCGTCCGGCCCGCGGGCCCGCCTCTCGATCCCGGGCCCGCTGACCGCGAATCCGCTTCGCCGGGCGCCGCAACCGGGCAAGGACGATCGCCGTACCAGTAGAAAAGGGGACAGAATGATCATGGAGATGAAGGAGCTACCAACAGGGCAGTCGGGAAGGGTCCGGGACAAGCGGATCGCGCGCATCGTCGAACTGATCTCTCCGTCCCAGATCCTCGAGGAGGTGCCGCTGAGCAGCGACGAGGAGGACGCTGTCCTCGCCCACAGGGAGTCGGTCGCAAGGGTCCTGGACCGCGAGGACGACCGCCTGCTCGTCGTGGTCGGGCCGTGCAGCGTCCACGACGTCGATGCCGCCCTGGACTACGCCCAGCGCCTGGGCGCCCGCGCCGAGGAGCTCAGCGATGACCTGCTGATCGCGATGCGGGTGTACTTCGAGAAGCCGCGGACCACGATCGGCTGGAAGGGCCTGATCAACGACCCCCATCTGGACGGCAGCGGCGACGTGAACAACGGCCTGCTGCTCGCGCGCGGGCTGCTGAGGGAGGTGCTGGACGTAGGGCTCCCGATCGGCTGCGAGTTCCTGGATCCGATCACGCCGCAGTACATCTCCGACCTGGTCGCCTGGGGGGCGATCGGCGCGCGGACGACCGAGAGCCAGATCCACCGCCAGCTCGCCTCGGGACTCTCGATGCCGGTGGGATTCAAGAACGCCACGGACGGCACGGTCAAGATCGCCGTGGATGCGGTCCGCGCCGCGGCGGCGCAGCACGCGTTTGCGGGCGTGGACGTAAGCGGCACCCCGGCCATCCTGCACACCCAGGGCAACGACGACTGCCATGTGATTCTGCGGGGGGGCCGCGGGGCGCCCAACTACGACGCCGAAGGGGTCGAGTCCGCGCTGCGGGAGCTGCGGGCGGCGGGCCTGCCCGAGCGGGTGATCGTCGACGCGTCCCACGAGAACAGCGGCAAGGACCACCAGGTCCAGCCGACGGTGCTCTCGGACATCGCCGGCCAGGTCGCCGGCGGCAACCGAGCCATCGTGGGGGTGATGCTCGAGTCCTTCATCGTCGGCGGGCGCCAGGAGTTCGAGCCGGGCGCCGAGATGGTTTACGGCCAGTCGATCACGGACGCCTGCATGGACTGGGAGACCACGGTGCTGGCCCTCGACCGGCTGGCGGCGGCGTCGCGCGCGCGCCGCGGGGCAGACCGATGAAGCGCTTCGGGCCGCGGGCCGCGGGCCGATAGGCAGATGCGCATCGCGGTCCTCGGCGTCGGCCTGATCGGGGGCTCGATCGGGCTGGCGGCGCGAGACCGCCTGGCTGCGGAGGTGGCCGGGTACGACCCGGACGCCGAGCTGCTCGCTCGCGCTGAGGAGCTGAGCGCCGTCGGGTCCACCCACGATTCGATCGCCGACGCCGTCGCGGGCGCCGAGATCGTCTTCTGCGCGGCGCCGGTCGGCGTGTTGCCGGACGTGGCCCGCGATGCCCTGGCGGCGGCCGGGAGGGACACAGCGGTCACCGACGTCGGCTCTGTCAAGCGCGACGCGATCGCCGCCCTGGGCGGGGACCCCCGCTTCGTCGGCGGCCATCCGCTCGCGGGGGCCGAGACGGCGGGTGTCGAGAACGCCCGCGCGGACCTGTTCGACGGCGCCCGCTGGTACCTCACCCCGACGCCCACCACTGGCGGCCTGCTCTACGACCGGGTCCAGCGCGCCATCGCCGGCATGGGCGCGCGGCCCCAGGCGATCGACGCCCAGGCCCACGACCGCCTGATGGCGACGGTCAGCCACCTCCCGCACGTGCTGGCCAACGTCCTGGTCGCCCAGGCCGCCGAGGCCCTGGCCGGGGATTACTCCGAGCGATTCCCCGAGGTCGGGCCCAGCTTTCGCGACGCCACGCGCGTCGCCGGCGCCAACCCGGCGATCTGGGGGGACATCCTCGGCGGCAACCGCGAGGCGGTGGCCGACCAGGTCGAGGCTGCCGCCGCCAGGCTCTCCGATGCGGCGGAGTTGCTGCGGAGCGGCGACCAGGACTCGATCGCGGCGTGGCACGCGGGGGCAGCTGAGCACCGACGCGGCCTGCTGGCGGAGGACCGCGCGGCTGGGCGTCTGCGCGAGCTTCGCGTCCTCGTCTCCAACACCCCGGGCGTAGTCGCGCAGATCGCGCTGGCCCTGGGCGACGGCGGCGTCAACATCGAGGACATGGCGCTGCATCCGTCGGCCGACATGAGCTCCGGCGCGATCTCGCTGTTCGTCACGGGAGATGACGATGCCAGGCGCGCCGCGGAGCTGATCGGGGCTCTCGGCCACGACGTCGTACCGGTGGAGCGGTGAGGTTCGATCCCGCCGGGGCGCTGGAGGGGTCCCTCCGCCCACCGCCGGACAAGTCGATCTCGCACCGGGCCGCGTTGATCGGCGCCATGTGCGACGGGCCGACGCGCGTCACGGGGTTCCTGGACTCCGCCGACACCCGCTCCACGCTGGCAGCGGTGGAGGCGGTCGGCGCGGCCGTCCGGGAGGGGGAGGCCGATGAGCACGGCGGCCTGTTCGTCGAGGTCGAGGGCGTGGGGCTGCGGGGCGCGCGGCCCGCGCGGATAGACGTCGGCAACGCGGGAACCCTGCTGCGTGTCCTGCCCGGCTGGCTCGCGGGCCAGCCGGGCGGCGGGTGGACCCTGGACGGCGACGATTCGATCAGAAGCCGGCCGGTTGACCGCGTGGCCGAGCCGCTCGGGCGGATGGGCGCCGACGTGGACTGCCGTGACGGGCGACTCCCTCCGTTGACCGTTCGCGGCTCGAAGCTGCGGGGGATCGACTACGAGCTTCCGATCGCGAGCGCCCAGGTCAAGTCCTGCCTGTTGCTGGCGGGCCTGCTGGCGCAGGGCGAGACCCGGATCAGCTCACCCGTTCCCTCCAGGGACCACACCGAGCGGATGCTCGCAGCGGCAGGGGCCTCAATCCGCCGCGAGGGGAACGCGGTAATCGTCGCTCCCGCGGAAGCGCTGGAGTCGGGGGACGTGGTGGTCCCGGGGGACTTCTCCTCCGCGGCATTCTTCATCTGCGGCGCCCTGATCGTCCCCGGCAGCGAGGTGGAAGTCAGAGAGGTCGGCATCAACCGCAACCGGATCGGCCTGCTGAGCATCCTCTCCCGGATGGGGGTCACGATGGGCGGTGCCCACGAGTCCGGGCGCGACATGGTCGTGCACGAGATCCGGGAGCCCGGCCCCGAGCCGATGGCGTCGCTCCGAGCGCGACCGGCGGCACTCTCCGGCGCCGAGGTGGGCCCGCAGGACGTGCCCGGGGCGATCGACGAGCTGCCCCTGGTGGCGCTGCTCGGATGCTTCGCCGAGGGCGAGACGGTCGTCACGGGAGCCGATGAGCTGCGGCGCAAGGAGTCGGACCGGATCGATGCCGTCGTGGACGGGCTCTCAGCCGTGGGAGCCGACATCGAGGGCCGTCCCGACGGTTTCGCCGTCAGGGGAACGGGCGGCCTGCGCGGGGGAACGCTCGACGCGCGCGGCGACCACCGGATGGCGATGCTGGGAGCGATCGCGGGCCTGGCCTCGCGCGAGGGGGTCGAGGTCACCGGCTTCGACGCGGTCGCGGTCAGCTACCCGGGCTTCGCCGGGGATCTGCGAGCGCTCTCGGGCTAGGCCGCCGGGACATCCGCCCAGGCGGGCGCTCAGTCCTGGTTGCTCGGGTGCCCGTCGCCCGGCCAGGGCGCTAGGACCAGCAGCACGCGCGAGTCCGCTCTCGCGGTCACCTCGTGGCGCTCCTTGGGGTCGAACACGCAGAGCAGGCCGGGCCCGCCGGTGACCGCCTCACCGCCCGCGTCCGCGATCTGGACCTCGCCCTCGGTGACGAGTACCCAGGCGCGCTCATGGACCTGGTGCTCCTGGAGCTGCTCGCCCGCGGGCAGGTTGATCGCGATCGCCCTGCCCTCGTCCTCGGAGTCGAGAACCTGGGGCTTGTGTGGCTCGACATCCAGTTCGTTGAGCTTCCAGCTCTGCATGGGCACGCCACTCTATAGCCGTCTCTCTGCGCTCGTAAACGCGGCGGCTCCGCGCCGGCAGGCCCCGAACCGGCGAC
Source organism: Solirubrobacterales bacterium (assembly GCA_021323175.1). Classification (GTDB taxonomy): domain Bacteria; phylum Actinomycetota; class Thermoleophilia; order Solirubrobacterales; family 70-9; genus VGBV01. The sequence goes on along the minus strand of JAJTCK010000001.1, from coordinate 57,098 downwards.
TACCCTGCCGCCCATGGTCATCGCGATCGACGGCCCCGCCGGCGCCGGCAAGTCGACCGTGGCGCGCGAGGTGGCCCGGGTCCTGGGCTTCACTTTCATGGACTCCGGGGCCATGTACCGCTGCGTCGCCCTGGCGGCGCTCGAGCGGGGCGTCCAGCCGGATGAGCCGGCTGCCGTGAGTGAGCTGGCCCGCGGCCTGGACATCGAGCTGGAGGGGCCCGTGGTCCGTCTGGACGGGAGGGACGTGGGCGAGGCGATTCGCGAGCCAAAGGTCACCGCGGCGGCGTCACGCCTCTCAGTCCATCCGGAGGTCCGCGAGGCAATGGTCGCGAGGCAGCGCCGGATGATCGAGTCGGGCGACTACGTGGCCGAGGGGCGAGACATAGGCACGGTCGTCAGCCCCGACGCGGCGCTGAAGGTCTTCCTGACGGCGAGCGAGGAGGAACGCGCCCGCAGGCGCTCACAGCAGACGAACGAGCCGTTCGAGCAGGTGCTGACGGCGATCCGCGCGCGCGACGAGCGCGACAGCACGCGCCGCCACGGCGCGCTGCGCGCGGCCGAGGACGCCGTCGAGCTGGACACCACCGGGGTCCCGGCCGAAGAGGTGGTGCAGAGGGTCGTCGCTCTGGCGACCGAAAGGGGGGTGGCGTGAACGGGGCGGAGCGGGAGGCGCCGCCGCCTGCGCGCACCGGCTCCCGGCCGAAGGTGGCAGTCGTGGGGTTCCCGAACGCCGGCAAGAGCACCCTCGTGAACCGCCTCTCGGGCGGCCGCGAGGCGGTGACCGACGCGGAACCCGGAGTGACGCGCGACCGGCGCGCGCTTCCGTGCGAATGGAACGGGTTGCGCTTCGAGCTGATCGACACGGGCGGGATGGACCTGGCCGAGGGCGACGCGCTCTCCCAGTCGGTTCAGGCCCAGGCGCGCGCGGCGATCGACGAGGCCGATGCGATCATCCTCGTCGTCGATGCCCGCGCCGGAATCGGCCCGGGGGACAGCGAGCTCGCGGCGGTCCTGCGGGGGGCCGAGAAGCCCGTGCTGCTGGCCGCCAACAAGGTCGACAGCCCGGGAGACACGTCGATGGCGGCAGAGCTCTACGGCCTCGGCCTGGGCGATCCGCTGACCGTGTCAGCGACTCACGGCATCGGCACGGGCGACCTGCTGGACCGGGTCACGGACGCCCTCGCGTTACTGGGCGGCGCAGCCGGCGCTGACGAGCTCGAGAACGAGACGCCGAGAGTCGCGATCCTCGGGCGCCCCAACGTGGGCAAGTCCTCGCTTCTCAACCGTCTGCTCGGGTCCGAGCGTGTGATCGTCTCGGAGCTGGCGGGAACGACCCGCGATCCGGTGGACACGGAGCTCGAGATGGAAGGCCGCCGGATCGTCCTGGTGGACACGGCCGGGCTGCGCCGCCGAGGCAAGGTCGCCGGCACGGTCGGCTACTACGCCCAGCTCCGTTCCGAGTCGGCCGCCGAGCGCGCTGACGCCGCGATCGTCGTCTGCGACGCGTCCGAGGGCCTGACCTCCGAGGACCTGAGAGTCGCCGAGCTCGCGATGCACGCCGACTGCGCGACCGTGCTCGCCTTCAACAAGTGGGACCTGGTGCCGGGCGAGGAGGCCGAGGCCCTGATCGACGACGCGCGCGCGCGGGCGCGCCGCAAGCTGCGCATGCGCCCCGCGGTCATGACCTGCTCGGCGCGGACGGGGCGCGGCGCAGACGATGTCCTGCGTCGCGCCCTCGAGCTGGCCGACCGCTCCGGCGAACGGGTGCCGACCGGGCAGCTCAACCGAATCGTTTCGGGCGTCGTGTCGCAACGTCCGCCGCCCGCCCGCCACGGACGGCGCCTGCGCCTGTACTACGCGGCACAGGTGGGGCGGCGGCCGCCCCGATTCGCGATCCAGGTCAATGACAGGAAGCTGCTCACGCGCGACTGGGCCTACTTCCTGGAGAACCGGCTCCGCGACGCCCTCGGGCTGGAGGGCGTGCCGCTCGTGATCGATTTCGTGCCGCGCAAGCGCGACCGCACCGGCTCCAAGTCCTGGTGACCGGAGCCCCCGGCGCGCCGGCGCCAGCGCAGTCGCTATAAGGACGCTCGTGGAGGGAACGGGCGGCAAGGGCGGCGACGGCGATACGCGCGAGGACCCGGCGGAGAGGCCGGACTCGTCAACGCAGCGGCCGCAGGCCGAGCGGCCCGAGGCCGGGCGTCCGCGCTCGGGGGCGAAGCTCAGGCGGGACCTCAGGCGCAGGCTGCAGCGGAGGCTGAGACCCGAGTCGAAGCCCGCGCCGGCGCCTCCACCGGGGCCCGTGACCACGGGGACGCAGGGGGCGAAGCCGGAGAAGGACCCCTCCAGTGACCTGTGGTTTCGGGGCTCGACCAGGATTCGCGCCGCCGGGTATTGGCTGCGGGAGAAGTCTCAGCAGGGCGTCAGGACGGGCCGCCCCGCGGCGCGTCGCGTCGGTGCCATCTGGAAGGCGCGGTCGCTCGGGGAGCGCATCGGAATCGGCGCGGCCGCGGGGCTTCTCTTCCTGGTGCTGCTGGTCCGGATCGTCCCCCTCCCGGGGGTCCCGTGCGGCATCTCGGTCAAGGCATGCCCGCCTGAGCAGCAGAGCTTCGACTTCGCGCCGGCCGACGCGCTTCTGTACGCACAGCTCACGCTGGACCGCGACTCCGAGCAGTTCGAGAATGCCTCGGACGCGCTCGGGAGCCTGGGCGATCTGCGCACGATCCTGGCCGCCGAGCTGCCCCCTGCCCTGCCCACTCCGTCCGGTGGGACAGTGGACATCTCGCTGGACGCTCTGCCCTGGGCCGAGGGGGACCTGGCGATGCTCTTGGTTGCGGGTCCCGGCGACCGCTCCCTGCAGGCCTTCGTGGTCGGGGTGGGGGACCGCGCTGGAGCGGACGAGTTCCTGGCGGAGGTCGCGCCGGCCGGCGAGGCCCGGGCCGAGAGGCAGGGCGACGCGGAGCTGAGCGTCTACCCGCGCGGCTTCGCCACGGCATTCGCGGAGAACTCGCTTGTGTTCGGGGACGAGCGAGCGGTCCGGGACGCGCTCAGGGCCCAGCAGGACGACGCGTCCTCCCTCGGCGGGAACGCGCAGGTGATGTCCCTCTACGAGGAGCTGCCCGAGACTCGCTTCGCCGAGGTGTACCTGTCGCGGTCGGGCGTCCAGCGCCTGCTCGCCGGCCGGCCGGGGGCCGCCACCCAGCTCGAGACGTTTGTCGACTACGGGGCGACCCAGGGCATCGCGGCGGCCGCGGTCGCCGAGGACGATGGGATCGCCGTGGAGCTGATCAGCGACCTCGAGCCCGAGCTGCTCGCCAGGAACCCCAGCTTCTTCTCGGAGCTGCCGGAGTTCGAGCCCGAGCTTGACGGGGAGGCCGGGGTCCGGTCGCTCGGATACGTCGGGGTTGGAGAGGTGGGCACGACTCTCTCGGACCTGCTCGAGCGGGCCGGGGGTGCGGCGGGTTCCCTGCGCAGGCTGGCGGCTCGGCTCCGCAAGCAGGCCGGCGTCGATCCCCTGAGCGACCTCCTCCCGGCCCTGGGCGGGCAGGCCGCGCTGATCGCCGAGCCGACCGACGGCCCCCCTTTCGCGAGCCTGATCGTCGAAGACGTCGACGAGGAGCGCGCCTCGCAGGCGCTCGCGCGCTTGCAGCGTCCGCTGTTGCGCTCGCTCGGAACCTCGGGCGGCTCTCGGGTGCTGCGCTTCGAGGACTCCGAGGTCGATGGCGTGGCCGTGCGCTCGGTCCAGGTGTCGCCGACCGTGAACCTGAGCTACGCGGTGTTCGACGGGATGCTCGTCGTCAGCACCGACCCGGCGGGCATCGAGCAGGTCCGCTCGGATGGCGACTCCCTCGCCGATTCCGAGGCCTACGGCCGGGCGACCAGTGGGCTGCCTGACAGGGTCTCGGCGCTAGTCTTCCTGAACCTCGACGAGCTCTTCGGCCAGGTCACGCGCACGGACCTGGTCGAAGACCCATTCTTCGCGAACTTGAGCATCCTGTTCGACAATGCCACCTCTACCGCCCTGGCCGTCGTAGGCAACGAGGATGAGGTCACGACGGAGCTCTTCCTCGTCATCGACCAGGAGTGACATGACCACCGATCTCTCAGACAACGAGTACCTGTTCACCTCGGAGTCGGTCACCGAGGGCCACCCGGACAAGATCTGCGACCAGATCTCCGACGGGGTCCTGGACGCGATCATGGCCTCCGATCCCAGCGGTCGCGTCGCCTGCGAGACGCTCGTCAACACGGGCCTGGTCGTCGTCTCGGGCGAGATCACGACCGAGACCTACGTGGACATCCCGACGATCGCGCGCGAGACGATCGAGCGCATCGGCTATGACGATCCTCGCTACGGCTTCGACCACAAAGCATGCGCGGTGCTGACCGCGGTCGACGAGCAGTCCCCAGACATCGCCCAGGGCGTGAACTCCGGGCGCGAGCAGCGCGAGGAGGGCTCCGACGATGAGCTGGACGCGGCCGGAGCCGGCGATCAGGGGATGATGTTCGGCTACGCGACCCGGGAGACCAAGGCGCTGATGCCGATGCCCATCCAGGTCGCCCATCAGCTCGCGCGCCAGCTCGCAGAGGTCCGCAAGGCCGAGGTGATGCCTTACCTCGGCCCCGACGGCAAGACCCAGGTCAGCGTCCGCTACGAGAACGAGCGCCCGGTCGAGATCTCGAAGGTCTTGATCTCGACCCAGCACCGCGAGGGCGCCGGCGAGGCGATGATCCGCAACGACCTCTGGGAGCACGTGGTCGAGCCGGTCCTGCACGCCGACTATCGCGACCTCTTCACCGAGTCGGAGCTGCTCGAGAACCTGATGGTCAACCCGACCGGCAAGTTCGTGATCGGCGGCCCCGTCGGCGACGCCGGTCTGACCGGTCGCAAGATCATCGTCGACACCTACGGCGGCGCCGCCCGCCACGGCGGGGGCGCCTTCTCGGGCAAGGATCCCTCCAAGGTCGACCGCTCGGCGGCTTACGCCGCGCGCTACGTCGCCAAGAACGTCGTCGCGGCCGGCCTCGCCGAGCGCTGCGAGGTGCAGGTGGCCTACGCGATCGGCGTCGCCCATCCGGTCTCGTTGATGGTGCAGAGCTTCGGCACCGGCAAGCTGCCTGACGCCCAGATCGCCAGGCTCGTCGGCGAGCACTTCGATCTGCGCCCGGCGGCCTTCCGCCGCTACCTGGACCTGCACCGCCCGATCTTCCAGAAGACCGCCGCCTACGGCCACTTCGGCCGCGAGGACGCCGACTTCACCTGGGAGCGCACCGACCGGGCCGAGGCGCTGCGCGGGGCGGCGGGCCTGGGAGCGAAGGACGCAGCGCCGGCTTAGGCCGGCTACGTCCCCGGCGCGCGCGCTTCGGCCTCCAGCGCGGAGTCGCCGGCGTCGTGGTGGGTGGCCCGGTCCACCTTCTCGACGACCTGGTCGGGTTGGCTGACCCCCACGAAGACGAAGGCGGAGTCGTCGGTCCCGGCGGTGTCGAAGTCGACGTTGCCGATCTGCATGATCCGCTCGTAGACCGACTGGCTGTAGTTGACGTTCTGGACCCGCTGCAGTCGGGTCTCCTGCACCTTGCGAGCGACGATCCCGCGCTTGATGTTGAGCCGGCGGTCACTGATCGTGTACACGGTCGCGACCCGCTTGACCAGTCCGGCCACGACCGTGATCCCGGCGATCACCGCGAAGGCGATCACCCCGGTGGACGTCTCGTCCGCGAGCGCCGCGATAAGTCCCACCCCTGCCGCGATCAGGAGCCCGAGCAGGTAGAAAGCGAGCATGGCGCGCCAGGACGGATGCCCCTGGTAGATGATCCGCTCCCCGGACTGCAGGTCCACGGCGCGGAGCCTACTTCCTCGGCCCGAGCACGTCCTGGCTTCGGCCTAGCCTGGCGCAGTGACGATCGCCAAGGTCGAGCCCCTGCTGACGACGCGCGGTGTGCGCGGGCCATTCGACTACCGACTGCCCGAATCGATGGCGGATGTCGGGGTCGGATCGATCCTGGTCGTGCCGTTCGGACGCAGGAGGGTGAAGGGGGTGGTGGTCGGGCTGGCCACCGGCAGCGACCTGCCGGAGGAGCGTCTGGCGAAACCCATCGAGGCGCTGGAGGCAGGGGTGCCGCCGGAGCTGGTCGAGCTCGGCCGCTGGGTGGGCGAGGAGTACTGCTCGACTCCCTCCCGAGGCCTGGGTCTGGTGCTGCCGCCGGGCGTTGGGGGTGGCGCCTCCGCGCGGCGCGTGAAGCCGCTCGTTGAGCTCGAGGCGGAGAGGACCGCCGAGGGCGAGATGGCCCTGAGCGGCGATGAGCGTCTCGGCCTGCGTCAGAAGGCGGTGCTGCGCGCCCTGGCGAGCGGGCCGAAGGCCGCGCGGGCCCTCGCGAACGAGGCGGGGGCAGACCGGGCGACCCTGAGGCGGCTCGAGCGGCGCGGCCTCCTCACCACCCGCGAGGTCGAGCGCCATCGCCGCCCGCCCTCGACATCGGTGGGGGCGACCGCGGCGCCCGGCATCGCGCTGAACCCCGCACAGGCAGCGGCTGCGGCGACCGTGAGCGATGCCCTGGCGCGCGGAGGCGGCGGTTGGCTGCTCCACGGCGTCACCGGGTCGGGCAAGACCGAGGTCTACCTGGCGTGTGCCGAGGCTGCGCTGGAGCGCGGGCTTGGGACGATCGCGCTCGTGCCCGAGATCGCGCTGACACCGCAGACGATGGAGCGCTTCCGCCGACGCTTCGGCGACCAGGTTGCGCTCCTGCACTCGCGGATGTCCGCCGGCGCCCGTTACGACGAGTGGCGCCGCCTGCGCTCCGGCCGGGCGCGGCTGGCGGTGGGCCCGAGATCGGCGGTGTTCGCCCCGGTCTCCGACCTCGGCCTGATCGTGATCGACGAGGAGCACGACTCCTCCTACAAGCAGGAGTCGGACCCGCGCTACGACGCGCGCGAGGTGGCTGCGCGGCGAGCCGCGCAGGCGGGGGCCGTCCTCCTCGCCGGCAGTGCCACCCCGCGGCCCGAGAGCCGCGAGCGGATGCGCCGCCTCGCGCTGCCCGAGAGGGTGGACGGGCTGGCCCTGCCGCCCGTCGAGGTCCTGGACATGCGGGGCGGGGTCCGCGGGCCGCTGCACCCGCGTACCTCCGAAGCGCTGGCCAAGGTCCGCAGCGCCGGCGGGAAAGCGATCGTGATGGTCAACCGGCGCGGGTGGTCGAGCCATCTGGCATGCCGCTCGTGCGGCCACGCCTGGCAGTGCCCCCAGTGCGACGTGAGCCTGTCGCTGCACGGCGAGTCAGCGCGGGAAGGCGCCGCGGGCGTGATGCGCTGCCACCACTGCGGGCACGCCGAGCCGAAGCCGGGAAGCTGCCCAGAGTGCGGCTCGGTGACGATCGCCCGGATCGGCGCGGGGACCCAGCGGGTGGAGGACGAGCTGGAGCGTCTGCTCTCGCCCCTGGAGGTGTTCCGGCTCGACTCGGACAGCGCGGCCACCTCGGGGCACGCCCAGGTCCTGAGCAGGTTCGAGCGCGCCGACGCGGGCGTGCTGGTCGGTACTCAGATGGTCGCCAAGGGACACGACTTCCCCGAGGTCACGCTCGGGGTGGTTCTCGACGCCGACTCGACCCTGCGGCTGCCCGACTTCCGCTCCGAGGAGCGCACGTTCGCCCTCGTCACCCAACTCGCGGGGCGCAGCGGCCGGGGGCGGGCGGGCGGCAGGGTCCTGGTCCAGACACTGGCTCCCCACGCCGCGAGCGTGCGGCACGCTTCGACCCACGACTCTGAGGGGTTCCTCGCCGATGAGCTGGGGCGACGGCGCGAGCTGGGCTATCCGCCGTTCTCCCATCTGATCGAGGTCGCGCTGGCCTCGCCCGACGAGGAGCCCCTGGACGACGCGGCCGTCGCGGTGCACGCCCTGATCGCCGAGCGAATCGGCGAGGATGTCGCGCTGCTGGGCCCCGCACCACTGTTCCGGCTGCGCGGCAAGCACCGCCGGCGGCTGATGCTGAAGGCACGCGATCGCGCCGCCGCCGTGGCCGCCGTCCGGTCCGCGGTCGCCGCGGCCGTCTCGGGGCGCCGCCTTCGCGACGTCGCGATCTCGGTGGACGTGGACCCGCAGTAGCCGGTCTAGACTCGAAATCGTGGCCGAGGAAGCGACGACAGCCGAGCACGAGGGCCTCGAGCCCGTCGAGGCCGGCACCGCCGAGGTGCACGATCTGGACCCCGAGCGCGCCGAGCGGCGCGCCGCCGCGCTCGCCCGGGTCGTCAAGTTCGGAGACCCCGTGCTGCGCTCCGTCGCCTCGCCGGTGCAGGACTTCGACGACGCCCTCGCCGCCGAGGCGGAGCGGATGGGTCGGCTGATGCAGGAGGGCATGGGGGTGGGGTTGGCCGCCACCCAGCTGGGGATCCTGCGGCGCATCCTGGTCTTCCAGGCGGGCCCGGACGCGCCGGTCACGACGCTCGTCAACCCCGAGATCGAGTGGTCCTCGTACGAGGAGGTGGTCACGGCCGAGGAGGGCTGCCTGAGCATCCCCGGGATCGTCCTGGACGTCGAGCGGCCCCTCCACGTCCGCATCAGGGCGGTCGATCCGCAGGGTGAGGCGCTCACGATCGAGGCCTCCGGCCTGGAGGCCAGGGTGATCCAGCACGAGGTGGATCACCTGGACGGCGTCCTGATCCTGCAGCGGGCTCCCGACGAGCAGAGGCGGGCCGCGATGCGGGCGCTGCGCGAGGGCGGGACCTACGCCCCCGAGCGCGAGCCGGACGAGGCCGACGCCGGCGAGCCCGGCGGGGCGCTGCGAGCCGGCGGCAACGGCGCCGCTGCGCCGTCCGGCGGCGCCGCGGGTTGAGGACCGTCTACCTCGGAACCTCGGGGTTCGCGGCGACGGTTCTGCGCTCCCTGGCCGCTTCCGAGCACGCCCCGTCGCTGGTCGTCACCCCGCCCGATAGCCGCAGAGGCCGTGGGCGCAAGCTGGCGCCGCCTCCCGCCGCCGAGACGGCCCGCGAGCTTGGATTGGAGCTGTACCAGACGGCGTCGGTCAACGAACCGGCCTCGCACGCCGCGATCCATGCCATCGAGCCCGAGGCCGGCGCGGTCTGCGCGTTCGGGCAGCTGATCGGCGAGCCGCTGTTGTCGGAGCCCGGATTCCTGAACGTGCACCCATCGCTGCTCCCGCGCTGGCGCGGGTCGGCCCCCATCGAGCGCGCGGTGATGGCGGGCGATCCAGAGACAGGGGTGACGATCATGCACCTGGCGCGGGAGCTCGACGCCGGCCCGGTGGCGCTCAGGGAGGCGACGCCGATCGGCCCCGACGACTACCACGACGTGCTGTCCGGCCGACTCGCCGAGATCGGCGGCCGGCTGCTGGTGAGGGCCCTTGACCTACGGGCGGCGGGCGCGCTCGAGCTCTCTACGCAGGACGAGGCCGCCGCTACCTACGCCGACAAGATCGAGGCCTCCGACCGCCGGCTCGACCCCTCGCGCGCCGCCGCCGAGCTGGCGAGGAGGGTGCGAGCGCTGAACCCGCACATCGGCACACATCTCGAGCTGGCGGACGGAGCGAGGCTGGGCGTGCGGCGGGCTCGCGCGGTCGAGACGCCGGATCTCGAGGCGGGCAGGATCGAGGAGCGGGGCGGCTCGCTCGTGCTCGGTGTCGCCGACGCCGCTCTCGAGCTCCAGGTCGTCCAGGCCCCGGGGGGACAACCGATGGCGGCGGCCGAGTTCCTGCGCGGCAACCCGCTGCCGCCGAACGCGATCTAGCCCTTGCGCGGGGCCAGCAGGGCGTCGGTACCCTCGAACGATGGCTGAGCGCACTGATGGAGGGCTGGGGCCCCCCGACACCGAGGCTCCGGAGGTGACCGAGGGGACGCTCAGGCGGCCCAACTGTCCCGGCTGTGGAGAGCCGTGGCTGCGCCCTGCCCAGCTTCCGGGCCGTTTCGTTTGCGTCTACTGCCTGCGCCGCTTCGAGCTCGTCTCCCAGTGCCCGAACTGCGGCGAGCACCAGACCATCAGCCGTATGAGCCGCACCGAGGACATGAAGTGCCAGCACTGCGGCCACTCGATGCTGCGTAGCATCTGACCCCCGCGTGCCCGGGGCATCGATCCGGGGGCCAGGCCCGATAATCGCCACCGTGGAAGTCGCAGCCGACACCGCCAGCACCGCCGCCGCCCGAGACGAGATCTACGGGGCCCGCCGCATCGCCCCGTCGATCCTGTCCGCGGACTTCGCGCGCCTGGGCGCCCAGGTCGCCGAGGTGATGGAGGCAGGCGCGCGGGTGATCCACGTCGACGTGATGGACGGGCATTTCGTCCCGCCGATCACCATCGGTCCGCTGGTCGCGGGGGCGATCTCGGGGCCGGTGCACGAGAACGGGGGGGCCGTCGACGTCCACCTGATGATCCAGCGCCCCGAGGATCACATCGAGGAGTTCGCGAAGGCCGGGGCCGACTCGATCACGTTCCACTTCGAAGCGACACCGCACGCGAACCGAACCCTGACCGCGATCCGGGAGCTGGGATGCCTGGCCGGGATCGCCATCAATCCCGGCACGCCGGCGGACGCGCTGCGCGAGCTGGGCGACTACGCCGACATCGCCCTCTGCATGACCGTCAACCCCGGCTGGGGCGGACAGCCGTTCATCGCGGAGTCCCCGGGCAAGGTCAGCCGGCTGCGCGAACTGCTCGGCCCCGAGGTGAAGATCGAGGTGGATGGGGGAATCGACCGCGGCACGGCCGGAGGCGTGGCCGAGGCCGGGGCCGGCCTGTTCGTGGCCGGGTCCGCCATCTTCGGCAACGAGGATCCGGGCGGCGCATACGCGGCGATCGTCGAGGCCGCGGGCGCGTCCTAGCGCGCCGGGGCGTTCAACACACCCGCGATCTCCTGCCACCACGCCCTGGCGCCGCCGCCCTCGGCGGCGGCGTAGCGCCGCGCCGCCCACGCCGCCACCTGGCCGCGGCCGCCCACGGCCACCAACGACTCCCCGGTGACGGCGTAGCGGCCGTCCTCGAGGAGCATCAGCGTCCCGGGACTGTCACGGCGGGTTCGCAGGCGCTGCGTTACGGCGACGCCTGCGATCTGGTCGGGACGGGCGATGTCCCCCTCGTCGTCCCTCCAGCGGCGCACGTTGAAGATCTGCGGCGCCCCGCGCGGTTGAAAGCGCGGCCGCGGCTGCTCGTCGAGCGGACCCTCGCGCCAGCGCCGCATCAGCTCCTCGACCTCGCCGCGGACCTCTGCGCGGACCAGGATGTGGAGCTCGTCGCTGCCCTCTATCTCCGTGGACCCACGCGGCGGGATGGCCTCGCCCCCGCGGACGATCACGTTGACGATCGCCTCGCGGGGCAGCCGCAGGTCGCGAACCGGCCGCCCCACGATCGCGGCGTCCTGATCGACGCGATAGGCGAACACCTCGCCCCCGAGCCGGCGGATGGTCCCGCTCTCCACGAGGGGCCTCGGCAGGGCCGGTTCGGTCGTCGTCAGTCCCAGGCGGCGGGCCAGCGGCTCGAAGCTCACTCCCTGCACCAGGGTGGAGGTGACGACGACGAAGAAGATGATGTTGAAAATCTCGCCGCCCGCGTCCAGTCCCTCGATCACCGGGAAGGTCGCGAGCCAGATCGGGACGGCCCCGCGCAGTCCAGCCCATCCGAGCATCAGGCGCTCCCGCAGCGAAAACCTCTCGGTCAGGCTCGCCAGCAGCGCCGCGAGCGGGCGGGCCACGAAGATCAGCACCCCCGAGATCAGAAGCCCTTTGCCCGCGACGTCGATCAGCTGGCTGGGGAACACCAGCAGTCCCAGCAGGAAGAACAGCGAGATCTGCGAGACCCAGCCGAGACCCTGGTGGAATGCGACGATCGTCCGGCGACCTGGGACCTGACCGGTCCCCAGGATCAACGCGGTCAGGTAGACGGCCAGGAACCCAGAACCGTGCGCTACCTCGGCGACTCCGTAGGAGATGGCCGCTGTCGCGATCGAGGCGACCGGATAGAGCCCCTGGGTGGGGTAGTCGAGCCGGCGGAACGTCCCGCGGGCGGCGAGGCCCACGAGGACGCCGAGAGCCGCGCCCAGGCTGAGCTTGACGACGAGTTCCACCGCCATCCCGTCGAGCCCGTAGCCCGGCTCCTCGATCCAGGCGATGAAGCCGGTCACCAGCAGCAGGGCCACCGGGTCGTTCATCCCCGACTCTCCCTCAAGCGAGCGCGCGATCCTGCGCCGCAGGTTCGATCCGCGCAGGACGGCGAAGATCGCCGCGGAGTCGGTCGCCGCGACGGCCGCGCCCAGGATCAGGCCCTCCAGGTTGCTCAGCCCCAGTATCCACGCCGAAGCGAACCCGGCGACCGCGGCGGTGATCACGGTCCCCACGGTCGCGAGCGAGACCGCGGTCGCCAGCACCGGCCTGATCTCGCGCCAGCCGGCCGAGAGCCCGCCCTCGAACAGGATCAGGATCAGGCCGATGGTCCCCAGGGTTCGGGTCAGCTCCGCATCGTCGAACTCGACCCCCCCGATCCCCTCCGATCCCACGAGCATCCCCAGGCCCAGGAACAGGAGCAGCCCGGGAACCTTGACCCGATCCGCTACCAAGGCCGCTGCGATGCCGAGCGCCAGCAGGGTGCCGCCGATCAGAATCAGCTCGGCGTCCTGCATGGCGCTCCCGACGGCGACCGCTATCAGGGGCCTCCTTCGTCAGCGGAGGCGAGCCGCAGCTCCATCTCGTCCGTCGAGCCGGGGCCGACGGAGCCGATTGCGGGGCGGCGATAGAGCGTGTAGAGCGCCGCGCACAGGAGGGCCGCCGCACCCAGGTAGCCCAGCTCGACGCGGAGGAAGTCGTCCGAGACCAGCGGGATCGCGGTCCAGGCCACGAACACGAGAGCGCACGCGACCCAGCAGGCGGCCGCCTGCCGCAGCTGGCCCTGGGCGAGCGCCGCCTGGTTCAGGGTCGCGGCGCACAGGTACAGGCCCATTCCGGCGGTCACGATCAGCAGGTCCGAGCGGTGGTAGCTGAAGTTCTCGCCGAAGGCGATCTGCATCAGCTGCGGGCCGGCCACCGCCACCGCGACCCCGACGAGCGCGGCGAACCCGGCGATCGCCAGGATCGTGACCCGAACCGAAGCGCGGTAGTCATCTTCGGCGCCCTCGGCCCGCAGCCGGGTCAGGTGGGGGAGGAGGCTCGTCGACACGGCCTGGAAGAGCTGCAGCGGGGCCCGCGCGATCATCAGCACGTTGAAGATGAATCCCGCGGCGGCCGCTCCCGCCGTGGCGTTGACCAGCAGGGGACCCGCGTTCAGAAAGGTCTGCTCGCTGAGCATGATCAGGAAGACGGCGGCCGCGAACCCCCCGCCCTCGGCGAAGCCGATGCTTTGGGCCCCGGTGGTGGAGCGGTCGCGGACGGGGTCGGCTTCGTCCGCGATGCCTTCGTTACCGCTCTTGAGGAACGCGAATGGGACGACTATCAGGGACAGGGTCGGGGCGGCGACTATCCCGATGGCGACGGCGGTCTGGCCGCTGGCGATGCCCAGGGCGACCGCGAACGGAAACGCCGTGCGGGAGACCGACTCCGAGATGATGAGAAGCGCATACAGGGTCAGCCGGTGGCTGCCGGCCAGGAACCCCCGCGCGAAGTAGCTCGCTCCGTAGGCCGCGACCGCGCCGAGCCCGATCCAGTACAGGGCCTCGTTGCCATCCAGCAGGTCGTCCTGAATCGGGGCCTTCAGGGCCAGGGCGACGACCACAAACGCCAGGGAGACACCCAGCTGGATCGTCGCGGACACCCGCACGGGGTGCGTATAGGACTCGCCGTGGGCGATGTGGTCCGAAACGGTCCGGGACAGCAGCTGCTCGACGGGCCGCTGCAGCGTGGAGACAGTGATGAACACCGCCGACCAGAGCACTGCGATCTGGCCGTAGTCCTCGCTCGAGAGGTTGTGCGAGGCGATGGCGAAGTACAGGTAGGTGATGAGCCCGGTGATTCCGACGCCGATCGAGAGCAGGCTCGCGCGGCGGCCGTAGTTGGCCGCTTCGCTCTGGGCAGAGTCGGGGGAGCCCTGCATGGGCCGACAAGCCTAGTGCGCGGTAGACTGGCTGACTGACCAGTCAATCGGTCGCCAGAACCCCCGGAGGCGTGAACTTGGCCGCGACCGGCACCGACATCGAATCCGCCCACCTGCGCCGCGCGCTGGCGCTCGCCGAGGAGGGCCGTGGCCGCGTCAGCCCGAATCCCCTGGTCGGCGCAGTGCTCACTTCGCCCGGCGGCGAGGTGATCGGGGAGGGATTTCACGCGCGCGTCGGAGAGCTCCACGCCGAGCGAGCCGCCTTGGCCGACTGCCGGGAGCGGGGAGCCGATCCGGCGGGAGCCACGATGTACCTGACGCTCGAGCCCTGCGCCCACACCGGGCGCCAGCCGCCGTGCACCGACGCCATCCTCGAGGCCGGGATCGCGCGCGTCATTTACGCGTCTGAGGACCCCACCGAGAAGGCGTCGGGACGAGGCCCCGGGGTGTTGCGCGACGGCGGGGTGGAGGTGGCTCTCGCCACCGGGGCCGAGGCAGCCGCCGCCCGGCTGCTGAACCAGCCATTTCGCAAGCATGCCCGGACCGGGCGTCCCCTCGTCACCTACAAGGCGGCGATGACGCTGGACGGCCGGGTCGCGGCGCCGGGCGGGGACTCCAGGTGGATCTCCTCGGCCCGCAGCCGCCAGCTCGTCCACCGGCGGCGCTCGCAGTGCGATGCGATCGCGGTCGGCATCGGGACGGCGCTCGCAGACGACCCGCTGCTGACGGCCCGGCCGGGCGAGGCCACGGATGCCACCGGCAGCGAGCCGGCGGCGAGCGAACGGAGCCCCGTCAGGGTGGTCTTCGACTCGATGGCCCGGCTGCCCCTGGACTCGGCGCTGCTGGCCTCGGTCGACGATGGCCCGGTCATGGTGATCTCCTCCCCGGAGGCGCCGACCCGCGCGCGTGACGCGCTCACGGCGGCCCGGGCGGAAGTCGTGATCGCCCCGGGTCCCGATCCCCCCGCGCGGCTGGCGGCGGCCCTGGGGGAGCTGGGCTCCCGCGGGCTCCAGGACCTGCTGCTGGAGGGAGGCCCGACCCTGGCCGGGTCCTTCTTCGACGCGGACGAGATCGACTCGATGATGCTGTTCGTCGCCCCGGTCCTGCTCGGCGCCGCCGGCGCTCCCTCTCCCCTGGAGGGCCGCGGGGCAAGTCGCATCGCGGACGGCACACGGCCCCTCGCCGTCGAACACGAGCCGATCGGCGAGGACCTGCTGATCAAGGCGCGGTTACGAGAGTGGTGACCGTGACCCGCCCGAGGAGCGCCTGATGTTCACCGGGATCGTCGCCGAGCTGGGTGAGGTTCTGGCGGTCGAGCCCTCGGAGGCCGGGGCGCGGCTGCGTGTGCGTGGCGGACTCTCGGCCGAGCTCTCTCCCGGTGACTCGATCGCCGTGAACGGCGCCTGCCTGACCGCCACGACGTCGTCGGCCGACGGGTTCGAGGCGGACGTGATGAGGCAGACCCTCGACCTGACGACCCTCGGCGGGCTGAATGCGGGCGACCCGGTGAACCTCGAGCTTCCCCTGCGCGCCGAGGATCGCCTTGGTGGGCACGTCGTCCAGGGGCACGTCGACGCGAGGGCCGCGGTGGCCGGTGTCGAGGCCGACGGGTTCGCGCGCAGGCTCCGGGTGGAGCTGCCCGAGGACCTGCGTTCGCTGGTGGTGGAGCGCGGGTCCATCGCGATCGACGGCGTCAGCCTGACGGTCGCCTCATTGGGCTCACACTGGGCCGAGGTCTCCCTGATCCCCGAGACGCTCGAGCGAACCACCCTCGGCCGCAGGGAGCCGGGCGACCTGGTGAACCTGGAGTGCGACGTGATGGCCCGCTACGTCCAGCGGATGCTTCCGAGCCTGTCACCCTTAACGACCGAAGGGAACGACCAATGAGCAAACAGACCGAGGAGAAGACGCACGCGGCGCAGGCGAGCGCCCCCTGGTCGACCGTCGAGGAGGCGATCGAGGAGATCCGCGGCGGGCGAATGGTCATCGTCTGCGACGACGAGGACCGCGAGAACGAGGGCGACCTGGTGATCGCCGCCCAGTTCGCCACCCCGGAAGCCGTCAACTTCATGGCGAGGCACGCCCGCGGCCTGGTCTGTCTGGCACTGCCCCCCGAGCGGTGCGACGAGCTCGGCCTGGACCTGATGCCGGCCAAGAACGAGGATCAGCTGCGGACAGCTTTCACGGTCACGATCGAGGCGAGCGAAGGGGTCTCGACCGGCATCTCCGCGCATGACCGGGCCCACACCGTCCAAGTCGCCATCGACCCGGGCTCGAAGCCCGCGGATCTGCGGCAGCCCGGCCACGTCTTCCCCCTCAAGGCCAGGGAGGGCGGCGTCCTGGAGCGGACCGGCCACACCGAGGCGAGCGTGGACCTTGCGCGGCTCGCCGGGCTGAATCCCGCCGGCGTCATCTGCGAGATCATGAACGACGACGGCACGATGGCCCGAGTGCCCGACCTGACCGGCTACGCCGAGCGGCACGGACTGAAGATGATCACCGTCGCCGACCTTGTCGCCTACCGCCGGCGGACAGAGCGGCTGATCGAGCGGATCGTCTCGACGAAGCTCCCGACCAAGTTCGGGGAGTTCAGCGCGGTGGGTTACCGGTCCCTCGTGGACGACAAGCACCACGTCGCGATGGTCAAGGGCGAGGTCTCCGGAGCCAACGACGTGCTCGTACGCGTGCACTCGGAGTGCCTGACCGGAGACGTCTTCCACTCGCTTCGCTGCGACTGCGGAGAGCAGCTCGAGGCTGCCCTGGCGATGATCGAGCGGGAGGGCATGGGGGTCTTGCTCTACCTCTCACAGGAGGGGCGGGGCATCGGCCTCCTGAACAAGCTACGCGCCTACAGGCTGCAGGAGGGCGGGATGGACACCGTCGAGGCGAACCTCGAGCTCGGGCTCCCGGCCGACCTGCGCGATTACGGCATCGGGGCGCAGATCCTGGGTGACCTCGGCCTGACCAGCATCCGCATCCTCACCAACAACCCGAAGAAGATCATCGGCCTCGAGGGCTACGGGCTGTCGGTCACCGAGCAGGTCCCGATCAGGTCGTTTCCCAACCCGCACAACGAGGCCTATCTGGCTGCGAAGCGCGACCGAATGGGGCACACGCTCCACCACCAGGGACTCGCGCTGGACGAACAGTTGCTGCACGAGGAGCATCTGAAGGACGCCGAGCGCGACGGATGAGCAACGCAGCGGGGGGCGAGTTCAGCGACGCGGAGCGCGAGACGCTTCAGCGGTCCGAGTTCGCCGTCTGCGTGGCGACCTTTTACGAGGATCTGGCGGAGCGCCTGCTGAACGGGGCCGCCGAGGGCTTCGAGCTCGGCGGGGTGAGCGAGGCCTCGATCGAGACTTACCGCGTGCCGGGCGCCTTCGAGCTGCCGATGGCGGCCAAGCTTGCGGCGGAGACGGGCCGCTTCGCCGGTGTGGCCTGCCTAGGGGTGGTGATCCGGGGCGAGACGAACCACTACGACTACGTATGCGCGGAGACGGCCTCGGGCATCAGCCGCGTCCAGCTCGACAGCGGCGTGCCGTGCGCGTTTGGGGTGATCACCTGCGACACCATGGAGCAGGCGCTCGCTCGCGCCGACGGGAGCAAGCGCGACCAGGGACGAGGCGCGGCCATCGTGGTGATGCGGATGGCGGCGCTCCAGGCCCAACTCGCCTCCTAGGGCCCGCCGGGGCCCGTGGCCGATCCGTCGGGGCTCGCTACCATCACCCGCCGATGGCCAAGGTATGCCACAGCTGCGGCAAGAAGCCGGCGTTTGGGAACTCCCGGAGCCACTCGATGGTGGCCACGCGCCGGCGTTTCGACCCGAACCTGCAGAAGGTCCGGATCCAGGACGGCGGCCGCAGCCGCCGGGTGTACGTGTGCACCCGCTGCCTGAAGTCGAACAAGGTGACGAAGGCCGTCTAGCGGCCATGAGCGGCGGCCGCTCCTGGCCGCGATCCGGTGGCCAATCGCTTTAGGGTTCGTGGTGCCTCGATGCCCGATCCCTCGATCGAAAGATTCCGTCGCGTCGTCACGGCGGCCAGCGCGTACCTCGACGAGCGACGTCAGGAGGTCAACGATCTGAACGTGTTCCCGGTCGCCGACGGCGACACGGGGGACAACATGGCCCTGACCCTGCGGGCCGTGGCCGAGGAGCTGGACCGCCTGGACGGCCAGATGGTGGACGAGATCGGCCGCACCGAGCTGGTCAACGCCCTGGCCCGTGCCGCGCTGATGGGCGCGCGCGGTAACTCGGGCGTCATCCTGAGCCAGATCGTCCGCGGAGCAGCCGAGGAGCTGGCCAGCCGCCCGGGCGAGCTGGTGGACCCCGTCCTGGTCGCGGCGTCCATGGCGCGCGCGGCCGACGCGGCCTATGAGTCCGTGCGCGACCCGGCCGAGGGCACGATGCTCACGGTCTTCCGCGAGATGGCCTCGTCGGCGGCCCAGAAGCTCGCGCACATGCGGGAGACGCGCCTGCACTCTGACGCGAGCTACGAGGAGCAGGACAGGGTGCTGGCGGACCTGCTGGCCGAGGTGGTCCGGGACGGCGAGCAGGCCGTGGACCGGACGCCGGAGCAGCTGGCGGTCCTGCGCGACTCCGGGGTCGTGGATGCCGGCGCCTACGGGCTCGTCGTGATCATGGCCGGGATCGTCGCGGGTCTGCGAGGGGACATCGAGGCCCCCCAGCTCGCTCATCACGCCCCGGCCTTAGGTGGAGACACCCGGCCCCACCACGCCGACAGCCGCTATCGCTACTGCACCAACTTCATCGTCACCGGGAACGGCCTCGAGGGACGCGGCTTCATCCCGAGCCTGGAGGAGATCGGCGACTCCGTCCTGGTCGTGGGCGGCGAGGCGACCCTGAAGGTCCACGTCCACACCGACCATCCGGACAGCGCGGTCGCCCTGTTCGAGGGAACGGGGGACGTCTCGCAACTGGATGTCGCGGACATGCGTGAGCAGGTCGCCGAGCGGTCCGCGCGGCTTCAGTCAGGGCGCTGCGCGGTGGTCGCCGTGGTCGCGGGTGACGGGATCCGCTCCCTCTATGAGGACATGGGCGCGTTCGTGGTCGACGGGGGCGAGACGTTCAACCCATCCATCTACGACCTGCTCGCCGCGATTCACGAGGTGCCGACCGAGGAGGTGGTGGTACTGCCGAACAACCCGAACGTGCTGATGGCGGCTGAGCGCGCCGCCGAGCTCTCCGACAAGCATGCCAGGGTCGTGCCGTGCACCGCCCAGCAGGCCGGGTTGGTGGCTCTGGTCGAGATGGATCCGTCCGCGTCCCTCGACGACAACGCGTCGCTGCTGGCCGAGTCGGTGAAGGGGATGCGGATCGGCTCGGTTGCGCCCGCCGCCCGCGATGACGCGAATGGGCGCTTCAGCGCCGGCGACGCGGTCGGTTTCGTCTCCGAGGAGATCGTCGCCTGGGGTGAGCCACAGGAGGTGCTGTCGCGGACGCTGGAGCAGCTGGGCGGCGGCGCGGAGATCGTAACGGTCGTGTGCGGAGCCGACGCGCCGATCGCCGACGATGAGGTCTCCGAACTCGCCCCCTTCGGGCTCGAGGTGGAGGTCCACCGCGGCGGCCAGCCTCACTACTGGTGGCTGTTCGCGGCCGAGTAGGCCCGATCGCCTACCAGCCCTCGGTGCCGGGCTCTCCCTTGTAGGGGCCCTGGATCTCGGCCGTCACCCAGCCGCCGTAGAAGGTCCCGCCCTGCGGTCTGACCAGCTCCTTGCCCAGATAGCACGCGTCCACCCGGCCGGCGTAGAAGGCGAAGTGCCCCCGCAGCCGCTCGAAGTCCGGGCGGGGGTCGGGGTAATGCCAGGCGGCGCGCTCTGCCCGGATGCCACCTGCCTCGGCGTGCATGTAGTCGGCGCGCCCCTTCCACTCGCAGAGCGTGTGCCCGCCCTGCGCTTCCGAGAGCAGGTCCTCGCGCACGTCGGCGCGGGGGATGTAGACGGTCGGCGGGCTGGCGGTTTCGAGCACGCGCAGGGCGCGGATGCTGTCCGCCAGAATCTCGCCGTCCAGCTCGACCCGGACCCGCCTGGACTCTGGCTCGATGCGCGGGGGGCGCGGGTAGTCCCAGACCGATTCCTTGGCACGCTTCGGGGATCCCGTAGCCATGCATCCAGACTACGCAGGCGGTTGCATCGGCCCGCGCGCCTAGCCTTGAGCCGATGGAGGCCGCTCTCGAAACCGCTCCAGACCCGGCCACCTACTCGCCGCGGGCGATCGGGACGGGGCTGCCCCTCGACCGCGCCGCCCTGCTGAACGCCTCCCTTCGCTCGGCCCCGCGACCCGAGGTTCTGGATGCTCCCGTCACGACGCTGAAGGGTGCGGGGCCGAAGCTCACGGAGGCGGCCGCCGAAATCGGAATCGAGTCTCTCGGCGACCTGCTCCGGCACCTGCCCCACAGCTACCGCGATCGCGCGTCGCCGGTGGGGCTGGGACGACTCAAGCTGGGCGAGGAGGCGACCGTCGAGGTCGAGGTGACCAAGGCCGGCAAGGTCCGGCCCACGCGCAGGCGGCGGCTGACGATCCTGGAGGCCGAGGTCGGCGACGCGACCGGCCGGGTGACCGCGACCTGGTTCAACCGCGCGTGGTTGGCGGACAAACTGACCCCAGGGACGCGGCTGCTATTGCGGGGCAAGCTCGAAAGGCGGGGGTTCAACGTCGCGGAGCACGAGCTGCTCGGCGATGAGGGCGGCTCGGGCGGCGGCCCTCCGGCCGGTATCCACACGACCGGCCTCGTGCCGGTCCACCCAGCCTCGGAGCGGCTGCGGCCCCAGAAGCTGCGCGAATGGCTCTGGCAAGCGCTGCCGCTCGCACGGCACGCCATCGAGCCGCTGCCCTCGGGCCTGCGTGCGGCAACCGGGCTCCCTGGCGCGGCGGACGCCCTCGCCGGCGCACACTTCCCGGCCGACCAGGATGCGGCCGCCGTTGCGCGCGGCCGCCTCGCCTTCGAGGAGCTCTTCCTGTACCAGGCCGCGCTCGCGGCCCGCCGCCGCCGGCGAGCCGCGACGGGCGAGGGCGTCCGCTTCGGCCCGGCTGGAAAGCGAGTGGGGCGGTGGCTCGACTCGCTTCCGTTTGAGCCGACGGGGGACCAGCGCCGGGCGCTCGACGACGTGGACGCCGATCTGGCCGGCCCCGAGCCGATGCAGCGGCTGCTAATGGGCGAGGTCGGCAGCGGCAAGACACTGGTCGCCGCCTACGCGATGCTGCGCGCGCTCGAGTCCGGACACCAGGCGGCGCTGATGGCCCCGACCGAGACGCTCGCCGAGCAGCACTTCCGGACTCTCGACGCGCTGCTCGCCGAAGAGCCGGCGCCGCTCGGACTGCTCACCTCGGCCACGCCCGGCCCCCGGCGCATGGAGATGCTGGAGGCGCTGTCGCAGGGCCGGCCCATGCTCGTGGTCGGGACACACGCCCTGATCGAGAAGTCGGTCGGCTTCGGGTCCCTGGCGGTTGCGGTGGTGGACGAGCAGCACCGCTTCGGGGTGCGCCAGCGCGCCGCGCTCGACGCGAAGGGCCCGGGGAAGCTGCTGCCGCACGTGCTGCACATGACGGCGACGCCCATCCCCAGGACCCTGTCGCTGACCGCATACGGAGACCTCGACACGACTGCGCTGCGCGAGCTGCCGGCCGGCCGCAAGCCGATCCGGACCTGGGCGGTCGGCGAGGACCGCCGCGAGGGCGCGTACGGCTTCATCCGCGACCGGCTCCGCGAGGGACGCCAGGCCTACGTGGTCTGCCCTCTGATCTCAGACTCCGAGGAGGTTCGGGCGCGGGCGGCCGAGGCCGAGGCCGAGCGCCTGGCCGCGGGGGAGTTCCGCGACTTCCAGGTCGCCCTCCTGCACGGGCGGATGAAGTCCGCCGAGAAGGCGCAGGCGATGGAGCGCTTCGCCTCTGGCCGGGCGGACGTCCTGGTCGCGACTACCGTGATCGAGGTCGGGGTTGACGTCCCCAACGCCTGCGTGATGCTGGTGGAGGGAGCCGAGCGGTTCGGGCTCTCCCAGCTCCATCAACTGCGCGGCCGCGTCGGCCGGGGAGAGCACGACTCGGTCTGCATCCTCTTCGGGGACGCGGAGTCCGACGCGGCCAGCGCCCGCCTGCGCGCCATGGAGGAGCAGAGCGACGGATTCGAGCTGGCCGAGGTGGACCTGACGATCAGGGGCGAGGGCGAGATCCTCGGCACGCGCCAGCACGGGTTGCCGCGGTTCCGCGCCGCGGTGCTGCCGGAGGACACCGGGCTGCTGCTGGATGCGCGGCGCCGGGTACTGGAGCTGTTGGACCGCCACGGCTCCCTCGATGTCCCCGAACTGGGCCCCCTCATGGACGAGGCGCGGCGGCGATTCGGCGACGAGCGCTCCGAGCAGCTCGCGGCCTAGGTTTCATCCCATGGCCAACCTCAGGATCACCGCCGGCGAGCTGCGCGGGCGCCGGCTCTCCGGCCCGCGCCGGGGTGACCAGATGCGGCCCACCACCGAGCGGGTCCGCGAGGCGGTGTTCTCGATACTCGGAGACGTGGGTGGCGCAAGGGTCCTCGACCTCTTCTGCGGGACGGGCGCCCTGGGCCTGGAGGCCCTTTCGCGCGGGGCGGTTGAGGTCACGCTGGTGGACTCGGACCCCCGGCTCGCGCAGCGAAACGTGGAGGCGCTGGGGGTGCGGGGGCGGGCCAGGGCGGTTCGCTCGGAGGCGCTGCGGTACCTGGACCGCGCGCCGGAGGCGAGCTTCGATCTCGTACTCTGCGACCCGCCCTATGGATTCGTCACCGACCGGCTCACGCGCCAGCTCGATCCGCTACTGCGCCGCGCGCTCGCGCCGGGTGGCCGCGTGATGGCGGAGAGCTCACCCGAGGTCCCGCTGGAGCTGGGTCTGCCCGTGCTGGCCGAGCGCCGCTACGGCGAGACCCTGGTCCGCGTCCACGCGTCGCCGGAGGGGCAGGGCCCTGCGAATTCGGGCGGTCCGGGGCTCGACCAGGGGCCGGCCGGATGAGCGATTCAAACCCGCGCGTCGCGGTCTGCCCCGGCAGCTACGACCCGGTCACCAATGGGCACGTGGACATCATCAGCCGGGCCTCCAACGTGTTCGACCGGGTGGTCGTCGGCGTGGTGAACCAGCCGATCCGCAAGCAGAAGACGCTGTTCACGGCCGAGGAGCGCAAGGAATTCCTGGAGCAGGCGCTGGCCGATCGCGAGAACGTGGAGGTGCAGGTCTTCGCCAACCTCCTCGTCGAGTTCGCCCGCGAGAACGGGGCGACGGCGGTGGTCAAGGGGCTGCGCGCGATCTCGGACTTCGAGTACGAGTTCGAGATGAACCAGCTGAACCGTAAGCTGGCGCCTGAGATCGAGTCCATGTACATCTTCGCCTCGGCCAACTACAGCTTTCTCAGCTCCACGGGGGTCAAGGAGATGGCCACCTTCGGGGGCGACGTGGGCGACCTGGTGCCGCCGCCGGTGGCGGCGGTCCTGGCCGACAGGCTCAAGCGCTGAGCGTCCAGGCGAGATGCCCGAATCCCTGGCCGCGCTCTGCGGATCCCTGCGTCGGCTGTGGGCAGGAGATTGCATTTCGGCATAGAAACTGTCAACCGCGGTAACAGCAGATCCCCTGTGCGTAAGCTTTAGCGGCCTCACATGGACGTACTCGTACTCATAGACAAGCTCGACGACCTGGTCCACAACGCGCGGCCCGTGCCGCTCACGGACCAGGTGCGCGTCGACCGCGAGGAGATCTACGACATCCTCGACCAGATGCGCGCCACGATCCCCGAGGAGATCAAGCAGGCCCGGTGGATCGTCAAGGAGCGCCAGGAGATGCTGGCCGAGGCCAAGCGCGAGGCCGAGCGGATCGTCAAGGAGGCGCGCGAGCAGCAGCAGCGGCTCGTCGCCAACGAGGAGATCACGCGGCAGGCCGAGCGCGCGGCCGAGGAGATCGTCGAGGAGGCGCGCGAGCGCGAGCGCGAGATCAGGCTCGGCGCCGAGGACTACGCCGACGACATCCTCTCGACGCTCGAGGTCAACCTTCAGAAGTTCCTGCAGGCCGTGCAGCGAGGCCGCGACAGGCTCCAGGGCCGCGACCGCGAGCCTTCCGAAATCGGCTAGCACCGCCAGCGATACGCAGGCGGCTGGTCGCGGGGATGCCATCGGCCGCACCTACGCAGATGGGGCGCGTTCTGCTGGCATGACGGGCGTATGAAAGGCTCGTTCCCTCACCAATCCCAAAGAAGGGGGAGAAAATGATCAGAAGGACCAAGAAGCACCTGTCTCCTGGTCTCGTCCTCAGCCTGATCGCGCTGGTGGTCGCCGTGGGCGGAACCGCTATCGCCCAGAACGCCGGGGACAACACACTGAGGACCCGCCTCGGCGGCGCTACCCAACAAGTGGTCGAGAGCGTGACTCTGCTTCCGCAATCCGATAACAACGGGGTCTCGGACCATCTCGTCACCTGCCCGTCGCACCCGAAGCTGGGAGCTGGCGTGGCGATCGGCGGAGGGGTGATCGACCCGCGGTCGCCAGACAACACCAGGAACCTATCGGCGCTCGCGGAGAAGACCGATGGCCCGTCGGGCATTTCGGCCTGGCTGTTCGAGTTCGACAACGATACGGCCGTAGAGCTGCCGGTTCAGCTACGCGTGCTCTGCACCTTCAGCAAGCTGAACACGAAGCGCGGGTAGCACAAGCCGCTGGGAGCCAGTGTCCAAGAGACACGGAGGAAAGCGAGCGGCCCCCTTTCGCCGGGGGCCGCTCGCCGCTCGAAACCGACCGAGGGGGGCAGCGACACCTCAGCCGAAAAGGACGGAGTTACCGACGTTCACGGTGAATCCGTGCGGGTCAGGGCAAAGACCGGTCCGCAACGGCCGCTATGGGCCCGACAGGCATTGGAGGCGGCATGGGGTGCGGCGCGGCGCCCGCGAGGCGGATGTCAGCGACTGAAGCGTCCGCCGACTTGGCCGAGGGCGTGCGGGGCGTACTCGCCGGGCACCTCGCGGGCGGCGACCCCGGGGAGTTGCGGCTGAGTCCGATCCCTGGGGGAGCCTCACGTGAAACCTGGCTCGTGTCCCGAAAGGCGGAGGGAGCCGGCCCGGAGATTCCCTTCTGCGTTCTGCGCCGTGACCCGGGGAGCTCCGTCTCCTTCGTGCCGATGCGCGAGGAGTTCACATTGCTGCAGCGCTCCCGTGAGGCCGGTGTCCCGGTGCCCGAGCAGATCGCATTCGACGACGGCGGCGTGTTCGGCTCCGCCGGATTCCTGATGGGCTTCGTGGAGGGGACCTCGGTGCCTCCCCGGATCCTGCACAAGCCCGAGTACGAGCAAGCGCGCGGGGCGCTGACCGTGCAGCTCGCGGAGGCGCTGGCCCGGATCCACACGGTCGAGGCGACCACGCTCCGGGGCGTGCTCCCCGATCCGCCCTCTGACCCCGCGCTGGCTCAGATCGACGAGTGGGAGCGCCAGCTCGACGAGGTCGGAGCGCCGCTGCCAGGGGTCGAGCTGGGCCTGCGCTGGCTGCGCGCGAACGCCCCTGAGCCTGCGGAGCCCGGGCTGGTCCACGGGGACTTCCGCCTGGGCAACTTCATCGTGGACGAGAGCGGTCTCGCCGCCGTGATCGACTGGGAGCTGTCGCATCTTGGAGATCCCGCCGAGGACGCCGGCTGGCTCTGCATCCGCTCCTGGCGGTTCGGCAACGACGAAAAGCCCGTCGCGGGCGTGGGACGGCTCGAGGGATTTCTGGCCGCCTATCAGGCGGCGGGCGGTGAGCCGCTCGACCCCGGGCGGGTCCGCTACTGGGAGGTGCTCGGCAACGTCAAGTGGGCCGTGATCTGCGCTCGCCAGGCGCACGACCATCTGATTGGCGTACGCCGCAGCCACGAGCTTGCGTCGCTCGGCCGCCGTATCTGTGAGCCGGAGTGGGACCTGCTCGAGCTGGTTCGGGAGACCGGATCGTGACCCAGGATCGCCCGGACGCGGCTGAGCTGCTCGAGGCGGTCGCCGAGTACCTGCTCGCCGAGCTGCGCCTCGAGGTGCCGAGCCAACAGCGCTTCCGGCTGTTGGTCGCGGCCAATCTCTGCGCCATCGTCGCCCGTGAGCTTCGCGCCGGAGACGCTCCCGCGCGAGAAGACCTGGCCCTGCTGCAGGAGCTGCTCGGCGGTGACCCGGGCGAGGTTCCGGCGGCTCACGAGATTGATGCCGCCGTGCGCGAGGCCGAGGCCGAGCTCGCACGCCGACTGCGCTCGGGCGAGCTCGACGACCGGCTCGACGAATTGGCGGAACGCCTTTCGGAGCACGTGCGCCGCAAGCTGCAGGTCGCGCGCCCCGATTACTGACCCACGGTTGGCACTGCTGTGGACTGCCCGACCCTGGAGTTGTGGCCGCGTCGTACTTCGTCAGGGCTCCCGCCAAGGGCATGCGCTGAAGCGCTGAGCGAAGCCGCCCGGCTATCAGAGCTAGCGATGTGAACCACACGGAACCCCCGCAACGCGGGTCATCGCCCGCACGGCCGAGCAGAAGATCGCAGGGATCGCAAGACCAACTCGGCGATCGAGTACCGCTGCATCACCACCCCGACGACCTGAAGCGAAGCCGCAGATCTAGGCGTAGGTGGCGCGGACGACCGCGAGGTCGTCCGCGCGCCACGTCACCTCGCCGTCGCACCATTCGGCCAGCTCCTCGGGGGTGTCGACGAAGTCGACGTCCGGGTCGATCGGCGTCACCTGCTGCTCAGCCTGGACCACATCGCCGATGACGAGCGCGCGGGCCTGCTCACGAACGCGGCGGAACAGCAACTGCTTCACCTGGTCGGTCAGATGGTGGATCGAAAGGACCGAGATCACCAGGTCCCAGGGGCCGTCTGGGAGGGGGTCCTCCATCCGGGCGAGCATCACCCCGTCGTACTCCCGCCTCAGCCTGAACACCATCTCGGGGCTGGAGTCCAGGCCGATCACCCAGGCGTCCGGGTAGGCCTCCAGCAGCACGCGGGTGGTCTCGCCCGTGCCCATCCCGAGCTCGAGGACCCGGTCCGGAGCGAAGGGAACCGCGTCCACCGCAGCCCGCTGCAACTCATCGAACCTTGGGACCTCGGCGCGGATCAGATCTAGATAGGTCTCTGGGTTCCAGTGGAACTGGCTCACGGGGCGCCCACCGTAGCTGAGCCCGGGGCTGTGGCTAATGTCAATGGCATGCACGCCGAAGCCGGCATCGTCGACCTCGAGAGGCTCTCGCTCTCGACCGGCCAGGCTGCGCGCGTGCAAGCCACGGTCGCGCTGCCCGCGATCGAACTCGGGGGTCAGGAGTACGAAGCTGCCGGTGGTGCGGCCGATGCGCGGCTGGACGTCTCGCGGACCACGACGGGCTACGCGCTGCGATTGCGCTACGAGGCCGAGCTGATGGGCCCGTGCGTCCGCTGCCTGGAGCCGGCCCGCTCCGAGCTCTCGGTCGACGCCCGCGAGGTCGACCAGACCGGCGCGCGGGACGAGGAGCTGCGGAGCCCCTACGTGAGCGAGGGCAGGCTGGACCTGGACAGGTGGGCGAACGACGCGATGGTGCTGGGCCTTCCCTCGCAACCGCTCTGCCGCTCCGACTGCGCAGGGCTGTGCGCGGTCTGTGGCCAGTCCTTGAACGACGCCGACCCCGAGGAGCACAGGCACGGCGGCGGAGGCGACCCGCGCATGGCCAAGCTCAGGGACCTGAACCTGGAATAGCTACCATGCGGCCTCCTCATGGCCGTCCCCAAGAAGCGACAGTCACGCACGCGCCGCGACAAGCGCCGCGCCCAGCACGGGATCAGCGCCCCGCGCCTGAACGAGTGCCCGCGCTGCCACAGCCCGAGGCTGCCCCACCGGGTCTGCCCGACATGCGGCACCTACGCCGGGCGCGAGGTCATTCGCCACGAGGCCCCCGAGGCCTCGACCCGGGCCGAGCCCGCCGCCGAGGAGTAGCGCCGTGGCCGGGCAGCCGGTCGCGCTTGACGCCCAGGGACTTGACGACGGCCCGAAGGTCGCGCTCGAGGGCGCCCGCCTGGCCGCGGCGGACGGGATCCGGGTCCGGGTCTTCGGGCCCGCATCGCTCAGCCCCTCGGACGGAGTCGAGATCCAGCAATCCGACCAGTGGATCTCAAACGACGCCGACCCAGTGGCCGCCGTCCGCTCTACTGCGGGCGCGTCGATCGTGCGCGCCGCCGCTGACGTCGCCGAGGGCCGCTCCGGGGCGCTGGTGAGCGGCGGTTCGACCGGAGCGACGATGACGGCGGCGCTGTTCGCGATGAGGCGGTTGAAAGGGGTTCACCGGCCGGCGCTGGCGGCGCAGGTGCCGCTGCCCACGTCGGCCGACGGCGGCCGCGGGGCTCCCGGAATCCTGCTCTTTCTCGACGTTGGCGCCAACACCGAGGTGCGCCCGCAGCACCTGGTCCAGTTCGCCCATCTCGGTGCGGCGTTCAGCGAGTCGGTTCTCGGCGTCACGAGCCCGCGGGTGGCGCTCCTGTCGGTCGGGGAGGAGCAGAAGAAGGGCAACCCGGACGTGATCGAGGCGCACGACGCCCTGGCCGGGCAGGCGGCGATCGAGTTCATCGGCAACGTCGAGGGCCGGGACCTGCTGACCGGGGCCGCTGACGTGGTCGTCACCGACGGCTTCACCGGCAACGTCACCCTGAAGACGCTGGAGGGGACCGCTCGGGCTGTCGCCGCGGCGGTCCGGGACGCCGCGCGCTCGGGACCGCTGGCCGCGGCCGGAGGCCTGCTGCTGCGTCCGGCGTTGGGCGGGCTGCGCAGCAGCCTTGACCCCAACGCGGTGGGCGGCGCGGTCCTGCTGGGGCTGCGCGGCGTCGCCATCGTGGCCCACGGCAGCTCCAGCCCGGAGGGCATCGCGAACGCGATCCGGCTGGCCGACCGGACAGTCCGCGAGGACGCCGTCGGGCGCACGGCGCGGGCGCTGCAGGCGGCGGGCGCCACACGCGAGGCGCTGCGGGACGCCCCGGCGCGCCGCGGACAGGAATAATGGCCGGCATGGAAAGAGACCAAGTGATGACGCTCATTCGGGAGCATCTGGTGACCGAGCTCGAGGTGGAGCCCGACCGGATCAAGCCCGAGACCAAGTTCCGCGAGGACCTCGATGCCGACTCCCTGGACCTCTACGAGCTACTGATGGAGCTCGAGGACCGGTACGAGATCCGGGTCAGCGAGGAGGAGGCCGCCGAGATCAAGACGGTCGGAGACGCCGTCGAGTTCGTCTGTGCCCGGGCTCCCGCCACGGGCTGAGGAGGGCGGCGCGAGCACGAATGCCACCTGAGTCCGCCACGCTGGCGGAGCTGTTCGCGGACACCCCCGAAGAGCTGCGCCGGCAGGCACTGAGCCACTCCTCCTGGGTCGACAGCCGCACCGAGGGATACGGACGCCTGGCGTTCCTGGGCGACAGCGTGCTGGGGCTGGCGATCGCGACGGAGCTGTTCGGCGACCTGCCCGAGGCCGACATCGGGCGGCTCACCAAGGTCCACAATCAGGCGGTCAGCGGCCGTGCCTGCGCCGAGGTTGCCCGCGAAGTCGGCCTGGGCCGCATGCTGGCCGAGCGCGCCCCGCCCGACCGAACCGGCGTGCCCGTGGAGACTCTGCTGGCGTCCGAGCGCACGATGGCGTCGGTGTGCGAGGCGGTGATCGGCGCCTGCTACCTCGCCCATGGCTTCGAGCCCACGGAGCGGGCTACCGTGAGCGCGTTCGCTTCAGAGATCGAGCAGGCCCGCCGCGAGCGCATGGACTTCAAGTCAGAGCTGCAGGAGCGGCTCGCGCGCGACGGCGCCACCGTAATCTACGAGGTGGTCGGCGAGGCGGGCCCACCCCATGAGCGCCGATTCGAGGTGCGCGCCACGGTGGACGGCGCGCATCTTGGAGCGGGTTCTGGCCGCAGCAAGAAGGAGGCCGAACAGGCCGCGGCGGAGCGGGCACTCGAGGGCCTGCAAGGCTGACGCCCGTTTGCGTCCGGGCCGTTCGCGAGCCTTGAGCGCGCATGCGGCTTAGTCGCGGCGGCTCGAGACGGGAAGAACAAGACACATGTACCTGAAGGCGATCAACCTCAAGGGGTTCAAATCGTTCCCCGACCGCACGCGGCTGAGCTTCAGCCCGGGCGTCAGCGTGATCGTGGGCCCGAACGGGAGCGGCAAGTCGAACATCACGGACGCGGTCCTGTGGGCGCTCGGCGAGCAGAGCCCGCTGGCCGTTCGCGGCCAATCCATGCGCGACGTGATCTTCGCCGGCGGAGCAGGCCAGTCCGCGCGCCGCTTCGCCGAGGTCGAGGTCATCATCGACAACTCCGAGGGACGCGCGGCAAGCGACTTCTCCGAGATCTCGATCACCCGCCGGATCGAGCGCAACGGCGACGGCGAGTATCGGCTGAACGGGGCACGCTGCCGCCTCGCGGACGTGGTCGAGGTGCTCTCGGACACGAACATGGGCCGCGAGATGCACTCGGTCATCAGCCAGGGCCGGGTGGAGGCGATCGTAAGTTCCAAGCCGCGGGACCGCCGCATGCTGATCGAGGAGGCCGCGGGCCTCGGAAAGCACCGCAAGCGGCGCCACCGGGCTCAGCTGAAGCTGGACCGAACCCAGGAGAACCTGGACCGCGCGCTGGACGTCGAGCGCGAGGCGCGTTCGCGTCTGCGGCCGCTGAAGCGGCAGGCGGAGGCCGCGGAGCGGACCGCGAAGCTGGTGGCCCAGGAGAGCGAGCTGCGCGCGACCGTGGTGGCCTCCGAGCTGCACTCGCACGAGCGCTTGCTCGAGGCCTCGGAGGCCAAGCTGACCGAGGCCCGCTCCAGGCGCGACGCGATAGAGGCGCGCTTGGAGGAGGTCCACAGGCGGCGCTCGGCGATCGAGGAGAAGGTGGCCTCGGGTGAGGACGAACGGCGCGAGCACGGCGAGCGTCTGGCGCACGCCCGAGGGACGCTGGAGAGGGTCCGCGCCAGGGCCGAGGCGACCGAGTCCGCGGTCCGGGACCTCCGTTCGGGCCTGGGCGAGCGCCAGCTTCGCCTGGAGCAGCTCGACGAAGGCCCGGAGATCGGCCGGGCGGCCGCCGAGCGGGTCGGCGAGCTGGAGGCGGCCCTGGCCGCCCTGGACGGCCAAGAGCCCGGCGGCGAGCTGACAAAGCTGCGCGAGCAGGCCGCCGCCGCCGAGGAGGCGCGCAGCGAGGCCGCGGCTGCGCTGTCGGTGCTCGAGCGGGAGGCAGGGCAGGCCGCCGAGGCGTGCAAGCGTGCCAGCGCGATGCGGGACCGCGCCAGGGCTGAGGCCGAGAAGGCGTCGGAGCGGCGTGCCGCCATGGAGGGCGACCTCGCGGCCATCGAGGCGAAGCTTGCGCGGGCCGCGATGGAGGGCGACGACGAGGTCCTGGCCGGCCTGATCGAGACCGGACCCGGCATCGAGCGGGCGCTCTCGGCGGCCCTGGGGGAGCGCCTGCGCGCGGCTGTCGTTCAGAGCGTCGCCGACGGCGTCGGTCGCCTGGCCGGCAGCGAGGGTGCCTTGCGCGCCCTGGTCGCGGGCGGCCGCGGGCCCGAGGCAGCGGCCGACCCGCCGGTCGCCGGAGCGCGGCGGTTGCTCGACCTGGTCACGGCCGATGGCACGGCCCTCGAGATCGCCCAGCGGCTACTTGCGGACGCGTGGCTCGTCGATGACCTCACGGAGCTGCCCCAAGGCTTCACGGGGATCGCCGTGACGGTGGACGGGGACGCCTTCGACGGTGGCGTCCGCGAGCTGCGCCGGCTCCCGCGGGAAGGCACGGACCCAGCGCTCGCGGCCCGCTCCGCCCGCGAGGAGCTGGTCTCGCGCCTGGAGCAGCGCCGCGCGACTGAGGAGCGCGGCAAACGCGACCTGGAGCGCGCCGAGCAGGCGTTGGCGAAGGCCCGAGACCTCCGCGACGAGACCGATCTGGCGCTGCGCGAAGGTCGCCGCCGCGTGGACGAGGCGGCCGAGGAGGCGAGCCGTGCGAGGTGGCGCTCGGATCGCCGCGCGGACAGGGAGGAGGACGGCGCTTCGACGGTCAAGCGTGCGCGACTGGAGGCCGAGCTCGAGGCGGAGCGCCGGCACGCGCAATCCGCCGAGAAGGCGGCCCAGGCGCGCCGGCGAGACCAGGAGCAGTTACGGGCCAGGATCGAACTGGAGCAGAGGACCCTGCCTGCGCTGGAGCGGGCGAGGGACGCGCTCGCCGCGGTCGCCGAGCGGCTCGAGCGCCACGCAGAGTCCCTCGGGACCGTGGGCGGTGGCGAGCAGGGTGGAGGTCAGGTCGCGGCCGAGCTGCGCGAGTGCTCACGCCAGGAGTACGAGATGCAGGGCGAGATGCGGACGGTCAGCGAGACGCTGACCGCTGGAGAGGTCGAGGCCTCCCGGCTGCGCCAGCAGCGCGATGAGGGGCGTGAGGAACTCGGCCGGCTGGGGAAGACGCTCGAGCGCGAGCTGGAAGTCGCGGACGCGCTCTTGCCGGACGCCGAGCGCGCCGAGATCGAGACGAAGCTCGAGCGCCTCGTCCGCCGCCGCGAGCAGATCGGCCCCGTGAACCCGCTGGCGAAGAGGGAGTACGAGGAGGCGAGCGAGCACGTCAAGGACCTGGCCGCCCAGCGCAAGGACCTGGAGGCGGCGATGGGCGACCTGCGCTCCCTGATCCGGCGGACCGACCGCGAGATCGCCCAGGCGTTCGAAGACACCTTCGAGTCCACCGCGCGCAACTTCGAGGAGATGATCATGGAGCTGTTCCCGGGCGGCTCCGGCCGCCTGCGCCGCATCGACGTCACGCCGAAGTCAGGGACCGACCGCAACGGGGTGGGCGAGCTGGCCGCCGAGGAGGCCCTTGACGAGGAGACAGACGGCTATGGCGCCCCCACGGACGAGGCCTGGGGCGTGGAGATCGAGGTTCGCCCGGCCGGCAAGTCGAGCAGGCGCCTGTCCCTACTCTCGGGCGGCGAGAAGTCGCTCGTGGCCCTGGCGTTCGTGTTCGCCGTCCTGATGGCACGCCCCTGCCCCTTCTACATCCTGGACGAGGTCGAGGCCGCGCTGGACGACATCAATCTGGACCGCTTCATCCAACTGGTCCGCCGCTTCTCCGAGCGCTCGCAGTTCATCGTCGTCACACACCAGAAGCGGACGATGGACGCCGCGGACATCCTCTACGGCGTCAGCATGGCGGGTGACGGCGTCACCAAGGTGGTCTCGCGTCGCCTGCCTCGCGACGGCGAGCTTCGCCCGGGGGAGATCCCCGAGGCCGACGCCGCCGAAGCCGAAGCAGCGTAGTCCCGGCCGGCACTACCCTCACCGCTCATGCCAACGAGCTGGCGAGACGCGTTCGACCTCGGCGACCGGGAGATTCCGGTCGGTCCGGAGCCGGAGGGGCGTGAGGGCGTCTTCTCCCGCCTGCGCCAGGGCCTGTCGAGGAGCCGCAAGGCGCTTGGGGCGGAGCTGGGTTCGAGTCTCACCGCCGGCATCGACGACGGGACATGGGAGAGCCTGGAGGAGGCGCTCATCCTGGCGGACGTTGGCGCTCCGACGACCGCGGCGGTCGTGCGCCGCCTCGAGGACGAGTACGAGGCGGGCGATGTCACGGGGGGAGAGCGGCTGCGCGAGCGGCTGATCGAGTTGCTCGCGGAGACGGCAAGCCCGTCCGCGGATCCGCGGATCCGGCTGGGCGCCGATCCGGCCGTGCTGATGGTCGTCGGGGTGAACGGGACGGGAAAGACCACCACGATCGGGAAGATCGCGTGGCACCTGCAGCAGGAGCTGGGCCTGGACGTCGTGGTGGGCGCCGCCGACACCTATCGCGCGGCGGCAGTCGAACAGCTGACCGAGTGGGCCGAGCGCGCCGGATGCCAGATCGTCAGAGGGACTGAGGGGGGAGACCCCGGCGCGGTGGCGTTCGACGCCGTCGAGGCCGCGCGCGCACGCGGCTCCGACGTGGTGATCTGCGACACCGCGGGGCGCCTGCACACCAAGGGAAACCTGATGGAGGAGTTGTCCAAGGTCCGCAGGGTGATCGCGAAGCAGCTGCCGGACGCCCCCCACGAGACGCTGGTCGTGATCGACGCCACGACCGGACAGAATGGGGTACGCCAGGCGCAGGAGTTCTCGAGGTCCGTCGCGGTCACCGGAGCGGTGCTGACCAAACTCGACGGGTCGGCGAAGGGAGGGGTTGCCCTGGCGATCGCCTCGGAGCTGGGGATTCCGGTCAAGCTGATCGGGATCGGCGAGTCCCTGGAGGACCTGCGCCCCTTCGACTCCGAGCAGTTCGCTCGGGCGCTGCTGGCCGAATAGCGCGGGGCGCCAACGGGCGGAGCCCTGGACCTTCGTGATCGACCCGCTCGTACTCGGTCTTCATCTACGACTGGATCGAGGTCGGGAGATGATCTACGTCTACGACTGAGCGCCCGCCGGCGCCTCCGCGTCATTGCGGCGGTACATCAGGCGTGCGAACAGGCCGGCCGAGACGAACATGAACGACGCGTAGACGGCGGCGGGGATCGTGAGCTCGGTGTCGATCGTCGCGGCAACGGCGATCGCCAGCGCCGTGTTGTGGACGCCGAGCTCAATCGCGATTGCGGTGGACTGGCGGTCGTCCAGGCGCGCCAGCCGGGCGATCGTGAACGAGATCGCCATCGCAGCCAGGTTGAGCGCGACCGCTGCGGCGAGCACCGCGTCGAGGTTCTCGAAGACACGCTCGTTCTCGGCGATGACCACGCCGACCACGATTCCCAGGAAGAGGATGAACGCGATTCGCTGGAAGCGCGGCTGGATCTCCGCGATCCGCGAGGGTCGCCGGGCCCGGAGGCGCATTCCGAGCGCCAGCGGTACGACTGTGATCGCCAGTACGCGGGCGACGACGCCCAGCATGCTGACGTCATCCTCCAACCCGACGGCCCCGAAGTGGTCGATCGAGAGAGACAGGAAGAGCGGCACGGTGATCGCCGAGGCGACGCTCGAGATCCCTGTGATGGAGATGGAGAGGGCCGTGTCCCCTCGCGCCAGGTGGGTGAGCAGGTTCGCCATGGTGCCGCCGGGGGACGCTCCCAAAAGGACGAGCCCGACCGCCATCGCCGGCTTCAGGTCGAACAGCTCGGCGATTCCGAACGCCAGGAGCGGCGACAGGATCGCCAGGTTCAAGATCCCGATCGAGATGCCTCGGGGATAGACGACGACCCTGCGGAAGTCATCCACCGTGAGGGACATCCCGAGGCTGAACATGATCACGGCCAGGGCGATCGGGAGCAGCACCGTTGCGAAGACGGAGTCCTCCACCGCCCGTAGTTCTATCTGCGTGTCAGTCGCCGAGCAGCCAGGCCGCCGCCGCCAGAACCGCTGCGAGACCGAGCAGTGCAAGCGCGGGCCGGACCGGTGGCCGGCGCCCCCGCCTCTCGGCCGTCAGCCATAACGCGACCGGCCACAGCGCGAAAGGGAGCAGCGCGACCGTCCCGAGTGCGATGGCTGCGATCGCATAGTCGCCGTCGCCGGCATCTCCGAGACCGGCCCAGACGAGCCCCAGGGCCACCAGCCAGGCGGCGCAGCAGAAGCCGATCAGGTCCCGATGGCGCCCGGCGCCCGGGCGCTGGAGGATCCGGGCCAGCGTGACGAGGACGGCCAGGGGGAAGACCGCGAGCGAACCGATGACCATGGCCGTCGCCGCGGTGTCGGCGGCCTCCGAGCCGCCGTC
This sequence comes from Solirubrobacterales bacterium, assembly GCA_021323175.1. Taxonomy (GTDB): domain Bacteria; phylum Actinomycetota; class Thermoleophilia; order Solirubrobacterales; family 70-9; genus VGBV01. Next base: position 21,428 of record JAJTCK010000001.1, on the reverse strand, counting down.
TCCGACCGCCAGCCCGAGCGCGGTCCCAGCTAACAGCATGAGCCCGCTGAGCGCGAACAGGGTGGCAGGCCAACCCGGCACGCGGCCAACCGTAACCCAGGCACTACCCTCCCTCGCCCACATGTTCGATCAGCTCTCAGAGCGACTTCAGGGCGTGCTCTCGGAGGTCCGCTCCCGCGGCAAGCTCTCCGAGGACGACGTCAAGAAGGCCCTGCGCGAGGTTCGCCTGGCGCTGCTCGAGGCCGACGTCAACTTCAAGGTCGTGAAGGACTTCACGGCTTCGCTGCGCGAGCGGCTGGAGGGCGAGGAGGTCTCCGAGGCGCTGAACCCGGGCCAGACGGTCGTCAGGGCTGTCAACGACGAGCTGACGGAGCTGATGGGCGGAGGCAGCCGCGACCTGGCCTTCGCGCCGAACTCGCCGACGGTCATCCTGATGGCCGGACTGCAGGGCTCGGGCAAGACGACGGCGGCGGCGAAGCTCGCGAAGCTGCTGCGCAAGGACAACAAGGATGTCGCCCTGGCGGCCTGCGACCTTCAGCGCCCGGCGGCGGTCGAGCAGCTCCAGAAGCTGGGCGAGCAGGCGAAGGCGCACGTTTATACGGTGCCCGGCGAGTCCGACGCGGTCAATGTCGCCAAGTGGGCCCTGGATCAGGCCAAGGCCGAAGGCCGCGACGTGCTGATCGTCGACACCGCCGGGCGGCTGCACGTGGACCAGGACCTGATGGACGAGCTGGCCGCGGTCCGTAAGGCGACCAAGCCGATGGACGTGCTGTTGGTGCTGGACGCGATGACCGGACAGGACGCCGTCAATGTCGCCGAGAGCTTCGCCGAGGTGGCGGAGTTCGACGGCGTCGTCATCACCAAGCTCGACGGCGACGCGCGCGGCGGCGCGGCGCTCTCGGTTCGGGCGGTGACCGGCAAGCCGATCATGTACGCGTCCACCGGCGAGAAGCTGGACGAGCTGGAGCGCTTCCACCCGGACCGGATGGCGGGCCGCATCCTCGGCATGGGCGACGTGATGTCCCTGATCGAGAAGAGCCAGGAGGAGTTCGACGCAGACCAGGCGGCGGACCTGGAGCAGAAGCTCCGCAAGCAGCAGTTCACGCTGGACGACTTCCTGACCCAGCTCAAGCAGGTCCGCCGCATGGGACCGCTCGGGAGCATCATGAAGATGATCCCCGGCATGGGGAAGGCGATGCAGGGAATGGGGGAGGTGGATGAGCGCGAGATCGACCGGATCGAGGCGATCGTGCTCTCGATGACGCCCCACGAGCGCGCTCATCCCGACCAGATCAACGGCTCCCGCCGCAAGCGCATCGCGGCCGGCTCGGGCACGAACGTCCAGGCCGTCAACCGCCTGGTCAAGCAGTTCGGCCAGATGCGAAAGATGATGAAGCAGCTTTCCGAGGGCAAGATGCCCTCGCCGGAGCAGCTGATGCGCGGCGCTCGCTAGCCTGGCTGTCACAGCTGGCCGGGCCACCTCGTCTCAATGTGTGAACCGAGACGAAGGAGGCAACATGAAGGTGTTCGTGGTTGGCGCAAGCGGAGCACTGGGCCGCAGGCTCGTCCCGCAGTTGGTGGCCGCGGGAGACGACGTGACGGGAACGACGACGAGCCCGTCGAAGCGCGGCCTGGTCGAGAGCCTGGGCGCCGAGCCCGTCGTGCTGGACGCGCTGGACGCGGCGGCCGTCGAGGCGGCGGTTCGCGACGCGGCTCCCGAGGTGGTAGTGCACCAAGCGACCGCTCTCTCGGGCGGCGACATGGACTTCCGCCACTTCGACAAGACGTTCGCGCAGACGAATCGGCTGCGGACACAGGGGACGCGCAACCTGCTCGAGGCTGCCCGGGACGCAGGCGCCCGCCGCTTCGTGGCGCAGAGCTTCGCCGGCTGGCCCTACGCGCGGGAGGGCACCCTCGTGAAGAGCGAGGATGACCCGCTCGAGCTCAATCCTCCGAAGGGCATGGAGCGCAGCCTCGCCGCGATCCGGGAGCTGGAGCGAATCGTGACCACGGCCGAGGGCATCGAGGGCATCGTGCTGCGCTACGGGGGCTTCTATGGCCCGGGTACCTCGATGGCCCCCGACGGCGAGCAGCTGGAGGCCATCATGTCCCGCAAGTTCCCCGTGCTGCGCTCGGGCGACGGCCTGATGTCCCTCGTCCACATCGACGATGCCGCCGGGGCGACGGCGCTGGCGGTGGAGTCCGGGGCCCCCGGGATCTTCAACGTCGTGGACGACGAGCCCGCCCCGGCGCGGGACTGGGTCCCGGTCCTGGCCGAGCAGGTCGGCGCCAAGCCGCCGCTGCGGGTGCCGCGCTGGCTCGCGCGGCTGTTAGCGGGCGAGGCCATGACGAAGATGCTGACCGAGGGCCGCGGGGCGTCCAACGCCAAGGCGAAGCGGGTGCTGGGCTGGCAGCCGCGCTACGCGAGCTGGCGGCGTGGCTTCGCCGAGGGGCTGGGTTGATGGACGAGCGCGAAGAGCTGCTGGAGGAACTGAGGCCGCAGGCCTTCGCCATCGCCTACCGGATGGTGGGGACTGTCACCGAGGCAGAGGACCTCGTCCAGGAGAGCCTTCTGCGGCTGCACACCGCGCTCGAGCGGGGCGAGCGGATCGACTCTCCGCGCGCGTACGTGGCGACGGTGGTGACGAGGCTCGGCATCGACGAGCTGCGCTCGGCGCGCCACCGCCGTGAGACGTACGTAGGGGACTGGCTTCCCGAGCCGCTGCTGACGGGCGGGACGGAGGATCCGGAGGCCCACGCCGAGATGGCCGACTCGCTCTCGATGGCGTTCCTGCTCCTGCTCGAGAGCCTCACGCCCGAGCAGCGGGCCGCGTTCCTGCTGCGCGAGGTGTTCGACTATCCGTACGACCGGGTGGCCGAGATCATTGGCACCAGCGAGGCCAACGCGCGTCAGCTCGCGGCGAGGGCGCGCGGTCACGTCGCCTCTGGACGCGGGCGGTTCGAGGCCTCGCGCGAACGGGGCGAGGAGCTCGCGGACCGGTTCATGGCCGCCGTGGAGCGGGGGGAGCTCGCGGATCTGGAGGCGATGCTGGCCGAGGACGTCGTCCTGCGCGGCGACGGTGGCGGCAAGGTCCCGGCGCTGGCCCGCGCCCTACACGGCGCTCGCCGCGTGGCGAAGACGCTTGCCGCGTGGGGGAGGGTCGCCCGCCGTGTCGACGTGAACTGGGAGCGCGTGGAGGTGAACGGCCAAGCGGGGGTGCTCACGCGCGACCCCGAGGGCGGCGTGATCAGCGTGCTCGCCCTCGACGTCGCCGACGGCCGCATCCAGGGCATCTCCTCGGTGGTCAACCCTGACAAGCTCAGGCACGTTGGCCCGCTCGGCGACCCGCGCCGCCTGTTGCGGGCCCAGGCGGGCGATGGCCGCTAACCTCCCGCGTCGCAATGGTTCGAATGAGACTGAGAAGGGTTGGTTCGAAGAAGAACCCGATCTGGCGGATCGTCGTCGCCGACAAGCGCTCGCCGCGCGATGGTCGCACGATCGAGACGATCGGCCAGTACAACCCCCAGATGGAGCCCTCGCTGATCGTGATCGACGAGGATCGCGCCCAGCACTGGCTTGACCACGGCGCGCGCCCGACGCGCACGGTCTCTCACCTGCTCCGCACCAAGGGCATCGAGTCCAGCTACTCCTAGGGAGGCGGCGTGCGCGAACTGCTCGAATTCCTCGCCCGCGGACTGGTCGAGGAACCCGCCGCCGTGCACGTCGAGGAGATCGAGGAGATCGAGGGCGAGGTCATCCTGGAGCTGGAGGTCGCCGAGGATGACCTCGGTCGCGTGATCGGCCGTGGTGGCCGGGTGGCGAACGCGCTGCGAGCGGTGGTCAAGGCGGCCGCCGTCCCCGCCGAGAAGCGCGCGATCGTCGACATCCTCGATTGATCTTCGACGTCTTCACCCTGTTCCCGGAGCACTTCGAGTGGTTTGCGGGCCAGCGGCACGTGCGCAACGCAGGCGAGCACGGTTCGGAGCTGCGGTTCTTCAACTATCGGGACACGACGCCGCTCGGCGCCGGCCAGGTGGACGATTCGCCCTACGGAGGTGGTGCTGGGATGGTGATGCGCGTGGACGTCGTTGACGCCTCACTGGAGGCCGCTTACGGACCCGACCGCGACGGCGTTCGCAAGCTCGCGCTGACGCCGGGCGGGCGCCGCTTCGACGAGGGCCTGGCCTCCGAGCTGGCGCGCGAGTCCCACCTGGCGCTGCTGTGCGGCCGCTATGAGGGCTTTGACGAGCGGATCGTCGCGCACCTCGCCGACGATGCGGTCTCGATCGGTCCGTACGTCCTGTCCGGCGGCGAGCTGCCGGCGATGGTCGTCGCAGACGCCGTCCTGCGCAAGCTGCCCGGCTCCCTGGGCGACTCGGAGAGCGCGCTCGAGGAGTCCTTCAGCGAGGCCCTCGGAGGGGCGCCCGAGTACCCGCACTACACCCGGCCGCCGACCTACCGCGGTTGGGGCGTTCCCGAGATCCTTCTCTCGGGCGACCACGCGAAGGTGCGCGAGTGGCGGCTGGAGCGCAGCCGCGAGCGCGCGGCCCGCACGTAACGGGGCTCGCATAGGCCGCGGTGCCTTGTCGCTACCATTCGCGCCTGCGCGGGCCGCGGGCACGCGCTTTTTCACGCTCCGGGCCCCTTGAGGCGGCCCTGAGGCCAGTACCCGACCATCCCAGCTCATGAGCACAGTCATCGACACCCTCGAGAAGCAGGAGCTGAAGAAGCGGCCCGCGTTCGCGGCCGGCGATCGGGTCCGGGTTCACTTCCAGGTGATCGAGGGCAACCGCACCCGGACCCAGGTGTTCGAGGGGATCGTGATCAAGCGCCAGGGCAGCGGCGCCCGCGAGACGTTCACCGTCCGGAAGAATTCCTTCGGGGTCGGCGTCGAGCGTACCTTCCCGCTGCATTCGCCCAAGATCGAACGGCTCGAGGTCGCCGCCCGCGGCGACGTTCGCCGCGCGAAGCTCTACTACCTGCGCGAGAAGGTCGGCAAGAGCGCCCGCGTCGCCGAGCGCCGCTGGGGCATCGAGGACGACCAGCTGGTCGCGGAGGATGAGGCGCAGGCGACCGACGCCGAGGGCGTCGCGCAGGTTGCGGCGGAGCCCGAGGTCGTCGACGCAGGGCCCGAAGCGGATTCCGGCGAGGCCGAGGGACATGCCCAGGCCGATGAGCAGAACGAGGCCGGCGCCCCGGACGCTCCCGCGAAGGCGGCGAGGCAGCCGGCGGACGCCGGGCCCGCCGCCACCCCCTCGGACGAGGCCCTCGAGCAGACGCCAGACGGCGACGAGCGGGCCTCTTCCGAGAAGGCAGAAGGCTGAAGGTTCCACGCCCCCAGAGCACCGCGGGCGCGCTCGGCGAGCTCGTGGTCATCGTCGCGCTCGCCCTCGGGCTGGCGCTGGGGATCCAGGCGTTCGTCGTCAAGCCCTACCAGATCCCCTCCGAGTCGATGGAGCCCACGCTCGACGTTGGCCAGCGGGTCCTGGTGAACCGCTTCCTCTACCACTTCGCCGACCCCGAGATCGGGGACATCGTCGTCTTCCATCCTCCGCAGGGCGCCGAGCGCGGCAACCAGTGCGGCGCCCGCCGCGCGCCGGGTGCCGCGTGCGCGCAGCCCACGCCGGAGCAGGCGGACGTCAACTTCATCAAGCGCATCGTCGCCGGGCCGGGGGACACCTTGCGAATAGAAGACGGGGTGCCGATCGTGAACGGCGAGCGGTCCGAGGATGACTTCACGCGCCCCTGCCGCCCGGGCGGGGAATGCAATCTCCCGAGGGAGATCACGATTCCGCCGGACCATTACTTCATGATGGGCGACAATCGTGGAGAGAGCGACGACAGCCGATTCTGGGGACCGGTTCCCCGAGACTGGCTCATCGGCAAGGCCTTCGCCACGTATTGGCCCCCCGAGAAGATCGGCATCTTCTAAGGCCGGCAAAGGCGGACGCAGGACCGCGGCGAGGCTGTTCCGCTTTGACCGCTCCTTCGGGTTCCGGTACGTGGCGGGCGTGGACGAGGCCGGACGCGGCTCGCTGGCCGGTCCCCTGGTGGCCGCGGGCGTCCTGCTCGACCTGGAGCGGATCGGGCGCGGAGAGCGGCTCGCGCTCGCCCGCCTGGACGACTCCAAGCAGAAGAGCATCGAGGAGCGCGAGGACCTCTATCCGCACGTGCTCCGCGCCGCGGCGTGCTTCTCGGTCGCCGTGCGCTCAGTCAGGGCGATAGACACCCGAGGCCTGCACGTCTCCAACGTCCAGGCGCTCAGCGACTGCCTGCGGGCGATCGCGCCGCCGGACGCACTGTGCCTCGTCGACGGCTTCCGGCTGCCCGGTTGCGAGCTGGAGCACACCGCCGTGGTCGAAGGTGACGCGCGCAGCGCCGCGATCGCGGCCGCCTCCGTGATCGCCAAGGTGACGAGGGACCGCTACATGCACCGCGCCGCGGAGCTGTATCCCGGCTGGAACTTCGAGGGCAACGTCGGTTACTCGACGCCCGAACACCGCGACGCCATCCGCGCCAACGGCATCAGCCCGCTTCACCGCCGCTCATTCGCGTCGGTGGCGTACAACCAGCTGGACCTGACGGGAGAATTTCCGGCTTCGCCATCAGCCGGGGCGGCCGTGCCGCCCCTAGAAGGCTCCGCGGATGTGATCGACATTCGCGAGGCCATCGCCGCCGAGGCTGACCCCGACGACGTCGAAGCGATAGCCCGCGACCCCTGATGGCCCCCGGCGCGCCCCGAGCCACTCGCGGGCGAGCAACCTGACCTGGGCCCGCTTCCGGGGCCCGACGGCGTGGGCGGGGCATACGGGCCCGTGACGCGAGCCGGCGCGGCTGGCCTTCACCTCGACGAACACGAGGGTGCCGCCGTCCAGTGCGATCAGGTCCAGTTCACCCGTGCGGGTGCGGGCGTTCCGTTCCACGATCATCCACCCCTGCGACTCGAGCCGCCGGGCGACCAGGTCCTCGGCGACCCGGCCGAGCCTCTGGCGGGCCTTCGTCATCCGTTCTCGGGTGGCATCGCCTGAGCTTCTGAAGGAAGGGCTGACCTGTGTGTCACGAACCCGCACAGGGCCGCGCCGAAGCCGGCACTTTCGGCGCGCCAACCGCCCGACGGAGCGACCTAGGGTCGCGGCATGATCGCCGTCGCGCGCACCTTCTCCCTGGTGGGGGTCGAGGCCGAGCCCGTCTACGTCGAGGCCGATGTCGGCCGCGGGCTCCCCGCGTTCACCATCGTGGGACTCCCCGACACCTCGGTCCGCGAGTCGCGCGAGCGGGTGCGCTCCGCGTTGCTCAACTCGGGATTCAGCTTTCCGATGCAGCGGATCACGGCGAATCTGGCCCCGGCCCATCTGAAGAAGGCGGGGCCGGGCTTCGACCTGGCCATCGCGGCCGCGCTGCTCGCGTCCTCCGGGCAGATCGACGTCCACGTCCTCGACAGGTACGCGCTGGCGGGGGAGCTGGCGCTGGACGGGACGATCAGGCCCGTGCCGGGCGCACTGGCGATGGCCGAGGCAACGCGGTCCCTGGGGCTCCAGGGGATCGCGGTCGCGTCCCAGGACGCCGGCGAGGCGCGCCTCGTGGATGGGCTGGAGGTCGTCGCGATCGAGCACGTCTCCAGGCTGACGGACCTCGCCGCGGGAAGCCTGGCCTCGGTGCCGCGAGAGGCGACCCCGGACCTGTGCGGGCCATCCCAGGACGATGCCCCCGACCTCGAGGACCTGCGGGGCCAGCCAACGCTCCGGCGCGCCCTGGAGATTGCCGCGGCGGGGGGCCACAGCATGCTCCTGACCGGTCCCCCCGGGGCGGGGAAGACGCTCGCGGCACGGCGCCTGCCGTCTCTGCTTCCGCCCTTGGAGCGCGGCGAGGCCCTCGAGGTCCTGAGGATCGCGGGCGCCTGCCGCGGCGCGGGCAACGGCATTCTCCCGGTCGGTCGCCCGTTCCGGGCGCCTCACCACAGCGCCTCGGCCCGCGCCCTGATCGGCGGAGGCTCTCCGCCTCGCCCCGGTGAGGTGACCCGCGCGCACCGCGGGGTTCTGTTCCTGGACGAGCTCGGCGAGTTCCGCAGGGACTCGCTCGAGGCACTGCGCCAGCCGCTGGAGCGCGGAAGCGTCACCCTGGCGCGCGCGGGCGGGGTGGTCTCGATGCCGTGCTCCTTCATGCTGGTCGCTGCCTCGAACCCGTGCCCGTGCGGACACGGCAGGGATTCCGGCCGTTGCGAATGCAATCCCGCCTTCGCGGCGCGCTACGCCTCGAAGCTGAGCGGCGCCCTGGCCGACCGCATCGACGTCCAGATCCAGGTGGACCGACCCTCTGCCGCAGCGCTCTCGGGCGACCCCGGCGAGCCCTCGCGGCGCGTCCGGGACCGCGTGCGGCAGGCCCGCGAGCGCCAGGAGTCCCGGCTCGGGCCCGGTCGCTGCAACAGTGCGACCGAGGGCCCAGAGCTGCGGCGGACGGGCTGCTTCGACGAGGGGGCCGGGGCCGCCCTGGAGCTCGGCCATGCACAACTCGGCCTCAGCGGCCGGGGGTGGGACCGGGTCCTCGGCGTGGCCCGCACGATCGCCGACCTGGGCGGCGAGGCGCAGGTGACCGGGCTGCACGTGAGCGAGGCGCTCAACCTGCGCCGGCGCGGCGGCCCGTGAACCGTCCCGGGGCATGCGACGACTGCCTGCGGCGCGCGTGGCTCGTGGCCGGCCTGGCGGACCGGATCGAGGCCGGTCTGGGGTCGGCGCGGCGCGAGGCCCGCGAGCTCCTGGCGCTCGAGGACGGGCGCCTGGCCGAGGCGGTCGCGGCCGGGGACGCCGAACGGATCCTGGAGACCGCCCGCGCCGCAGACACCGCGGCGGCGCGCGAGGCGGTGGAGAGGACCGGCCTCTGGGCGACCTGCCGCCACGACGCGGTCTACCCCGGCCGCCTCCGGGACGCCCGCGACGCACCCGCCGTCCTGTTCGGGCGCGGCAGCGAAGGCCTGCTCCGTGAGCTCTCGGAGGAGCCCGCCGTGGTGACGATCGTCGGGACGCGGCGCCCCAGCGCGCACGCGAGGGACCTGGCCGAGTCCCTCGGCGCCCGCCTGGCCCGCGCCGGCGCGGTGATCGTCAGCGGCATGGCGCACGGCATCGACTCCGCCTCGCACGAGGGCGCACTCAGCGCGGCGGGGCGGACAGTGGCCGTTCTGGGCGGCGGCGCCGAGATCCCAAGCCCGCGGGGACAGGCACGCGTCTACCGCCGGATCGCAAACGAGGGGCTGATCGTGAGCGAGCTGCCGCCCGGGACGGCGCCGCGGCGGTGGACGTTTCCCGCGCGCAACCGGATCATGGCCGCCCTCGGCCGAATGACCGTCGTGGTCGAGGCCCGCAGCAGGTCCGGATCGCTGATCACCGCCGCGATCGCGCAGGACCTGGGGCGGGACGTCGGAGCCGTCCCCGGGCGCGTGGGGGATCCGGGTGCCGAAGGGACCAACGAGCTGCTGCGGGCGGGTGCGCACGTGGTCCGCGGGCCAGAGGACGTCCTCGACGCGCTGCTCGGGGCCGGCGCCGGGCGGGCCACGATCGCCTCGAGCCGAGGCGGGTCCTCACTCGAGCCGGAGCTGGCCGCCGTGCTCGCAGCGGTCTCGACGGGCAGCGCGAGCTGCGACGAGGTCGCGCGGACCTGTGAACTCGGGCCCCCGGCGGCGGCGTCCGCGCTCGTCCGGCTCGAGCTCGCCGGGCTCGTCCGCTCCGATTCGGCCGGCCGATACAGGCTTCCCGCGTAGGCGTCCGTCCACTGCGCTGCTGAGCGCCCCACTAGGCTGCCGCCGGTGAGCCCTCCCGCCGCAGTCCTTTTCGACAACGACGGGCTGCTTCTGGACACCGAGTCCGCGTGGAGCAGGGCCGAGCGGGCGCTGTTCGAGAGGCGAGGGCGAGAGTTCACGCTCCAGAGCAAGCTGGAGCTGGTCGGGACCTCGGCCGAGATCGCCGGCGGCATCCTGGCCCTGCGGCTCCATGAGCCCGGCCGGGCCGCGGAGCTGATCCGCGAGCTCGACGCACTGGTCTTCGAGGAGCTGGAGGGCGGGGTGGAGGCGATGGTCGGGGCTCGCGAGCTCGTCGCGGAGCTTCACGGGCGCGGCGTCCCGCTGGCGCTCGTGTCGAATTCCCCGCAGGCCTTCATCGAGCGGGCGCTGGAGCTGGTCGAGATGGGCGGCGAGTTCGGCGCCATCGTCAGCGGTCACGAGGTGGCGTCGCCGAAGCCGGCCCCGGATCCCTACCTGCACGCGTGCGAGCTGCTCGGCGTGGAGCCGGACGCGGCGATCGCGTTGGAGGACTCCCCGACCGGCGTGGCCGCGGCGCGCGCGGCCGGGTTGAGTGTGATCGGCGTGCCGTCTGTTCCCGGCGTGACGCTTGACGAGGCGCACGTCGTCGTCAGCTCGCTGGAGGACCCGGCCCTGCCTCGTCACCTGGGCCTGGCCTGAGGACAGCGATCCCTAGATTTGACGCATGGAGAACTCGCGCACGCCCGTGGCGCTGACGATCGCAGGCTCGGACTCCGGCGGCGGCGCCGGCATCCAGGCCGACCTGAAGGCGTTCGCGCGCTGCGGCGTGCATGGCACCTCGGCCATCGTCGCGCTGACCGCGCAGAACACGGTTGGGGTGACCGATATCCATCCGGTCCCCCCGCCGATGATCCTGGACCAGGTGCGCGCGGTCGCGACCGACATCGGGGTGGACGCAGTAAAGGTCGGGATGCTCTCCGACGAGGCCACGATCGGCGCGGTCGTCGACGCGATCGGGGCGCTGGATGGCCCTCCGGTGGTGGTCGATCCGGTGATGGTCGCCGAGAGTCGCGCCGTGCTGCTGGATCCGTCCGCAAAGGCTGCGCTTATCGAGCGCGTGCTTCCGCTGGCGACGGTGGTGACTCCCAATTTGCCCGAGGCCCGGGAGCTGACCGAGATGAATGAGGGCGCGGACCCCGCCGACTTGGCGCGGGCGGTCCATGCACTGGGTCCGCGTGCGGTGGTGGTGACGGGCGGTCACAGCGCCGAGGGCATCGACTTCTTCTTCGACGGCGAGCAGGTGGTTGAGCTGGGCGGACCGATCCACTCCGCCGGCGCGGCGCATGGGTCGGGATGCACGCACTCGTCCGCGTTGGCGGCGCACCTGGCGCTGGGCCTCACGTCGCTTGACGCGGCGCGCGAGGCGCGACGTATCGCCGCCGAGGCCGTTGCCTCGGGCCTGCGCGACCTGGGCGCCGGCCCGGGCCCGGTGGACGTGCTCGGCCTGGCCGAGCGACGCGCTGGGCGATAATCGGCCGGTGCGACTGCTGCGAATGACACCGGGACACGGGGACGCGGTCCTCGCCGAGGGCGACCCCGAGGTCGCCGAGGACGCCGAGCGGCTGATCCGTGAGTTCCGCCGCCAGCTCGACCTGGGCATGTGGGCGGCCGTCCCTACCGCCGGCCGGAGCGGACGACGGGAGGCGACGATGGTGCGCGAGTTCGAGGAGATCCCCGACGGGGCCGACCGGGTGATCTTCTTCCCGCCTGCTGCAGGCGGCCGATGACGGATTCTGCGGGCGAGGACCGCGCACGCGACGCCAGGGCCGAGGGCCGTGCCCGGACGCTGCTCGGGTCCGTCGCGGGCGCCGAGGTCCTGGCCAGCTACGAGGAGCTGGGCGTGGTCGCCGTGCATGGACGGGGCGAGTACGGATACCTGCTCTACCCTCATCGTCCGATCGTGGCCTTCGACTCTCGCACCCGCGAGCTGCTCAGTGAGCTCTGCGTCCGCTTTCCCTGCGAGCAGGGAGGTGAGGCGGGCGGGCGCCTGCCGGATGCGGACGACGTGCTGGCGAAGTGGCTCGCGCTGCGGGCGGACGAGCGGGGTCTCGTCTCCACCGCCAATTTGGACCGGCCCGGCCGCCAGCTCGACCCGGCGATGGTCCGCCGGGACCTGGAGCGCCTGCGGACCTGGTCACCTGTGGGGGCGACGGCCTGATGTCCCGCGACGGGGGGGCGCCGCGCCCGCGGAGCTCGGTCGTGTTCGATGGCCCGGACCGTGCGCACGCGCGCGCGTACATGAAGGGCATCGGCTTCGACGACGCCGACCTGCGCAAGCCGATCATCGGGATCGCGAACACCTGGATCGAGGCGATGCCCTGCAACTTCCATCTGCGGGCCGTCGCCGAGTACGTCAAGGAGGGCGTGCGGGCGGCGGGGGGTACGCCGATGGAGTTCAACACGATCGCCGTCTCGGACGGCGTCACGATGGGAACCCAGGGGATGAAGGCCTCGCTGGTCAGCCGCGAGGTCATCGCGGACTCGATCGAGCTCGCGGTGCGCGGATATCAGTTCGATGCGGTGGTCGCCCTGTGCGCCTGCGACAAGACGATTCCTGGCAGCGTCATGGCGCTCGCCAGGCTCGACGTCCCGGCCGTGCTGCTCTACGGCGGCTCGATCCTCCCGGGCCGCTACAAGGACCGGGACGTCACGATCCAGGATGTCTTCGAGGCGATCGGGGCCCACGCGAAGGGCGAGATGTCCGACGAGGAGCTGAAGGCGCTGGAGGACGTCGCGAGCCCGGGGCCCGGCGCGTGCGGCGGCCAGTTCACGGCCAACACGATGGCCTGCGCCTACGAGGTGATGGGCATCGCGCCGATGGGCTCTGGCATGGTCCCCGCCGTCGCCGATGAGCGCAAGGCCGTCTCGGAGCGGGCGGGCGAGTTGGTGTTGAACGTTCTGGAGCAGGACCTGCGCCCCAGCCAGATCATCACGCGCGAGTCCATCGAAAACGCGATCGCGACCGTGGCCATGTCCGGCGGCTCCACCAACGGGGTCCTGCATCTGCTGGCCCTGGCGCGGGAGTGCGGAATCGGGCTGACGATCGACGACTTCGACCACATCTCCGAGCGGACCCCGCTGCTGGGCGACCTGAAGCCCGGCGGACGCTTCGTCGCCAGGGACCTGAACGAGGCCGGGGGAGTGGGCCTGCTGGCGAAGCGCCTCTCGGACGCAGGGCTCCTTCATCGCGATGCGATCACGGTCACCGGCCGCACGATCGGCGAGGAGGCCGACGACGCCGACGAGGCCGAGGGCCAGCAGGTCGTGAGGGCGCTCGACGATCCCATCAAGGAGACGGGAGGCCTGGTCATCCTGCACGGCAACCTTGCGCCCGAGGGCTGTGTCGTCAAGGTCGCCGGATACGAGCGGCTGCAGCACACGGGCCCCGCCCGGGTCTTCGAGTCGGAAGAGGACTGCTTCGGCGCCGTCAAGAAGGGCGGCGTCAATGCCGGCGACGTGGTCGTGATCCGCAACGAGGGCCCCTCGGGAGGCCCCGGCATGCGCGAGATGCTCCAGGTCACGGCCGCCCTGGTCGGTGAGGGCCTGGGCGACAAGGTCGCGCTGCTCACCGACGGTCGCTTCAGCGGCGCGACCCGCGGGCTGATGGCGGGACACGTGGCGCCCGAGGCGGTGCGTGGCGGCCCCATCGGAGCCATTCGCGACGGGGACCGGATCACGCTGGACGTCGAGGCGCGCCGCCTCGACGTGGATCTGTCCGACGAGGAGATCGCCGACCGCGTCGCGGTCTACCAGCCGCCGAAGCCGCTGTACGACTCCGGGGTCATGGCCAAGTACGCGGCCTCTGTCTCATCGGCGGCCGACGGCGCGGTTACCCGCCCGGCCTGATAGCCCTCGCGGCTCGCGGCGGGGACTCCTTCCTGTCATTGAGGCGGTGGCCGGGGCGGCGGCTCTCTACTCCGCCAAGAACTCCTCGAGCAGCCCGTTGAAGCGCACGGGGCGCTCGAGCTGGGGGACATGGCCCGTGCCGTCGAAGATCTCCAGCCGCGCGTTGGAGCCGATGCGCCGCTGGTAGCTGAAGGCGGCGGGCACGGGGACCACGCGGTCGTTGCGGCCCCACACGACCAGGGTGGGGACCTCGATCTCCTCCAGGCGGTGGCGGATGTCGTAGCCGACGAGGTTCGTGAAAGCGTCCAGGTAGCCAGGGCTGTTGAGCGCCGGGACGATGTTCTCCCACAGCAGCTCCCGGCGCAGCGCGTTCGGGTCGTGGAAGACCCCCTGAAACGACAGACGCCGAGCGCGAGGCCGCCGAATTCCCGCGCCGAGCTGCCAGCGCATCGTCATCGGTGTCGCAGCGCGGACCATCCTGCCGACCATCGCGGCGGGCTCGCGCCGCGCCCTTGCCCAGGTGATGCCGGCGGCCGACACGAGCACGAGCTTCGAGACGCGGTCGGGCTCGGCGACCGCGACCTCGGTCGCGATGAAACCGCCCATCGAGTTGCCGACCAGGACGCAGGTGCCCACGCCGATTCGCTCGCAGAAGTCCCGCAGGAACCGACCGTAGGCGGGGATCGTGATGTCCCAGCGTGGCATCGGGCTGGATCCGAAGCCGGGCAGGTCCAGCGCGATGGCGCGGTGGGTGCTCGCGAAATGGGGGAGGTTCTCGAGCCAGTTCTGCCAGGCGCCGGAGAGGCCGTGGACGAACACCAGGGGCGGGCCCTCGCCCATCTCGACGTAGTTCACGCGGGTGCCCACGACGTCGATCTGGTGCCTGTGCGCGCTCCATCCGATCCCCAGCCACTCCGGATCCGGCGAGCCGTACGGATCGGGGCCGTCCGCGGGAGTCGGCGGCGGCAGCTCGACCCGGTTCGTCGCCAGCTTCAGCGCGAACCCGGTATCGGCGGCGATCTTCCGGAGCGCCTCGCCCACCGAGACGTCCAGCTCGCGCGCGTCCTGTGTCCGGGGTGCGCTCACGATGACTCGTCTATCCGCCTACGCGTATCCCATGCGCTCGAGAATCGGGATCTCACGGATCTGCGGTGGCTGCAGGTGGTTCCACAGGATCCCGCGCGGGCGCGGATACTGGCGCTCGACCTCGATCACCGCCCGGGGGGTGGCGATCAGGTCGACGGGCAGGTCGTGATCGGTGACCGGCAGGTGTTCTCGCACGATCTGGATGGGGTGAGCCGTGGTCGCGACCGTCGTGTGGTCGTCGATCTTTCCGGCCTCGATCAGCAGCCCGTACTCCAGGTCCGAGTAGCCGCCACCCTTGCCCACCCGGGCCCCGCTCAGGTTGACGGCCACCGAACCGGTCAGGACGAAGTCAATGTCCGGCAGCTCCTCGTCGGCGACCACCTTTCCGTGGCGAAGCGCACCCTTGATCGTCGCGGCCTCCCGCTTCTGCTTGTCGTTCAGCTTGCGCGGCTCGAGCAGGCGGAACGGATGCATGTCGCGCAGGCGGGGGACGGCCACCACCAGGGTCTTGCCCTCCTCGAGGGCGATGCGCCGCGCTTGGGTCTGGGGCGAGTCGGGGTTGACCTTGATCGTCCGCGAGCGCTTCCACAGCCGGTGCGCCGCCAGTTTCTCCGCGGCCAGCCTCGCCCCGGCGAAGTTCGGAATGCGGCCATCGGCGCCCGGGAACCTGGCGACGCCCTCGCGGTCCATCGCCTTCCAGACCTCCTTGCGGACCGAGTCCTTGCTTCGCATCAGGCTCTCCTCGCTCGATCCATGCCGGGCGAGATCTTACGGGCGAAAGCGCGCAAAACCCCATGCGGGACGGTCATCCGAGAGGTGACCGCCACCCGTGCTCGTATCATCACATGGGACCCGGAACCGGTATGGGAACGAAGCTCAAGGCACATCAGAAGGCCCTGATCGCGGCGGTCGTCGTCCTGACGGGCGCGCTGCTGCTCGCCACCGCCGTCTGGGCGTATGACAGCGCCCAGAAGGACAAGATCGCCCCCGGCGTTACGGTCGGCGGCGTGGACATCGGCGGCCTCAGCGAGGCCGAGGCGCGTGACGTGATCCAGGACCGGGTCGTCGCACCGCTCGACAAGCCCGTCGTCGTGACCTTCGAGGGCCGGCCGTACCGCCTGAATCCGCAGCAGCTCGATACGACCGCTGACGTGGACGGGATGGTCGATGAGGCCGTCGAGGTCACCCGCGAGGGGGGTCTGATCGAGCGCGTGAGCCGATACGTCCAGGGCTCCGAGGTGGACACGGACATCGAGCCGCGGGTCCACTACTCGAAGGAAGCGGTCGCGAACTACATGTCCGACCTCAAGGATGTGATCGACCGCGATCCCGTCGACGCGAGCATCACCCCGAGCGGCGACACGCTCACCCCCACGCGTGGGGAGACCGGCATCGAGCTGCGCGAGGGGCGGATGAAGCAGCTGATCGTCGACGAGATCGAGTCGCCCGGAGCGGGCAGGAGGCTCGCGGCGGAGGTCAAGACGACCAAGCCGGAGATCACGACCAAGGAGCTGGCCGAGGTGTACCCGGTCTATGTCACGGTCAGCCAGAGCGAGTACACGCTGCGCCTGTTCAAGAACCTGAAGCTGGTCAAGTCCTACCCCATCGCGGTCGGCGGCAGCGGCTACCCGACGCCGACCGGGCTGCACAGCATCCAGGACAAGCAGGTGGACCCGACCTGGAACGTCCCGACCTCGAGCTGGGCCGGCGACCTGGCCGGGCAATCGATTCCCCCGGGCCCGTCCAACCCGCTGAAGTCCCGCTGGATGGGTATCTACAACGGCGCGGGGATCCACGGGACCGACGACACCGGCTCGATCGGCAGTGCCGCCTCGCACGGCTGCATCCGCATGCTCGTGCCCGACGTGATCGAGCTGTTCGACCAGGTCGAGGTCGGCACTCCGATCTACATCCAGTAGCGCCCGCCTGACGGCGTGTGTGCGGCGGCAGGGAGAGCCGCGGTTGCGGCGAAGTCCCGGGCATGCGCGCCATCGAGGCAGAGCCTGGCCTGAGCGGGCCCTGGCGCGAGGCACTGTCCGCCTTTGACCGCGACCTGAGCGCCTCCGGCGCCGCCCTCAGGACCCGCCGCGCCTACGAGACCGACCTGGACCAGCTCGCTGCCTGGGCGACCGGACGCGGGCGTGAGCCGGCTGACCTGGGGCACCGCGAGTTGCGGCGCTATGTGGCCGAGGTCTCCAGCCGCGGCGCCTCCAAGGCCACCGTCGCGAGGAAGCTCGCCGCGATCAAGGCTTTCTACCGGGCGCTGACGCGCGCCGGGAAGGTCGAGGCAAACCCCGCCGACCTAGTCGGCAGCCCCAAGCGCGACGTGAAGCTTCCGAGGGTTCTCAGCCGTGACGAAGTCGAGCAGCTGCTCGACCGAATTCCGGCGCGCACGCCGCTCGAACTGCGCGACCGTGCCATGCTCGACCTGGCCTACTCGTGCGGCCTCCGAGCTCAGGAGGTGATCGGCCTGGACAGGGACTCCGTGGACTTCGAGGGCGAGCGCCTGCGCGTGGAGGGCAAGGGCGGCAAGACGCGCTTCGTCCCGGTCGGCGAGCCGGCGCAGCGAGCGCTGCGCGCCTACTTGGATCGCGGGCGCCCGGCCCTCGCGGGGGCGGGGCCCGACGCCTCTCCCGCCCTGCTGGTGTCGAAGAGCGGCAGGCGGCTGCACCCCTCAGACCTGCGCCGCAGGCTCGAGCTGTGGGTGCGCACGGCGGCGATCGCGGGTGGCGTCTCCCCGCACGCGCTGCGCCACTCGTTCGCGACCCATCTGCTTCAGGGAGGCGCTGATCTGCGCGCGATCCAGGAGCTGCTGGGGCACAGCAGCGTCTCGACCACGCAGATCTACACCCAAGTGGAACCCTCCTGGATGCGCACGCAGTACGCTCGCAGCCATCCACGAGCGTGATTTGAGGCCGTTCTGCGGCTGCGGACCCAGGCTCAAGACAGCGCCTGGTCAAACCGCGCCGAGCGGCAACCGCGAGCGCATCGATCAAGTCGCATGCGTGTTTGATTCAGAGCCATGAGCCTGCTGAAGACGACGAGGTGGAGCATCCTGTTCCCGCTCCTGCTGCTGTTTGCGCTACTGGCGCCGGCCACGGCCGCCCAAAGCGCGACCAAGCTGCGCCAGGTGCAGGTGCAGGTCCCCGCGCATCCGCAGAACCCCTCACAGAAAGCGGGGACGTTGACCCTGGACCTCGTTTTCAAGAACAAGCGGGGCAGCAAGCGGAAGTTCACCCCGCGCCTGCTGACCCGCATCGAGTTCGACCAGATCCCACTGACCTGCGGCAACGAACAGGGCGGGGGGACTTCGCAGTTCCTGCTCAGCGACACGCTCGACACGAACGTGAAGTTCACGAAATCCCCGCAGCCGGCCGGGAAGAAGCCCAAGCCCGGCCGCTACGCCTACAGGTTCTCCTACGCCTTCGAGGACTTCACGGGCAAGCTCAGCGGCACGATCGACAAGCCGAACACCGAGGACGGAAAGCTGCGCTCGCAGGGCAAGTTCCAGATCGATGACCTCGACCCCAACCCCGGCCACACGAACTGCTCCAGCTCGCCGTTCTTCGGGTGGGGTGGACTGCCGGTTACCGGCGCCTGAGCCGAACAGCTTGAACAAGGTTCCGCCGCGCGTATAGGGTGCGCGGTCAATGGGCCACAAGGCTTCTGACCGGATCCGGAACGTCGCGCTGATCGGCCACCGGGGCAGTGGCAAGACCTCGCTGCATGAGGCACTGCTGTTCGAGGCGGGTGTGGTCAATCGGCTGGGCAAGGTCGACGACGGCACCACGGTCTCGGACTTCGAGGCCGACGAGCAGCAGCGGGAGATGTCGATCGGGGCCTCGGTGGCCTCGTTCGAGCACGACGGCCGCAAGATCAACCTGATCGACACGCCCGGCGAGCCCAGCTTTGTCGCCGACACCGTCGGCGCCCTGCGCGTCGCCGATTCGGCCGTGGTCGTGGTCAACGCCGTGATGGGGGTCGAGGTCCACACCGAGCGCCTGTGGCAGCGCGCCGACAGGGAGGGCCTGGCCCGCCTGGTGTACGTGAACATGCTGGACCGCGAGCGCGCTGACTTCTTCCGTGCGCTGGAATCGCTCCAAAGCGCCTTTGGCAACCACGTCGTCGCAACGGAGATTCCGATCGGATCCGAACACGAGGTCAAGGGAGTCATCGATCTGATCGACATGAAGGCGTTCGTGGCGGACGGGGAGGGCAGGGGTGCACCCGAGCCCCAGGACATACCCGACGAACTCGCCGAGCAGGCCCAGGAGTACCGCGAGAAGCTGATGGACGAGGTCGCCGAGAACTCCGACGAACTGATGGAGCGCTACCTCGCCGACGAGGAGATCTCTCACGAGGAGATCGTCACGGTCCTGAAGCGCGGCGTCACCGAGGGCCGCATATTCCCGGTCACGTGCGGGGTTGCAACGAAGAACCTCGGCACCACGCGCCTGCTCGATGCCTTGGTGGAGGACCTGCCCTCGCCGGCGATGCGCGGAGCCGTCAGGGCCCTGGACGACGAGGGCGAGACGATCGAGATCGCGCCGGACGAGGACGCTGAGCTCGTCGTCTACGTCTTCAAAACGCTTGCGGATCCCTACGCGGGGCGACTCAACCTGTTCCGCGTGTACTCGGGGGTGCTCAAGGGGGACTCCCAGGTCTCGAACGTGACCCGCAAGAGCAAGGAGCGGATCGGCCAGCTGCTGGTTCCCCGCGGCAAGGACCACGAGCAGGTCGACGAGTTGGGAGCCGGGGACATCGGCGCGGTTGCGAAGCTGAAGGAGACGCGCGCGGGAGACGTCTTGGCCGGCAAGGACGCCCGCATCGCCTTCCCGCCGCTGGACCTGCCCGCACCGGTGATGGCCTTCGCCTTCGAGCCGAAGAGCAAGGGCGACGAGGAGAAGGCGGTCAACGCCATTCGCAGGCTCGAGGAGGAGGACCCGACGCTGGACGTCCACCGCGACCAGCAGACGGGTGAGCAGATCATCGCCGGCATCACCCAGGTCCACGTCGAGGTGATCGTGGACAGGATGAGGAGTCGGTTCGGCGCCGAGATCGAGCTGCATCCGCCACGGGTCCCCTACCTGGAGGCGATCCGCAAGCCGGCCAAGGCCCACGGCCGCTACAAGAAGCAGACGGGCGGCCGCGGCCAGTTCGGCGACTGCCACATCGAGATCGCCCCCACCGAGCCCGGGACGGGCTTCGAGTTCGTGGACGCGATCAAAGGCGGGGTGATCCCCAAGGGCTTCATCCCTGCCGTCGAGAAGGGCGTCGCCGAGTCGATGCAGCACGGGGTCGTCGCGGGGTATCCGGTCAAGGACATGCAGGTCCGGCTCTACGACGGCCAGTACCACCGCGTGGACTCCTCGGAGAACGCCTTCAAGGTCGCAGGCTCGATGGCCTTCAAGCAGGCGATGGAGCAGGCCGATCCCGTCCTGCTCGAGCCGATCATGCTTCTGACCGTGAGCGTGCCCGAGGACGTCGTGGGCGACGTGATCGGTGACCTGAACTCGCGCCGCGGTAAGCCCCTGGGCATGGAGCCGATGGGCTCGGCGACCGAGGTCAAGGCTGAGGTGCCGATGGCCGAGGTCCTGGACTACGCCCCGGACCTGAGGGCGATCACCGGGGGGCGCGGGGACTTCACCATGGAGTTCGCCAGGCACGAAGAGGTGCCCGCGCACCTCGCCCAGAAGGTGATCGCCGAGGCCAAGTCCGAGGCCGAGGTCTCGGCCTGAGGATCGCCGTCAACGTCGACGGCGGCGCCAGGGGAAACCCGGGGCTCGCCGCGATCGCCGCTGTGGCCACCGACGGGGACGGAAAGCTATTGGCCGAGCGCAGCGAGACGATCGGGGTGACGACCAACAACGTCGCCGAGTACAGGGCCATGCTGCTAGGTGTCGAATTGGCCAAGGAGCTAGGGGCGGACGAGGTCGAGCTGATCGGGGACTCGGAGCTGATCGTGAAGCAGGTCCAGGGCGCCTACAAGGTGAAGCAGGAGCACCTGAGACCGCTGCGGGAGGAGGTCGTCGCAGCGCTCGACGAGCTGCCGTCGTGGTCGCTCCGCGCGGTCAAGCGCGAGCAGAACATCCGCGCGGACGAGCTGGTCAACGAAGCGCTGGACGCGGCCTGAGCGCCCGTCGCCCGGCGAGCGTCGTCCTATACTTGCCCGCTGCGCGGCTGTAGCTCAGTTGGCTAGAGCGTCTGCTTGCCATGCAGAAGGTCGTGGGTTCGAATCCCATCAGCCGCTTCTCTTGGCCTATACGAACCTGGAAGGACGTGAGGGGCTGCTCGAGGCCCTTGCAGAGTCGGCCGAGCAGGTCGGCGCCGCCCTGGAATACCTGGGCGCGGCCCACGAGCGCCTCGATGACATCAATGCTGACCGCCTGGAGGAGCAAATCTTCGGGTCGGTGCAGCGCGCGTACGCCGCCGCCCGCCGCGCGTACTCGGGCTTCGCGGGCCGCCACGACCTCCAGAGTCGTTCCTTCGATGCGCCGGCGGTCCCTCCCGGGTCGCTCAAGGCGGCGGAGCTGATCGAGATGGCCGCGAACGAGGCCGAAGGCGCCGATGAGATGCTCGCCGGACTCCAGGACGATCAGGCGCTGGTCGAGGTCGGGGACGTCGAGCTTCGGTCCGGGGTAGCCGAGGTCCGCCAAGCGCTCAGCGAGGTCCCCGGCCGCGCGCGCG